>JAHELW010000167.1 GCA_024643985.1 Myxococcales bacterium | reverse complement strand
CAGGGCGAGGGCCCCGAGCCAAGCCGCGACTCGTCGTGGGCCTCCTTGCGCTTGAGCCCAGTCGAGGACTTCTGCCGTTAGGAAGGTGAGCAAGACGAGAGAGGGAATCAGCATTCGGTACCCGTACGACTCGCATCCGGTGGTCGACGCGTAGGCAGTCCATGCGACGAACAGCGTAAGCACGAGAGCGATGCGTGGGCGCCGCTGTGAGTCTCGCCAGGCGACGAACAGGGCCAGCATCGCCGGTGCCCAGAGCGCGTAAGACGACGAACCCGCGTTCACGATGCATTGAGCCCCGGTTTCGAGCCGGGAGGCGCTCAATGCGACTTTCGCGCGGGCGGTGTTGGGCAACCAGTCCCCGTAGTACGTCCATCGAAACGCAAGCTGGCCGAGTGTCGCAATCCCCGGGAGGATCCCGATCCACAACGCCTTGCGAAACGCGCGGGGCGAACGTCCCCACAGCACCATGAAGGCACACGCGGCGACGGTGAACAGCGGACCGTCGGGTCGGGTCAAGCAAAGGAGCGCCAGAGGAGCGCCTGCGGCCAACGCCCGCTTCGTGTCGACGGCGGCGGCGTCTGCAAGCGGTCGCAGGAACGCTAGGGCCCAGGCAAGGAGCGCTGCAACTAGACAGCCCTCGAGTCCGGAGACTGCCCAAAGCCCGATTGGGCCGGCGACCGCGAGAAACAGGGCCGCCGCGAACGCCGGTAAGCTGTCGCTCCAACTCCGCGGTGCGAACGCATAGACCATGGCGCCGATCGCCGCGATCGAAGAGGCGATTCCGAGCACCACCGGGGTATCGAGGATGTCGACGCCGAGGACGGCCAGGAACGCGCAACCCAGGATCCACAACAGGTTGGAGTAGCCTTCAACGGGGAGGCCGTCAGTCCACGTCAGCCCATGCCCTTCGAGCAGGCGCTGAGAGTAGCGGAGCGAAATGAAGGCGTCGTCGTACGTGAGGACCGGATAGCTGCCCACGTGGATGATGAGCACCGTGGCGCCGAGCAGGCAGGCCATCAAGGAGATCCACAAGGAAGCTCGCCGGCGATCGATCAGTGGGACACTCTGGGACTGGCCGTCAACGGTGACCATGGGGACGGTTCATACAAGCCATTGCTTAGTTTCGCATGCGATGGCCGTTTTCGTCGAGCCGAGCGTAGTTGACGCAGAGCGCGTCGCAGCGACGTAGGCCTATATCGGCGGTACGCGTGCGAAGAGCAAGTCGAGCTTGAGTAGGCTTTGGTCGTCGTACGCAACTCCATGGAAGTTCAGCTCGATGTGAGCGGAGTCCCATTGGAGATCGTTCGCATCCAAGTCCAGGGTGCTCGTCTCGCGATCCACCGCGACGTCGAGGAGAAGCCCGTTGGCCTCCTCGAGTATGACTTCGAACACATACCCTTCGAAATCGATCTCTGGGAAGCGGTCGCTTGCCGAGACCTGGGAGAAGTCGAGGAGGATGCTGTGACTGCCCTCGTCGAAAATCACCTCGAAGCGTGGCGTCGGTCCGACTGCGCAGGGCGACTCGAGAGCTTCGGTTTGTTCAGTAGAGAACACCAAGCCGTCCTGGATCTCCGATGTCAGCGCGGAGCTCGTTTTCGGGCATGCGCTCGAGTGACGGACGAGCTCGATCATCGAGCCCATGAGACATGAGTGGTCGGTCGGAATGCTGTCCGGGCCGATGTGCCCCGGGTCAGTCTTGTAGACGTTCGTATCGCCACAGGCCATCAAGAGGCCGAACATGATGCCCATTAGGATCGAAACCCGAGGCCTGGTCGTCGCGACTGAGTGTACTGTTTTCATGATCACCTCCGTCTCTTTCCAACCAATGGGAGGGGGCATCAAACAGCCAAATCGTGCGACGTCTTCTTCGAGAGCCTGACTATCTACCTGTCTCTACTACTTGTCTATACGTAAATGTTCTGCCCTCGACCTCACGTGACGCGTGGGTGACGACTCCCCACCAAAGGGGAACCCCTGAAAACGGACTGAGCTGCTTAGATCCACTTGCTGGCCTCTCGGGCCCCGGCTAGGCCCGACGACGAGGAGCGCAGCCATGTCCGAAGAGCATCCGAACGTCTCTCTTCTGAAGCGACTGAACCTGGGAGACCTCGATGGGTCCGCCGACCTCTTCGCGGAAGACTTCGTCTGGCGCTTCTTCAATCCCCGCCTACCGGACGTGCAGGGTGACTACGCCGGTCTCGCGGGCCTTCGGGACTTCTTCGAGAAACTAGGCGCGGCTACTGGCGGCACCTTCGCGGTCGAGCCGATCTCCATCGCGCCCTTCGGAGATGAGCTGGTCGTGACCTGTGTGCGGGACACCATGGCCTTGGGAGGCATGCCGCTCGAGATCGACGCGGTCGTCGTCTGGCGCATCGTGGGCGGCCGTCTTGCCGAGGCCTGGGACATCCCAGCGGTCAACACCGCGCGCCCGAAGACACCCTGACACCCGGCGATCGCGATCGGCGCCGGGGATCTGCACCTTTTTTGTAGACGGTGAGCGCCGCCGATAAACCCCCTTAACGTGACGAAGGCGGCGTTCAGGCTCATGGCGTCGATCGCGGCGGCGGCAGCGATGGCTGGCTTTGTCGGCGCGGTCCGCGCCCAGGAGCCGCCAGCGCTCGAGACGCCGCCGAGCGGTGAGAAAACCGCCGAGGAGCCGCCCGACGGTGTGCCCGATGAAGCCGTGGAGTCGCCCGACTCGGTCGGGGAGGTCGACGAGGCGATGGAGCAGGTCGAAGAAGAGATTGAACGGGGGCTTCCCGCGGAGTTCACGATCGAGTTCGGCGACACACACGACTGGATGCGGCTCACGTCCGGCGAATGGCTGAAAGGGCGCCTCAAGCGCATGCGCGAGGACGAGATCGAGTTCGACAGCGACAAGCTCGACGTGGTGAAGTTCGATTGGGCGAAGGTCGATCGGCTGCACT
Source organism: Myxococcales bacterium (assembly GCA_024643985.1). GTDB lineage: Bacteria > Myxococcota_A > Polyangia > Polyangiales > Houyiibacteriaceae > SG8-38. Next base: position 4,310 of record JAHELW010000167.1, on the reverse strand, counting down.
GCCCCGAGGTCAATACGTACGTCTTCGAGGGCAAGGTCGACCTCATCGGGCCTGGCGTCGTGACCAAGGACACCGTGCTCGTGGAAACAGCCGATGGGATCCAGAGCTTTCCGCGCGAGTTGCTGCTTTCCATCGTCGATGGCGAGCCTAGAGAGCGAAACTGGTGGTCTATGAAGCTCGGCGCTGGTTTCTCTGCGAACGTCGGCAACACCAATCAGGGAAGCTTGAACGCGTATTTCGAGCTCACGCGCGCCGACTATCGGACCCGGACCCGGCTTCGCTACGACGGCACCATCGGCTACGCCGATAAAGAGCAGAACGTCAATCGGCACATCGGAAACGTGCAGGTACGGCTCTTTCTCTCGCATCGGTGGTACTTCACGCCAGCCGCCGCGCAGCTCCTCAACGATCGATTCCAGAACATCAAGCTCCGTGCGACGCCGGGTGCGGGGGCCGGTGTCCACATCTTCGACACGAAGAGATGGGAATGGGACGCAGACGCGGGGCTCGGCTATCAGTACATCGAGTTCCTGAGCACCGCCGCGGGGGTGAAGAACCCCCAAAACGACGGCTTCGTGAGCCTAGGAACGTGGGCTGAGCTCGAGTTCTACAAGGACATCGAGCTCGAGATCGAGTGGCGCACGAATCTCGTCTACACGACGATTGGGAACACCAACCACACCGGAAAGGCCACCTTCACGATAGAAGTCACGGACGTGTTCGACTTCGAGACGTCGTTCTTGTTCTTGCGCACCGAGAATCCACCGCCGAGGCTCGACGGGACGGCTCCCGCGAAGAACGACTATCAGCTCATCATCGGCGTTGCGTTGGACATCAGCTAGCTTCACACTTCGCCCGTGCCGGGACGTCTCCTTCCTCGACACTTCTATGCGCGCGACGCGCTCGACGTGGCGCGCGACCTGTTGGGTCAGGAAATCTGGCGCGGTGAGGTGGGGCTGCGCATCACGGAGGTCGAGGCCTATCGCTACCCCGACGACACTGCGAATCACTGCCGCTCCGGGCTCACTGCGCGAAACGCGCCCATGTGGGGGCCGCCCGGGCACGCGTACGTCTATCTCTGCTACGGCCTCCATCAGATGCTCAATCTCGTGACCAACCGGGACGGGGAGGGCGCCGCCGTTTTGATTCGCTCGTGCGAGCCTGTGGCGGGGCACGGCTTGATACGTCGGCGTCGCGGAGGCAAAGACGGGCCGGTCCTGTTGACGGGCCCAGGCAAGGTCGGCCAGGCGCTCGGTCTCGACACGAGCTTCAGCGGGCACCCACTCTACAGGCGAGGCGGCCTCGAGGTCCGCAAAGGAGCGCCGGTCGCCGACGTCGCGGTCGGCGCCCGAATCGGAATCGGGTACGCGGAGCCGGCGCACCAGGACGCCGAGTGGCGCTTGGCCGTGGCGGGCTCGTCCTGGGTCAGCCATGCCCGTCAGCTTCGGGAGGCCCACCCGTGAGCACACCGGCCACCAGGTCGAGCGCCACGACAGACGGCGTGCTCGTCCAAGTGCAGAGCAGGTTCCTCGAGGATCAGTCGCAGCCGGCTCTTCGCCGCTTCGTCTTTGCGTACGAGATCACGATCACCAACAACGGCAGCGAGGTGGTCCAGCTCCGGTCACGCCACTGGGTCATCACCGACGGTCTCGGCCAGGTCGAGGAGGTCGAGGGCCCTGGCGTCGTCGGGGAGCAGCCCGTGCTCAGCCCGGGCGAGAGCTTTCGCTACGCGAGCGGCGCCGTGCTTCCGACGCCGCGGGGAACGATGCGCGGCACCTATCACATGCACCGTGCCGACGGCGCGTCGTTCGAGGCGGAAATCGCCGAGTTCCTGCTCGAGCGCCCCTACTCGCTGAACTAATTGCCGTCCCAGGCCTTTTTGATCGCCTTGTAGGCCTCGATTCCACTCTCGCTCAGATCGAGGGCGCCCTCGGCGACGAGGTGCTGGTGGATTTCTTTCGGGTCGGTCTTCCACCCTTTGGGGACGTCGAGCTTCACGTTCACGGGGACGCCGCCGAGGAGACCCTGCTCATCCAAGGTCCACAGCGCCTCGGCCGCCAAGAACTGACCCGCGATCTTCCGGTACTCGGGCTTGAGGTGGCTTGCGAGCGGAAACACGTCGTAGAGACCGACGGCGTCGCCTGGGATGGCGAGCGGCTGGCGAAGCGCCTTGAAGACAGGAGCGGCAATGGGGAGCTCGACGAGCTCGAGGCCGGCGATCGCTTGGCCCTGGCTCGCGTTCAGCGAGCGCTCGTAGGCGTCGCCGTGACTTCGGCTGACCTCTGCGGGCCGCGCCGAGCTATCTAGAAGCACCGTAATCACGAGGTACGGCCTGGGATCTCGCTCTTCCGACATTTTTCGGGCGCTTAGTTAGCGCATTTACCGGGGGTTGGGTAGTGCCCGGCAACCCGGATCGGCGCCTTGACCCGAACCGAGCCCCTCGCTACCTCTCCGCGCCTCGATGCGCATCGAAGTTCACCCCACGCACCCGCAGCCTCGGCGTATCCGCCAGGCCGTCGAAATCCTCCAGCGCGGCGGGGTGATCGTGTACCCCACCGGCACGGTGTACGGTCTCGGGTGCGATATCCACCAGAAGAAGGCGGTCGAGCGCATCTATCAGATCCGGCAGCTCAAAAGAGATCACCCCCTGAGCTTCATGTGCCCGGACCTCAACAAGATCGCCCGCTACGCGTACGTCGACGACTTTGCGTATCGCATCATGAAGCGGCTCGTTCCGGGCCCGTACACGTTCGTGCTCAAGGCGACGCGGGAGGTGCCGAAGCTGCTCGTCCGGAAGCAGAAGACGGTGGGCATCCGAGTGCCGGACGACGAGGTGGCGCTTGCGCTGCTGAACGAGCTTGGAAGCCCCCTCGTATCGGCGTCGGCCACCTTCGACGGTCAGGTGCTCAACGACCCGGATGAGCTGCACGCGCGTTTCGCTCACGTCGACGCGTTCATCGACGGTGGGTGGGGCGGCATCGAGCCGTCGACGATCGTCGATCTGACGGGCGACGAGCCGCTCGTGCTTCGAGAAGGCGCAGGGCCGGTCGACGTCTTGTGACTACGCGCGGACCGCGACGCCGCGCGCCTCGGCGATCAGGCTCCGAAGAAGCTGGATCCATTCGCGATAGCGTGGCGTTTGCCGCATCTGCTCGACCAAGCGCTCGGCCGTCCAATCGTCTCGCCCGAGAAACTGCGTGACGGCGCCCCAGTTGGCGAGATGCTGGTCCCACTGCTCGCCGGTCCACGAGCCGACCTCGCCGGAGCGAAAGATGAAGAGGTGGTCGTCGGCTAGGTCGGAGCCCGCCACCCAGAGACCCGTGTCGGAGATGAAGGGCCCGAGCTGCCGAATCACGAGGTCGCGCTCGGCTCCGCGGCCGAGCGGCTCGAGCGCACGGTCGAACTGCTCCCAGCTTCGGGTCAGTGTGCGCACGCGCTCTTCGGAGATCGGCATGTGGGGCTTGAAGGCCCCCGGCGCGACGCGCGCGTCGTGGTCGTCGTAGATCCGTACGCCGTGCTTTTCCTCGGCCTCGCGATAGGCCTGAAGCGCTACCTCGCGTGAGGCTTCGCCGTCGAGGTGGGCGAGAAAAGTCGAGATGAGGGGGCGTGTCACGGAGCGTTTCGATCAGTTGGGAGAGCCTCGTTCGGCCTCGGGGCGAGAGCGTCGCGACTGGATGCTCAGAAGCGCGCGGACGCGGTCGAGAATCTGGTCGGCCAGCGCGTGTTTGCTCATCTCGGGAAGCCGCGTCGCAGAGCCTGCGTCGACGAGCGTGACTTGGTTCGTGTCCCCGCCGAGGCCTGCGGCCGCGTCGTTGGCGACGATGAGGTCTGCGGACTTCTGTTCGAGCTTCTCGCGAGCCGCCTGCTCGAGATTTTCGGTTTCGAGCGCGAAGCCTACGAGAACCGAAGGCCGACCCGCACGCTTCGAGCCGATGTCCGCGAGGATGTCCGGGTTGCGAACGAGCTCGAGCTTCAGGCTTTTGCCCTTCTTGATCTTTTGCGGTGCGCGAGCGTCGGGTCGGTAATCTGCGACTGCGGCTGCCATGATGACGACGTCGTACGCGTCGAAGCCGGACATGACCGCACGATGCATTTCCTTGGCGGACCGCACGTCGATGACCTCGGCGCCTACCGGATGCGGTAGATGAACCGGTCCGGTCACGAGCGTGACCTCGGCACCCCGCCGGAGAGCCTTGTTTGCGATCGCGTAGCCCATACGGCCGGTCGACCGATTGCCGAGGAACCGCACGGGGTCGAGGTCCTCGTGCGTGGGTCCGGCCGTGATCAAGATCCGCGCGCCCGCGAGGTCG
>JAHELW010000166.1 GCA_024643985.1 Myxococcales bacterium | reverse complement strand
CTACGAGCAACCAGGCCACGAGGCTGCAGCCGGTTCCGAACTCTTGTGAGGACCTCAACATCGTCCGCTAGCTCTTGCGAATCCGGCTGTAGCCAACGACCCAAGGACTCGCGTGGCGTTGGAATCCGGCAAGGCGGAGCGGACGACAGTCCGCGTAGCTGCCGGATTCAGGCGCCAATACGCAGCCCCGTTCTACGGGGCGAGTACACCGTCGGTTCGTGTCCTACGAGCAACCAGGCCACGAGGCTGCAACCGGTTTCTAGCTCTTGTGAGGCCGCGAAAGTCGGCTCCAGCGGTAGGACTCGAACCTACGACCAAGCGATTAACAGTCGCCCGCTCTACCAACTGAGCTACGCTGGAATGGCTGCGAGAAATAGCCCGAGTTCCGCCCCTGTCAAGCGCACGCGATGCGCCGCTTCCGGGCGCTAAAGATCCAAACGCAACTCCGCGTATGCCTTGCGCAGCACCTCCGCAGAGCTCTCGAGCGCGCTTCGCTCGGAGGCGTCCATCTCTGGCTCGATGACTTCTACTGCGCCCTCGGCCCCGACGACGGTCGGGAGCGAAATTGCGACGTCTCGAAGGCCCGCGGCGCCTTCCTGAACTCGCGACACGGTGACGATTCGGCGCGCGCCCGAGAGTGTCCAATGGAGGAGGGCGGCCGTCACGAGCCCGATCGCATGGTTGGTCGCGCCTTTCCTCGCGATGATTTCGTAGGCCGCGGTCCGCACCTCTTCGGCGATCGCGCGCTCCTTTTCTCGGGTCCACCCCGGCCAGCTTCGGAGCGGCAAACCCCCGAGGCGGGCGTTCGACCAGAGCACGACCTCGGAGTCGCCGTGCTCGCCGATGATCTGCGCGTGAATCGATCGCGGCTCGATGTCGAGCGTGCGGCCAAGCGTCGCCCGGAGCCTTGCCGTGTCCAACATGGTTCCGGTACCGATCACGCGCGAGTAGGGTAGGCCCGAGGCCTCCGCGGCAACTTGCGTCAGAATGTCGACCGGATTCGTGACGATGACCAACAGGCCGCGCATCCCACGGAGCTTCGCGGCGATCTCCCCGACGATGGCCGCGTTGACGCGAAGAAGGTCGAGCCTGCTGTCGTCCGGCCCGCCTCCTTTGCCGGCAGCGACGATCACGGCATCCGCATCGAACATCTCCTCGACCGTTGCCGCCCGCACGCGCGCGGTTGGATAAAACGACGCGCCGTGCGCGAGGTCCATCGCCTCGCCCACCGCGAGCTCCTCGCGTGCATCGTTCAGAAGGAGCTCCGAAGCCACTCCTTTGTGAAGAATCGAGGCGACCACACTCGACCCCACCCACCCCATGCCTACGACGCCCAGCTTCATGACGGTGGGATCTTAGAGCCGGCCGGGCGCCCCTCAAGGGGCCATTCGAGCGTCGAGACCCCAGGCGCGGAGGGCTTCGACCACCTCTTCCGCCTGCTCCTCGCCACGGAGCTGAAGGACCATTTCGACGACGGCGGCGCGGGCGGACGATGCGGCGAACGTCCTTTGGTGGCTGATCTCGACGATGTTGCTCTGGAGCTCGCCGATCAGCTGCGTCACCTGGCCGAGCGCCCCTGGAATGTCCGGCACCTCGACGCGGAGCTTTACGAGCCGGTGGGTGCGCACCATTCCGCGCTGCAGCACGGCCGAAAGCGTCATCATGTCGATGTTGCCGCCGCAGAGAATGGTCGCGACGTTCCGCCCCTCGAATCGCTCCGCGTATCGGATCGCGGCTGCGACGCCTGCAGCGCCCGCGCCCTCGACGACGGTCTTTTCGATCTCGGCGAGCATGAAGATCGCCTGCTCGATGTCGTCCTCGCGGACGAGCACCATGTCATCGACGTAGCGCCGGATGAGCTCCATCGTGAGCTCGCCGGGCGACTTGACCGCGATGCCGTCGGCCACGGTGTCGTGGCTCGGTAGTTGGTTCGGGTCGAGACCGTGAAAGGCATGGTGCGCGAATGGATACCGCTCGCATTGAACGCCGACCACTCGAGCTTCGGGGCGGAGCGCCTTCACGGCGATGGCGACTCCGGAAATTAGGCCGCCACCCCCGACGGGCACGAGCAACACGTCGATCGGCTGGCCGGTCTCGAGCATTTCGAGCGCGACCGTGCCCTGACCCGCAATGACGGCCGGATCGTCGTACGGGTGGACGAGCGTCAGACCCCGCTTTCGGGAGAGCTCCCGCGTATACTCCCGCGTTTCGTCGAATCGGACGCCGTGCAGCATCACCTGTGCGCCGTGCGCGCGAGTCTGTTCGACCTTGGCGTTCGGCGTCGTCCGAGGCATGACGATCGTGGTCGGAATGCCGAGCCGCCTGCCGTGATAGGCAAGCGCCTGCGCGTGATTTCCCGCGGACATCGCGATTGCGCCGTGCTCGCGCTCCGCGTCGGTCATCGCCAAGAGCCGGTTGAGCGCCCCACGTTCCTTGAAGGAGGCGGTGTACTGCTGGTTTTCGTGCTTCAGGTAGAGCGGAACACCGATGACCGAAGACAGCGTATCCGACTGCTCGAACGGAGTGCGGACGATGCTTTCCGCGAGGCGTTCACGAGCGAGCTGGATGTCGTCGACGGATACGGTCACTGGACGACCGAGCGTTTCACTCGTCGAGACGCTTGTCGAGGCGCTTCCCTGGGCGTCCATAGCCGAGGGCCTGGCGCTTTGCGACGTTTACCCCAGAATCGACGATGATGATTGGGAATCGAAAGGTGCCAGCGGGACTCGTCGGGCTGTCCGCCATGGGCCTGGTCGCATCGGTCGCTGCAGAGCCCAGCCTCGACGGTCTCGGACCTGCACCGCGCGACGAAGAGGGACGATTCACGAACTTCGCGGGCGAGCTCGGTCATGGCAGCGCGGCTACTCGGTTTCCGTTCATGTTCAGGCGTATCATGGGCTCGTTTCAAGACCGGCCCGGTGCGCCTGCCGCCGTCCCGAACGACGGGGAGTTTCTTCGGGAAAACGCCAAGCACAGCAAGCCGACCGTCACTTGGGTCGGACATGCCACGCTCCTCGTCCAGATGGACCACGTCACCTTTCTCACCGACCCGATCTGGTCGGACACGCCAAGCCCGGTCTCGTTCGTCGGGCCCAAGCGGTTCGTGCCGCCGGGGCTCGCCATCGAGGACCTGCCCCCGATCGACTTCGTGGTGATCTCGCACAACCACTACGATCACCTCGACCTACCGACGTTGGTTGCGCTTCACGAGCGTGATCCCGAAACCCGCTTCTTCGTACCGCTCGCCAACGGGGCGCTGCTCCGCGAAAACGGCCTGACGAAGGTTGAAGAGCTCGACTGGGGACGCTCGGCCCTGCACGAAGGTGTGCGCATCCATTGCCTGCCCGCGCAGCACTGGAGCAAACGCGGTCTTGGCGACGATCGAATGGCGCTTTGGTCTTCGTGGGCCGTCGTGGGTCCCGAACGACGATTCTTCTTTGCGGGCGATACGGGCTACTTCGATGGCTTCCAAGAGATCGCCGCCGCGCTCGGACCCTTCGACCTCGCTGCGGTGCCCATCGGCGCCTACGAGCCGACCGAGATGATGCGCGCCTCGCACATGAATCCGGAAGAGGCGATTCGAGCCGCGCTCGATCTCCAAGCGAAGCGTGCCCTTGCGATGCACTACGGCACGTTCGACCTCTCCGACGAGCCGCTCGAGGATCCTCCCCGCCGGTTCCAAGCTGCAGCCGCGGCCTCAGAGCTTGGTTCTGACGACGCGTGGCTGCTCAAGATCGGCGAAACCCGAAAGTTCTAGGCGTATCCGACGACGCCTCTCTTGTCGGCCTGTAACGGGTCAGGCCGTCGGACCTGCGGACTGCGCGATTCTCTGTCGCAGCGCACGCACCGCACGGCCGGCCGCTCGCTCGTTTTCTCGGCTGAACACGGACGACGGGAGTGGAAGGTCGGGGTCGACGTAGATGTCGAAGCTGATTTCGGTTCCACCTTCGACCGGTCGGAGCGTGAAAGTCGCGTCAAACGCGTCGATGTTCCCGTCGATGAGACGGCCTTTCACGACACGAACGCCGCCGTCTCGAGGTTGCTCGGCGAGGTTGAGCTGCCCGTATAGGGTGTACATGCCCCTGCCGACGCTCACCTCCATGTAGACCATTGCTTTGCTTCCGCGCTGCGCGAGCACCTTGGACCGCGTGAAGTTCGGCATGAAGTCCACGTAGTTGCCGTAGTCGAGCACGATGGGAAGCACCTCGTCGAGCGGCCGGTCGACGACGATGACCGCCTTGCCGGAAGCGATGTTCGACCCGTCGACCGGGAGCTGCGCGGTGAAGATGCCAGCATTTTCGGCGCGCGCTTCGGCGGCCTCGTCGGATTCGGCAGCGGCGGCGGCCGGCGCGAAACCCATCGCGGCGAAGACCACGAGGACTCCGGCGAGGAGCGTCTGGGTGAGTGAGCGTCGGGTGGGGTCGGCAATCGAAGTCATGGCTTTTCCATTTCCTGGTCCCTTGGGGAGGCCTTGCCAACCGCCTCGGAACCATTACACTGCACAGTGTAGTTTCGCTGGCCCCGGGGTCAAGACCAAAATGCACTGCACGGTGTAGTTTTTATCTAAGCTATGGAAATAGAAAGAGAATCACGCATTAGCATCAAGCGGGAGACCATCTTGGAAGCCGCGACGGCGGCCTTTCGGGACGAGGGCTTCGAGTGCACCAGCATGGATCGCATCGCAGAGCTCGCCGGCGCCTCCAAGCGGACCGTCTACAACCACTTCGGCAGCAAGGAGGCGTTGTTTCAGGCCGTGGTCTCTCGGCTCCTCGAGCACGCGGCCGCCCTCAAGCGGGTCGAATGGAATCCCGAGCGCTCCCTCGAGGCCCAGCTCGCAGACTTCGCTCGCGCGAAGACGCTCATCGCCGAAGACCCGGCGTCACGCTGCTTGGCGCGCGTGGTGCTCGGCGTGTTCGTCAGGCAGCCCGAGCTGATTCGGGAAGTCCTTTTCGCGCGTGCGGCCGAAGCCGAGAGCGCTCTCGTCGCGTGGCTGAAAAAGGCAACCGAAGCAGGCCGTCTTTCCGTCCCCGACCCCGAGCTCGCTGCCAACGTGTTTGGGTCGATGGCAAGCGGCGCATTGTTTTGGCCGCAGCTTCTCGAAGGGCCGATGGCTCCAGCCGAGCGCGAAATACTCATGAAGGAAGTCGTGGAGACGTTTCTCGCGCGCTACCGCTCCGCCTCGGACTGATCTCGGGTCGCGGGCTGTGACTCGTCCGTCTGCTCTTCGCTACCGCGCCCGGTCCAGTGCGCCATCGAGGTATCCGCACCGAAGAGGTGCGCCATCCGGTCGTAGAGCGCGGTCGGCAGCAGGTCCCTCAGAATCGGAGTGAGCTTGACCATGAACGGCTCGAGCACGTGGATCTTGTTGCGCTCGACCGCGTGAACCACTTTTTCTGCGAGCTCGGCTGGCTCGAGAATGTTGGTTGCTTTCGGCGCCTCTGCCCCATGGAACATGCCGGTTCCAATGTAGCTAGGGCACACGATCGTGTGATGGACGTGCTCGTGTCCCTCCAGGTTGAGCTCGGCTCGAATGGACTCGCCAAAGCCGATCACGGCCCACTTGCTCGACGCGTAGCTCGAACCGTACGGCAGTCCAATGAAGCCGGACGCGCTCGCGATGTGAACCAAGTGCGCCTCCGGCCGCGCGACCAAGTCATCGAGAAACGCATGGGTCATGGCGACCAAGCCGAGGACGTTGACCTCGTAGGTCTTGAAGTGATCGTCCAGCGAGACCTTGGTGAAAGGTCCGCCAAAGACGACGCCAGCGTTGTTGACCAGCACGTCGATCGGTCCGACCTCGGCCGCGATCTGCGCTCGCAGCGAGGCGATGCTCGCTGGATTGGTGACGTCGACCTGGAAGCCGGAAACGACGACGCCTCGCGCGGCAAGCTCCGCTTTCGCCTGCCCGAGCCTTTCATCGTCGATGTCCGCGATTACGATTTGTGCGCCACGATCGGCGAACTTGATCGCCATCTCGAAGCCGATCCCCTGGGCGCCTCCGGTGATCAGCACCCGCTTTCCTTCAAGCCTGCTCATGGTCTGTGGATGGTAGCAGGAGTCTCGGAGTCTGGGGCGATCTGAAGCTCGACTCGCGCGGTTTGGTTCGATGTGAGGATTTCCAGTATTTCCGTGTCCGAGCTCCAGCTCGAGGTGCAGCCGCGCGCCTCGTCGCACCCCGACAGAGTCCAACCTCCGGCGTAGTGCCGCGACGCCGGAACGTAGATTTCCGTCGGCACCGTCGCCGACGGCGAAGGATCGAACGCAAGGTCGAAAACCCCGGTGTCGGGGTCGTAGGAGAACGAGCGTGGAATCCCCGCGACGCGCTGCGGGTAGGGCCGGACGAGGGCGTCTGCGCTCTCTCGCTCGGTGACGAAGTTGCCGTCTTGGTCGCTTTCCCAAATGCCCCAGCCCCAGGGGTCGTACGACCAGTACGTCCAGCCGAGCATCATTCGATCGCCCATGTCGAGGAGCTCGCGCCGGAACCGATCGGCGCCAGGCCAGGAAGGATCGAAGCCCCATTCGCCGAGGAGCAGCGGCGCCTTCTGGGCCTCGGTCTCGATGTTACGGTTTGCTTCCCAGTTGGCGAGCGTGTCGTCGGTGCTCGGCATGTACTCCTGGTTGAACTCGAATGCGACCGAGTAGAGGTGCGGCCCGTACGCGATGCGCGGTTCGCCTTCGCGCGGGTCCTCGAGCTTCTGGATGAACGACGGTTGTCCGTTTGCCGGCGCTGCCACTCTCGGCTCGTAGAAGATCCAGCCGTCTTCGTCGACGCTCCGGATCGCGTCGACCATGCGTACGTAGAAGTCCGTAAACAGCGTGCGGTCGAACTCGGCGGCTTCGCCATCGGGCGGCGTGATGGTGATGTCGCTCCCCTTGTAGACCGAGCCCGGGGACGGCTCGTTCAAGATGTCGTAGCCGAGCACCGCCGGATGGTCTTTGAAGCGCGCGACTACTTCGGCCCACGCGTCGGCGAAATGATCCTGCAGATAGCCGTGCTCACCCTCGTAGTCGAAGAAGTTGTCGAAGGCGGCCATCACGGCGGGGGCGAAATAGTTGAGCGACCAAATCGGGTTTTGCTGGAAGGGCAGCCCATCGTCCTCGATGGCCCATTCCGGCGCGCCGTCGCAGCAAAACCGCTCGGCGTAGACGTCCTGGTGCATGTCCAAGATCACGTAGACACCGTGATCCGCGAACCAATCGAGACGCTCCTCGGTCTTGTCGAAGTATTCGGTCCCGTACTCGCCCGGCGAAGGCTCTACCG
>JAHELW010000165.1 GCA_024643985.1 Myxococcales bacterium | reverse complement strand
AAAAGAGCTGCCTCAACGCCGCGCATCAGGCGGCTGCCGACCTGGTCGACGGCTCGCTTGCGGCGATCGGCGCCTGTCTGAACGGCGAGGGCTGCGTCGCCGAGGACGTCGAGAGCGAACGCACTTCGCTTGCGTCATCCGCGGTGGCGGACATCACCGCCGCCTGCGACGGCACGGCGCTCGAGGAGCTCGTCGCCGTGAACCCCAGCCAGTACGTCCAGCGCGCGGCGGGCCAAGTCGACTGCATCACCGCCACCTCGCACGCGGACACCAGCCCACTGACGCTCGGCTGCGGGCCCTCGAACACCGACTTCGAGGCTACGCGGGGAGAGTGGGTGCGAATCCCCGTCGACGGCGAGAAGTGGGGAACCTTGTGCGGCGACGGCTCGGACTATTCGTTCTGGGTCAAGCTCGCGCCTGAAGGCGCGCCGCTCGACCGAGTGCTCGTCGGGCTTCAGGGCGGCGGCGTCTGCGTGCTCGAGCAGCAGTGCGCGGACCGGCTCGTCAATAACTCAGGCTTGTTCACCGCGATGGACGACGAGCCGCTTGGCGCCGGCATTGCGTCGGAGGACCCCGGAGTGAGCCCCTTCGCCGACTGGACGCAGGTCTACCTGCCCTACTGCAACCAGGACGTGTTCGCGGGAGGCGGCGTCATCGAATACCCCGGTACGGTCGACCTGCCTCGTTACGGCGCGATCAACCTGCGGGCGGCGGTCCGCATGGTGCGCGACGTGATCTGGAAAGAGATGGATGCCGCCGGTGGCGCAGGCTTTCGCCCCGACGAGGTGATCGCCCTCTTCGGCGGCTGGTCCGCCGGCGGCTACGGCGCGCTCTACAACTATCACTGGTTCCTCGATGACCTCCTCTGGCCTCGGACGGCCGCGTTCCCGGATGCGGGTGGGGCGCTCGACAACGAGCAGCCCTTTGGCGTCGCGCTGCTCGGCGCGGTCAAGATCCCCGTCGAAAACGGGTGGGGCATGCTCCCGTTTTTGCCGTCGTACTGCTTCGAAGGCGACTGCGCCGTCGGCCCGGTGCTCTACAATGCGATCTCGCCTCGGCTCAAGCAGGTCCCCGAGCAGCAAATGCTCATCCTCAGCAATCCGTACGACGACACCCAGCGCCGTGATGCGTTCTTCACGGGGCCGGCGCAGGAGAGCGAAGAGGTTTGGCGGGCGATTTGGATCAACAAGATGCGCCAGGACTACTGCGACACGAGAGATCTGAACGGCATCCACTACTACTATACCAGCGTCTCCACGGAGAGCCTTCACGTCGTGACGCTTCGCGAGGAGCTCTGGCTCGGCAGCGTCGACGGCGAGGTCATGAGCGATTGGTTCGAGCGAGCGGTCACCGACCCCGACACGCTTCAAAGCCGGGTAGAAGAGGCCAACTTCGTGAACGACATACCCGGCGTCGAAGCGTATCCCTGCGAGGTAGCCCCGTAGTCTAGGCTGGCCCGGCTGCGACTGACGTATCATGACCTCCGCAAGGAGAGGTCATGAGCTTTCATCGGTACGCGGTCGTTGGGGTAGTCGCTTGTTTGGTTTCGTCGATCGGCACTGTGCGGGTCAGGGCGCAGGCGCCGCCTTCGGTAGAATTGGAAACCAAACCCGTTGCGAAAGCGGACGACGCGGCGGCGAGAGCGCTTCGTTCTCTCTACGTCGACGGGGGACTGACGTCCGATAGGGCGGTCCAAGAGGTCGTCGCGACGTCACCCGATCTCCGGCGCACCCAGGCGTTGCTCAAAGAAGCCAAGGGTGGGGCCCTTCGGGCAATGGCAGGGCTCGTGCCGCAGCTCGAGCTCGTGGCCCGTTACTCCAGGCTGAGCCCGGTGGAGACCGCAGGCCTGGCAAGTGGCTCCGACCAGGCTTTGCTGGAGCAGCTCATCAGCGACCTTCAGGACCCGGCGGCGCAAGCGCTCTGGACCGGGGTCACGAGCTTCCGGTTTCCCGCGTTGACCCAGCAGTACGCCACGGACGCCACGCTTGCCTATTCGTTCACTCGCTCGCTCGCCGAAGCGTTGCCCGCGTACCGCGCCGCGAAGAGGAGTAAGGAGGCCGCGAGGTTTCAGATCCAGGCGGAGCTGAATGACGTCGCGTTCAGCGGCCGGCAGGCCTACTACGCGTACGCGCGCGCCGAGGCGGGCCTTGCCGTCGCGAACTTCGCGCTCGAGGCGGCGGTCTCCCAGCGAGACGAGACGAAGTCGCTGGTCGATGCGGGTTCGGCGGCTCGCGTCGACTTGGTTCGGGTCCGCGCGCAGGAAAAGGCCGCGCAGGTGGCGGTGGAGCAGGCGAAGCTCGGCGTGCAGGTCGCGGCGCGCGCGCTTCAGACGCTCATGCATACCGAGGAGCCTCCCTCGCTCGGCGAAGATCTCTCCGCGGAGGTGGTCGCGATCCCGAGCGCTTCGGAGCCGGAGCTGCTGGAGCGTGCGTATCAAAAACGGCCGGACCTTCTCGCGCTCAACAAGTACGTGGAGGTCACACGGCACCAGCTCAAGTCAGCCAAGGGCAGCGCCGCGCCCGATCTTCTCGCCCGCGGCTCGGTGCAGTACTCGAACCCGAATCTGCGCGTCGTGCCCCAGCAGCAGCGCTTCGAGGCGACTTGGGAGGTGAGCGCGGTAATTCGATGGACGCCCAACGAAACCGTCGACGCAACGGGTCGCGCGCGTCAGCTTCAGGCAGCCCTCGAGCAGGCGTACGCCGACGTCCAGCTCGTCAAAGATGCGATTCGCGTCGAGGTGGCCGAGGGGTATCACGGCGTGCTCGCGGCTCGATCCGCCATCGAGTCGGCGCGGCTCGGGCTCGAGGCGGCCAGGGAAGGGTATCGCGTCACGCGCGAGCAGCTTCAAGCGGGGATCGTCAATACGACGACGCTCCTTCAGGCCCAAGCGGAGCTGATTCGCGCACAGGTCGACCTGGTCGACTCCTCCATCGGCATTCGCGTCGCCAAGGCACAGCTCCTGCGTGCGATCGGGGAGATGCCCTGAGATGCCGACGGTCGTTGCGGCTGCCGTCGTGATTCGGGACGGCCGCGTGCTGCTGACGCGTCGCATGGAGGGGCAGCACCTCGGCGGGTTCTGGGAGTTCCCGGGCGGAAAGCTCGAGGAGGGCGAGGCGCCGGAGGCCGCGGTGGTGCGCGAGTGCGCCGAGGAGTGCGGCATCCAGGTGGAGGTCATCGACATCCTCGACGTGACGCACCATCGCTATCCAGAAAAAGAAGTGCTGCTCCTGTTCTATCGATGCGCGCTTCGTTCCGGCGAAGTGCAGCACCTTCAGGTCGCCGAGCACGCCTGGGTGACGCCGACCGAGCTCGAGGCGTACCCGCTTCCTCCCGCGGACGAACAGGTCGTCCGGCGCATTCTGTCGCTCGAGCTCTAGCGGGCGCCGCTCAGCGGAGCTTCTTGCCCTCGATGAGGATGCGCTTTACGAGGCTCGTCTCCGTGGCCGGCAGCGAGACCGGCTCGGCGAGGATTTGAATGGTCGCCCCGGTGGCCTCGGCATAGTACTCGTACATCATGCCGCGTCGTATCTCCTCGGGCTTTCCGAACACCTTGGTGAGCTGAGCGACCGTCGGCCTCGCTTCGGGGAGGTCGAAGGTGATGCGCGTGACCTGCTCGCCCGGCGTGGTGAGGGTCACGCGATAGCCGTCGTAGCGCATCAGAGCCTGGCTCTTGGTGCGCACCGCGATCGCGCCCTCCATTTGTGCCGCCACCAAGTCGACCGACGCCCCGGGCTCTGCGAGCGCCCGCGCGCCCGCGCGGACCACCGGGATCGCCGCGTCGTTGCCTTTCGTGGACGAGTCCGAGACGCCGTCGCGCGTGCCGGCGCCTCCGTCGCGCGAGCACGCGGCCGCGACGATCAGGCTCGCTGCGAGCCACACAACCCATCGAGATCGTTCTTGCAAGTCAGCTCCTGGCTGACGTTTGTACCGCGAAACGATCGTGCGCCAAAAAGAACGCCGCTTCGCTCGTCACGCCCGAGCGAGCGCTTCGGCCACCGAGCCCTGGGCGCCGGTGTTGATGCGGACCGCGAACGGCTCCCGGGGTCCGCCTAAGCGTTCGAACGAGGCCGAGTCCCCGAAGAACGCGCTCGTCGTTCGCTCGAGGGCCGGCTTGTATGCCTCGTAGGTCGCCTCCTCGTTGGGCGCCTGGAGACGATCCTGAACGCGGAACAGAACCTCGTCCGTCGAGAACTCGAACCCGAGCCCGGTTTCCTTTTCGAGGAGCTCGCAGGCTCGAAGCGCTCGCCGGAATGCGTCGTCGATGCCGGCCTGGAGGTCGCCGTCGAAACCTCGTTTGCGGCTGTAGAGCAGCCCCGGCCGGTCGTCCGCGACGTCGAGGTAGTAGTCGGACTGATGGCCGATGAGGACGACTCCGGGCCCCTGCGGGACATGTGCGTAGTCGGCCACGTCGATCAGGAGCTCGTCGGGAATCTTCTTTTCGCGGATCCACTCGTGAAAGACCGGAATCAGCTTCTCGAGCTCGATGTCGCCCGACTTCGTGTACACCTTTACTTGAAACTTCGTGGGTTCCATCGTCGCCTACTCCGCGGCTGCAGCGGCTGCCTGAGTGAGTCGCTGATAGCATCCGTGCGCGGCCTCGATGAAGAGCTGGGCCTCGTCCAGCGCGCGGTGCGCGGTTTCGTCGCTTGCACTCTCGTACGACCTGTCGCCGTGCATCTTCAGAAGGTAGTTGGCGAACTTGCCCTTCGCGAACGGGTCGTGGAAGAGCTCGGTGTCGTGGAGGTGCGTCTTGAAGTTGGCGACGACGTCGTCCGCGTCGTCCTTGACCTGCACCTCGAGGTGGCGAATCAGCGCTTTGGCGGCCGTGACCATCGCGTTGAACCCGCCCGCTGCCGCGGCGCCTGAGCGACCCGCTTCGAGCGCGTCCTGCGCGTCGTGAAGCTGCTGCTCGGCCTCCTGAAGCCCAAACTCCACGAAGGGCACGATCTCGCCGGCGCACTCGCCGACCCCAATGTCTCCGATCGTGTATTCGCGCGGGTCGCCCCAGTCGCTGTAGTAGCTCGGATCCTCCTCGTACGAGGGCGGCTTCTGAATCGGCGAGAGCACCTTGCGGAACTCCCTCTTGCCGACGCGGGCGATGAAGGCCTGGAAGCTCTCGTCGCCCTCGCGGTGCTCGAGGTAGTGCTGCGTGATCAGCTCGACGGCCTTCGGGATGTTCTTGGAGGGCACGGCGCCGACGACGAGCCCGTAGCTCTTCGCGTTTTCGGTCCACTGTCCTCCGAGGACGATGTTGAAGTGCGGAACCTTGCGGCCGCCGACTTGGCGGCTTACGCCGGTGAACCCGATGTCGGCAGCATGGTGCTGGCCGCAAGAGTTGAAACAGCCGCTCGCTTTCATGCGGAGCGCTTGCACCGCAGGGTCGAGCTCATCTTCGACGAGCGTGAGACGCTTTCGGAGCTCGCTCGTCACGCCGCGCGAGGCCGATATGCCGAGCTTGCAGGTGTCGGTGCCCGGGCACGACGTCATGTCGGTGATCGTGCCGGCGCCTGCCTCGGCCAGGTTGAGCGCAGCGAGGCGCTCGTAGAACGCGACCGCATCGGCGCCGCTCAGCCAACGGAACGCGAGGTTCTGCTCGACGGTGCAGCGAATCGAATCGCCGGTGTACTCGCGCGCGAGGTCGGCGAGCGCGCGCCCCTGGGCCGACGTGAAGTCGCCGAGCGGGAGCTTCACGATCGCCGTGTAATAGCCGTCCTGCGCCTGTGGCTTGAGATTGTGCGCAGCCCAAGCACGAAACTCGGCCGGCGCATCCGCGGGAATGGGGCCGGCGTCGCGAACCGGTGTCTCGTCGGTCGCGTGGAGGTCGCTCAGAAACGCGGTCCAACGCTCGTCCTGGCGAAGGCCCTCGCGCTCCTCGGCGACGAGCTTCTTGAATTCGTCGATCCCCAGCTTTTGCACGAGGAACTTGATGCGCGCGCGGGCGCGGCTCTGCTTTTCACCGAGCCTCGCGAACACACGCGAGACTGCCTGCGCGAGGGGAAGGAGCTCTTCTTCGGGGCAAAACTCCGCGAGCACCTTGGCCTGCACGGGAACCGCGCCGAGGCCGCCGCCCACCACGACCCGGAACCCGCGCTTGCCGTCGCGGAGCTGCGCTACGGCGCCGAGGTCGTGAAAGGTCACGAGGCCGCACGGATTGTCTTCGCATCCCGAAAACGCGATCTTGAACTTGCGGCCGAAGTCTTGAACATCGGGGTGGCCGAGCAGGAACTGCGTGAGCGCGTTGGCATAGGGCGTGACGTCGAAGGACTGAGTGCTGCAGACGCCCGCGTACTCGCAGGCCGTGACGTTCCGCACGCTGTTGCCGCACGCTTCGCGCGTGGTGATCCCAACGGCGGCGAGGCGGCGCATCATGTCGGGCGCGTCTTCGATGTGGATGAAGTGAAGCTGGATGTCCTGACGCGTAGTGACGTGCAGGATCGTGTCGGAGTACTCCTCGGCGAGCTCGTTCAAGACGTCGAGCTGCTCGGCCGTGAGCTTGCCGAACGGGATCTTGATTCGCATCATGCCTGGCGCGTCCCACACGGTGTCCGGGCCCTTCGTCAGATCGCCGCAGGGAAAGGCGAGCGGCTTCTGCCCGGTGCCGTCGTCGCGAAGGCCGTTGTCGTAGCGCTGCCCGTAGACGCCGCGGCGAAGGCGTGTTTCCGCGAAGATCTTGTCGTCGATCTTGCCCTGCTTCTTGAGCTCGATCTGGCCCTCGAAGAGATCCACCTCGCCCCCGAGCTGGGCTGGAATCCGGTCTTCAAGCTGTTCTTTCCACGAAGTCATGATGCTCCTGTCCCCGGCCGCATCAGATCCGGCGCAAAGGGGAAACCCCACTATTCCTCAGTTTTCCGGCAGGTCAAGTCAACAATAGCGCTCTGAAGCGAAAATGGCGGCTTTTGTGAGTAAAAACGGACATTTTTGACGACTAAAACGGTAAAGAACTGTCT
The DNA here is from genome assembly GCA_024643985.1 of Myxococcales bacterium. Lineage (GTDB taxonomy): Bacteria > Myxococcota_A > Polyangia > Polyangiales > Houyiibacteriaceae > SG8-38. The sequence continues at coordinate 399 of JAHELW010000165.1, read as the reverse complement.
GCAACGCCCGTGATTTGCCGCCGATGCCCTTGCCGCTATAGTGCCGCCGCCCAAGCGCCTGACTAAGGTGTGCGGAACGGATTCGGGGATCGTCTAATGGTAGGACTCCAGATTCTGGTTCTGGCTATCTAGGTTCGAATCCTAGTCCCCGAGCAACTCCCCCAATTCCAAGCAAGTCCTGGATGCGGGGCAGGGACGACAGTGTTAAAGAGCGATTCGCTCACAAGGCCCCATCGTCTAGTGGTCTAGGACATCGGCCTCTCACGCCGGTAACGCGAGTTCGAACCTCGCTGGGGTCACCAAACGTTCCTCGTCATCGCAAGTCGGATCTATCCAACCGAAAACACTAGCGGTTTCTTCAGTTCGAACTGCCTCTCCATCCCAAGTGACGCCGGAGGG
>JAHELW010000022.1 GCA_024643985.1 Myxococcales bacterium | reverse complement strand
GCTGTCGGGCAGCGATAACCCCTTTGTGTACTCCAAGCTCGTGCACGAGGTGATGACCGAGCCCGATGCGTTCGAGGGCCGGCGGCTTCGCGTCGAAGGTGAGCTCCGTCAGGGCTCGATTCAGTTTCGGGAAGATCCGTGCGAATGGCGCTTCGTTCTCCACAAGGAGGACAAAGAGATGCCGGTGCGCTTCCCGCAGTGCGTGGTGCCGGACACCTTTCGAGACGGCATGGGCATTCAGGTGACCGTGCAGGGCGAGCTCGGCAACGACGGCGTCTTTCTCGCGAACCAAGTCATCCCTCGCTGCCCCTCGAAATACGAGATGCAGCAGCGCATGGAGGCCGGCGAGGAAATGCCCTACGACCCGAACGCGCCGCTCCCCGGCCAAAGCTAAAAAGCCCGCCTCCAAGGGAGACGGGCTCTTTGGGTGACCGAGTACGTCTCGATCACATGGAGTCAATTTGGGAGATGCGCTTCTCGTGCCGGGCCTTTTCGCGGCCTTCGGCGGCCTCGATCTTTTGCATCTGCCTGTCGTGAAACTGTTGGACCCGCTTCCGCCGTGACTCGATCTCCTTCATCTGGTTCGAGTGGCGCTGGTTCTCCTGTTTGGTGAGCCGCTCCTTGCGGGCTGCTTTGGCGGCAGTGGCCCGCTCTTGCTGCTTGGCGCGAGCTGCTTCTGCCTTGGCTTTCTGCTCGGCCTTTCGAGCGTCCGCTTTGGCTTTCTGCTCGGCGCGGTACGCCTCTGCTTTCGACTTCTTGGCGTCGGCGTTCGCTTTTTGAGCCTCGCCCTTGGCCTCTTCGGCGTCCTCGCGCGCTTCTTCGGCCTTATCTGTGGCTTCTTCCTCGGCCTCTTCGGCCTCTTCCTTGGCCTCTTCAGCCTTTTCCTCGGCGTCCTTGGCCTTCTTGCGCGCGCTCCTCTTGGCGGCGCCCGCTTCCTTCTTGGCGGCGCCCTTTGCGCCTTCGTGGCTATCGGCTTCAGCTGTCGGGCTCACCGCGACGGTGGTCGCAAGAGCGAGCGCGAGTGTAAACAACAGTGATGAAATGGTTCTCATTCCTCTTCCTCCCTCAGGGTTGCGGGCTCGTCGACGCTGTCGCCCCCTCCCGCATTCATCAAAACGTAGCCTGAAAACCGCGAGGGCCAAGTCGCTTCAGAGATTCTTGACCCGCGCGACTAAACAACCGTACAGTGCTGCGCATGAGCACAGTCGGGGGGGACGCGAGGCCGAGAGAGCGGCCTTTTCGTCGCGTCGAAAGGCCATGGTCGCGCCTGCGGGGCGCCGCGGAAGTTCTCGCGCGCTGGGAGTCCGACGGCACCTGGCGGAACGTCTCTTGGAGCCATCGGGTGGAGCCGCGCGAGGCGCGCTTGTCGCCGATGCCGGATGGGCTTTGTCCCAAGGTGGTCGAGGCGCTTCGAAGCCGCGGCATCGATTCGCTATACGGCCATCAGGCGCAGGCGTTCGAGCTCGCGTCGCAGGGCAAGCACGTGGTCGTCGCAACGCCCACCGCGTCCGGCAAGAGCCTTTGCTACAACCTGCCGATCCTTCAGGCGCTCGCTTCCGATCCGAACGCGACGGCGCTTTACCTGTTTCCGACGAAGGCGCTGTCGCGCGACCAAGAAGAAGCGCTTCGCGCGTTGCTGCACGACTCGGGGCTCGGCATCGGCGCGATCACCTACGACGGCGACACCCCGGTGGACGCGCGGCGTGCGGCACGTCAGCGGGCCGGCGTGCTCCTCACGAACCCCGACATGTTGCACGCCGGCGTCATGCCCCACCACACGGCGTGGGCACGGCTCTTGGCGAATCTCAAGTACGTCGTCGTGGACGAGCTCCATACGTACCGCGGCGTCTTCGGCTCCCATCTCGCCAACGTCATGCGTCGTTTGCTGCGCATTGCGCGCTTTCACGGCTCGTCCCCTACGTTTCTCTTTGCCTCGGCCACCATCGGCAATCCGCAGGCGCACGCCTCGCGCATTTGCGGCGAGCGCGTGGAGCTCGTCGATGAGAGCGGCGCGCCCGCCGGCCCGAGGCAGGTTCTCGTCTACAACCCGCCCGTCGTGAACGCAGAGCTCGGCATTCGGCAGAGCTACATCAAGACGGCGGTGCGGCTCACCCAGGATCTCGTGCAGGCGGGCGTTCCGACGTTGGTGTTCGGAAACTCCCGAAACGGGGTCGAGGTGATGCTCAAGTACCTTCGAGACCGTTTGGCGCGCGATCACGTCGAGCCCTCTGCGATCCACGCCTACCGGGGTGGCTACCTTCCCGATACCCGCCGGCGCATCGAGGCTGCGCTCCGTGCGGGCGACATACGCTGCGTGGTCGCGACCAATGCGCTCGAGCTGGGAATCGACATCGGTGCGCTCGATGCGGTCGTGTGCGCCGGCTATCCGGGCACGATGGCCGGGCTTTGGCAGCGGTTCGGCCGCGCGGGCCGGCGTCGCGATCTGTCTTTGGCTTTGCTGGTCGCTTCGAGCGCTCCGGTCGACCAGTACATGGCTCGCCACCCACGGCAGCTCGTCTCCGCGCCCATCGAGCACGCCCGAATCGACCCCGACAACATCGAGATTCTGATTCAGCATCTCAAGTGCGCCGCGTTCGAGCTTCCCTTCGAGCCCGACGACGTCTACGGCGACGTGCCGGACGATGCTCTCTGTGATGCGCTCGACTACCTCGCCGACAACGGCGTCGTCCATCCCACTTCGACGGGCGCCGGCTCCATCTACCACTGGGCTTCAGACAGCTATCCCGCCAACAACGTTTCGCTACGCAGCGCGAGCTGGGACAACTTCGTCATCATCGATCTCGACGGCAATCGCACCATCGCGGAGATGGATTGGCGAAGCACGCATACGATGCTCCACGAGCAGGCGATCTATCAGCACGAGGGCGGGCAGTATCAAGTCGAGCGACTCGATTTCGAAAACCACAAGGCCTTCGTGCGCCGTGTGAAACCGGACTACTACACGACCGCGATGACGCACACCAAGGTGACCGTGGTCGAGCAGGACCGGGGTGCCGTGGTCGACCTCGGCGAAGTCCCGCTCGAGGCCGCTTTCGGGGATGTGAGCGTCGTCGAGAAGGTGGTTGGCTACAAGAAGATCAAGTTCCACACGCACGAGAACGTCGGCTACGGCGAGGTGCATCTGCCGGAAATGCAGAAGCACACGACCGCCTTCTGGCTCACCTTTTCGGAGGACTTCGTTCAAAGCCAGCCCGAGCCGAGAGCAATCGTGGTCGATGCGCTGCGGGCGTTGTCGAAGGCGATGCACGTCGTCGGTGCGGTCGGCCTCATGATCGACCCGCGCGACCTCGGGCGCACGCTCGGCAACCGCAACGAGGACGAGGCGCCTCCGGGGACCGGAAGCGGCCCTGGCTTCGATCCGACGATTTTTCTCTATGACACGGTCGCGGGTGGGATCGGCCTCGCTTCGCGACTCTACGAGGAGCGCGAGGAGCTCCTTCGCCGCGCCCGGCATCTGATCGAGACCTGTGATTGCGAAGAAGGGTGCCCGGGCTGCATCGGTCCGGATGCCTCGGATGGCGACGAGCCGGAGGCTGCCCGAAAGAGGCTCGTGCTCGGCTTGTTGGACGCTGTCGGTGTGAGCGCGGTGCATTGAGGTCGATGTCGATCAAGCGAGACCTCGCGCGGCTTTCGAAGACCGCGCCACGAAAGCTCGACGTGGCAAGCGTCCGTGGTGCCCTGCCCGGGCAGCGGCGCGAAACGGAGCACGGTGAGCTTCACATGATCGACGAGTACCTCGAGCCGCATCATCACCACGGCCGTTCGCCGATCGCGAGAGCGCTGCAGGTGTCGACCGAACGCCTCGCGCAGCTCGCGCTCGACCCGGCGCTCGAGGGTGTCGATCTCCAGGGCGCGCTGTTTCTCGACACCGAGACGACCGGACTTGCCGGCGGGACCGGTACCGTACCTTTCCTGATCGGGATCGCGTGGTTCGAGGACGAATCGATGCGAATCCAGCAGCTCTTCCTGCCCGATCTCGGCCGTGAGGCCCCGATGCTGCACTGGGTCCGCGAGCGGATCCGTCAGAGCTCGTGTGTCGTGTCGTTCAACGGCAAGACGTTCGATTGGCCGCTGCTCCGGAACCGATTCGTTCTCAACCGGGTGCGCGCTCCCGCCTTACCTCCCCACCTCGATTTGCTGCACTGCGCCCGCCGAGTTCTTGGCCCGAGGCTGAGGTCGGTTCGCTTGGTCGAGCTCGAGCGGAGAGTTCTCGGAATGTATCGGGAGGACGACATCTCCGGTGCGCTGATTCCGCAGCTCTATTTCGACTATCTCGACGGCGGAGACGTGTCGCCGATGGCAAAGGTGATCGAGCACAACGCCAACGATCTCATCGCGCTTGCTGCGCTCGTAGGGGAGCTCGTGAGCCACTTCGACGAGGTGCATGGCGCCGATGACCCGCGCGACCACCTGGCCTACGCGAAGGTCGCGGCGCGCACCGGCGACGACGCCCGCGCCCACTCCTTTGCGACCGCGGCGGCAAGCGGTGGCGGGGAGGCTGCGTGCACCGTCGAGGCCTGTCTGCTCACGGCGCAGGTCGCTCGGCGGGGCGGCGCGGTCGATGAAGAGGAGCGTGCGCTTCTCAGGGCGCTCGAGGCAGCAAACGCCGAAGGCCTACGCGCCGCGGTACGCCTGGCGCTCGCGAAGTTCTACGAGCATCGGCGAAAGGATCTGGCTCGCGCCTTGGAGCACGCCGCGGAAACCGCGCTCGCCGAAGGAGAGGAGCGGAGCGAGCACCGAATGAGCCGGCTCGAGCGGCGGCTCAGCCGGCGCACTTGACCTTTTTGCAATACCGAAATCGGGTGTGGCACGCGCTGGCACATGGGAGTACCCTCGCCGTGCCGGAATCACAGGGTTTTTCGTCGGCTCGGCTGGCACCGAACTTGCTCTTACCACAGCAAACCCCGTGCCCGGAGAGTAGTCATGATTCGATGTTGGAGAGCCTGCATGGTCGTCGGCGCCCTTTTCGTGTGGAGCGCCGGCTGCGGTGATACGAGCGAGAGCCCCGCGGGACCCACCGAGGGTTTCGTATGCGGCAAGGATGGAAACACCTATTCCGTCGAAGAGGCTGACCGCGGCGGGCAGGAGGTCGAGCATCGCGGTCGCTGCGACGAGCCGATGCACTGCGATGCGCCAGAAGACTGCTTCGTCGGCGACCAGTGCATACAGGGAGCCGATGCGTACTGGTGCATCCCCGGGCCTACGCGCTGCAACTGTCCCGGCGTGTTCGAGCCGGTCTGCGGCGGTGACGGACGAAACTACATCAATGCGTGCGAAGCAGCCTGTGCCGGAGTCGGCATTCGCTACGACGGGTACTGCGAGGAGCCTCCGGGGGACGGGTGCATGCGCGCCGGCTGCAGCGATCACCTTTGTGTCGAAGAGGGCATGGATATCGCGAGCACGTGTGAGTGGCGGCCCGTGTACGAGTGTTACCAGCAGGCCACCTGCGAGCGGCAGCCGAACGGGCAGTGCGGCTTCACCCCGACGTACGAGCTCGTCGAGTGCCTGGAGCGTCACGGTGAGGGCATGTGCCGGATCGATCCGCGATGGCAGGACGGCTTCGAAGCCGAATGCGAAAGCCCGCAGGTTCCTGGCATTACCGGGATCGTAGCGGTGAAGCCGCACGAGATGATGCGTCTCGGCGAGTGGTTCGGCGCGACCTATCAGCTGCTCGAGCCGCCGGTGTTTGACGAGCTCTACCCCGGCGAGGGCCTTCTGTTCTGCGACGGCGAGCAGACACGCTTTCAAGGCGTGGCGACGATGACTCCGCTCGGAGACCTGGAATTCCACTGCCGTATCCTTCCCGAGACGCACCCCGGCGAATGCTACGACGACGGCGACTGCCCGCCGGGCCACTACTGCGAGCGGTTCTGGCCCGCAGGCGAGGAGGGCGATGCGAGCTACCCAGAGCCTCCGCCGCCTGGCGTGTGTGTCGACCTCTGCGCGTTGATCGACTGTGCGCCTGGGTATGTCTGCGAGCTTGGTGAGTGCATTCCGCAGAACGGCTTCTGCAGCAGCGACTACGACTGCCCGATCGGGTGGATCTGCGAGCCGGGGATCCTCGGCTCGCCCATCTACGAGGGCGTCTGTCAGCGCTGCGGTTGCCCGGAGATCTACGCCCCGGTCTGCGGCGTCGACGGTCAGACTTACGGCAACGAATGTGAAGCGCGGTGTGCGCACGTGCCGGTCGCCTACGAGGGCGAGTGCCACGGCGACTGCCCGGTGCAGACGCACATCCGGAACTTCCAGGGCGAATGCGTCCCCAAGTGCTACGGCCCGGAGCAGTGCGACGAGGGACAGCGGTGCAACGCCGCCGAGGTCTGCCAGCAGGATCCCGCGTGCCCAGCCTGCGATGTCTGCGTCGGCTGGTGTGAGTCGTCGCCACCGAACGAGTGCGTTCGCACCGGCTGCAACGGCGAGATCTGCGCAAATCAGCCGATGGCCTCTCCGTGCGTCGCGTTGCCCGAGTTCGCTTGCTACCGCGAGGTCGGGATCTGCGAAGTGCAGCCGTGGGGCCAGTGCGGCTGGACCCCGACGCCCGAGCTCGACGACTGCCTCTCTCAGTTCGACTGCCGCGCAACCGGCTGCGGCCCCGGCGACTACTGCACCTACTGCTGGACGAGCTGGGAGTGCATCCCCGAAGGCGCCGTCTGCTGACCCTTACCCCCCTGCGCGTGGCGCTGTCTGACGGTCCCACCATCGCCGTCAGCCACCCCGCGCAGCGGGGACATTCTCCCCCTCCGCAACAGCAGTAATTTCAAGCGCTTACGACCCACACCGCGAAAACCCGCGGGCCACCTGCCGCGGTGACTAGAACGCGCGTTATAGGGTGTAAGTAGCTGGAAAGGTTGGGGTTTTGGAGGGGGAGAATGTCCCCCTAGGCGACTTCGACTCGGGTGGTGACCGAGTTGGCGATGAAGCAGTGCTTGTGCGCGTTTTCGTGGAGCTCTTCGAGCTTTTCGGGGCTGGGGGCTTCGCCGCTCCACGTGATCTTGGGGCTTAGCCGCACGCGGGTGATCGCGACCCGCTTCTGCTCGTTGCGCTCCATGAAGCCGACGGCGTCGTCCTCGTAGTCGTCGACGACGAAGCCGTCTCTCGAGGCCAGCGCGAGGAACGTCAGCATGTGGCAGCTCGAGAGCGACGCGACGAAAGCCTCCTCCGGGTCGACCAGCGCAGGGTCTCCCTGGAACTTCGGCGCAGCCGAGGCCTGCACGACGTGCCCGCCAACGAACTTCCACGTGTGGTTGCGGTTGTATTCCTTCAATCCGAATCCGGCGGTCTGCCTCTTCCAGTGAACGGTCGCTCGATGCTCGGTCATCCCTACTCCTTCGGCCGGGAGCTTAGGGTCGTTCAGCGTATATGTCTCGGGCCCTGGGCCTCGAGTCGCGGGCCTCGGGCCGATCTCCGGAACCGAGTCTTGGCCGGAGGCTCTGGGCCCGAGCTGCGACAGTGTCAGCCGCCGCTGACCGCAACCGCATCGACGTGAACCGGCGGCGTGTCGTCGGTCAAGCGGTTTTCCAGGAAGCCTTCGGGCAGGGACACTCTTTGCCGGCCCGCGGTCTTTCCGCGAGGCACGCGCATGGCCTCCGGCGGAAAGGGTTCCATCGGGTCGGCCGAGCGAAGAACCTCTTCGAGCTCCCGACGCGTCGTGACCCTCATCAAGCGATAGCGGAGCTTTGCGCTTCCACGAAAGCCCTTCGTGTACCAACTGCTGTGCCGCCGGAACATGCGCATCGCCGAAGGCTCGCCCGCCCACTCGCTCAGCAGCGCAGCGTGCTCGAGCGCAATCTCCACGATCTGACCAAACACAGGCGGATTCTCGGGCTCGCGCCCGTCGAACACATCGGCGAGATCGCGAAAGAGCCACGGTCGTCCGAGGCAGCCGCGCCCGATGACGACGCCGTCGCATCCCGTCTCGCGCATCATGCGAAGCGCATCGTGTGCTTCCCAGATGTCGCCGTTTCCGAGCACCGGAATCGTTCGAACCTGCTGCTTCAGACGTGCAATTGCCTCCCAGCGTGCCTCCCCGTCGTAGAGCTGCGCTGCGGTCCGTGCGTGCAGCGCGACGGCTTTGCACCCCTCGGCTTCAGCGACACGACCCGCGTCCTCGAAGGTGAGAAGCCGATCGTCGAGCCCCATCCTGAACTTGATCGTCACCGGAATGTTCCCCGCGTTCCCCACCGCGGCGCGCACGATGTTGGCCAACAAACGGGGCTTTGCGGGAATCGCCGAGCCGCCACCCTTGCGCGTCACCTTCGGCACCGGACACCCGAAGTTCATGTCGATGTGGTCGACGTGACCTTCGCCGACCAACCATCTGACGGCCTCACCGACGTAATACGGATCGACTCCGTAGAGCTGAAGGCTTCGCGGGCTTTCGTCTTTCCCGAACTCGGCAAGCATCAGCGTCTTGGCTCGCCCTTCGACGAGCGGACGCGCGGTCACCATCTCGCTCACGTAAAGCCCGGCACCGAACCGCCTGCAGATGGCGCGAAACGGCCAGTTCGTGACACCGGCCATCGGCGCGAGCACGACGGGCGGCCAAACCGAGAGCGAACCGATTTCGATCGCGGCGAATTCCCCCGGCCGCGCCAGGGGCACGTCGCGATTGAGCTCGCTCTTGTACGCGGCGTCCATGGATCGAGATCGCGAGCCTAGCTCACGACGGAAAGGTGGCGATGGCCGGCGCTTCGAAGGAGCTTCATCCGCCAATCGACGCCGATGAGCTCACCCGGCTCGAGCTGAAGCCAGATGTTCTCACCCAGGATGACTTCGCTCGAAAAGATCAGATGATTCACGTATCCGCTTTCCGACGGCGCCTCGCATTCCGGAGCGAGACTCGGGCATGCGTCCCGATCGGCGCAGCGCGTCTTGTAGGTAGACCAAAAGAGCTCTTTGCCCCCTTCGGCTGCAACCATGGTCGTCCCGTCCGTCACGATGACGGTGAGAAGCGACGGCTCCTTCTCCGGGTCGACGTCGCACAAAGCTCGGACGTGCTCGAGAGTCGACTTCAGCGCCGTCGACGTTTCCTCGACTCCAATTCGACCGGAGAGTGGGCCCTGTTGGGCCAAATGCGTCAGGAAGAGAAAGAAGAGCACCTCGCTGTCGGTATCGCCGAGAATGTAGCGGCGCAGCCTCGGAGCGACGCGCTTGACTAGCTCGTCCCGGTGCTGCGAAAAGTCTTGAATGTCGCCGTTGTGCGCCATTACCCACTTCCCGTACTGGAATGGATGGCAGTTCAAGACCGAGTTGTCGCCGTTCGTCGCGCGCCGGACGTGCGCGAGCACGGTTTCGGAGGCCACGATGCCGCTCACTCGTTGGAATAGCGCGCAGTCGATTGCGGTGGTCGGGCTTCGCGTGATGTGCGGTGCGCCGTCGACGTAGTAAGCGACGCCCCAGCCGTCACGGTGGTCGGTGCTCTGCGTGCCGAGCGCGTTGTCGGCGTCCATCAGAGACCGGTGAACCTGACTCTGGATGACGCTCCGAAAACCGAACAGGCGACACATAACCCGCTCATTTTGACACGAACCGCACGCCGGTGCCCGCTCCGCTGTTCAGGAGGCGCACCCGGTGTTAGGGTGCGCGCCCGTGAGGCGATTTAGGCGTCTTTTCATCGCAAACCGAGGCGAGGTAGCCGCCCGCATTGCACGCACCTGTGACGCCATGGGCATCACCCCGGTTTTCGGTGTCTCCGAGGCGGATCGCGACGCACCATACGCGCGTGAGCGTGAGGCCGTCGTGCTCGGCCCGGGTCGGTCGAGCGAGAGCTATCTCGCCGCAGAGCGCATCGTGCAGGCCGCCGTGCAGAGTCGGTGCGGCGCGCTTCATCCGGGTTGGGGCTTTCTCGCGGAGAATCCGCTGTTCGCTTCCCTGTGTGGAGCGCATGGCGTCACCTTCATCGGCCCGACGCCGGCCGTCATGCAGCGGCTCGGTCGAAAAACGCCCGCAAAGACCGCCATGGCTCGGGCCGGTCTCAAGCTGATCCCCGGGAGCAACGGCGTGCTTCGGGATGCGGCACATGCGCGCGAAGTCGCCGAGCAGACGGGACTCCCCGTGTTGCTGAAGGCCGAGAGCGGCGGCGGCGGACGCGGCATGCGCGTCGTGCGCGCGCTCGGGGATCTACGAGAGGCATACGAGTCGGCCCAGGCCGAATCCATCGCGGCCTTTGGCGATGCGCGTCTCTATCTCGAAAAGCTCATCGAGGGAGGGCGCCACATCGAGATCCAGCTGTTGGCGGACAAGTACGGAAACGTCGTGCACCTCGGCGAGCGTGATTGCTCGGTGCAGCGCAAGCACCAGAAGCTCATCGAAGAGTCTCCGGCGATCGTGCTTAGCGACGCCGAGCGGGCGGCAACTCTCCAGGCGGCGGTGCGGGCAACGCGTGAGATCGGCTACGTCGGCGCGGGCACGATGGAGTTCTTGCTCGACGAGCACGGCGAGCTTCGATTCATGGAGATGAACGCGCGCCTTCAGGTCGAGCACCCCGTGACCGAGATGCGAGCCGGAATCGATCTGGTCGAGGCTCAGATCCGGGTGGCTGGTGGCGAGCCGCTTTGGTTCTCCCAAGGGGACATCGAGCTCCGAGGCCATGCGATCGAGTGCCGAATCAACGCCGAAGATCCGTCGAACGGCTTTGCACCGAGCCCAGGCGTCATCGAGCTCTGGGATCGCGGCCCCGAAAGCCCGAGCGTACGTGTCGATACCCACGTCGAATCCGGCTACGAGGTTCCCCCGCACTACGACAGCCTCGTCTGCAAGGTGATCGCGTGGGGCGAAGATCGCGACGCGGCCTGCGACCGGCTGGCCGAGGCGCTGAGCCAGATGCGCTGTGACGGCATTTCAACCACGATCCCCATGCACCTCGCCGTCTTGTCCGCCGAGGATTTTCGCGACAATCGCTACGACACCCGAGCCGTGCCGGGGTGGGAGGTCTGATGGCGCACGTCCCCGTAGTTCCGATAGGCAAGCCCCGCGAGGCAGTCGTCGATCAGGCTGAGCTCGACCGGGAGCTCGCCGGCCACGCGCCGCTAGTCTCCAAGCTCGAGTCGCGGCGCGCAGAGGTGCAGGCCGGGTGGGGCGACAAGTACGCCGAGCGAGTTCACGAAAAGGACAAGCTGACGACCCGCGAACGCGTGGAGAGGCTGAAGGACGAGGGCTCCCGCATCTTCGAGGTGGGCACGTTCGTGAACTACGGGGTCGACTTCAACGGGCTCGAGTCACCGGCGGCGGGTGTGGTCACCGCCTTCATGCAGATCGAAGGGCGCTGGTGCGTCGTCATCGCGAACGACAACACCGTGGCCTCGGGCGCATGGTGGCCGCAGACACCCGAGAAGATCCAACGAGCCCAGGAAATGGCGCGCCGGCTTCGGCTCCCGACGCTCTACCTGGTCGACTGCAGCGGGCTCTATCTGCCCGAGCAGAGCAAGAGCTTCGCAGGGGCTACCGGAGCGGGCCACATCTTCAGGATGAACAGCCTTCTATCCGCAGAAGGCGTGCCTCAGATCGCAGGCGTCTTCGGCGACTGCATCGCGGGCGGCGGCTACATGCCGCTCATCAGCGACCGCGTCTACATGACCGAGCAGGCGTACATGGTGATCGCCGGCGCCGCGCTGATCAAAGGCGCCAAGAGCCAGCACATCACGTCGCTCGACATCGGCGGCCCCGAGGTGCACGTCCACCAGTCGGGCTGCGCCGACGAGCGCGTGCCGGACGACGTGACGCTCATCGATTGCCTTCGGCGCGAGGTCGCACGCTTGCCGACCTCGAGCGCGCCGTTTTACCGGGGTGGCGTCGAGCCGATGCCCCCGCGCTTTTCTCCGGCCGAGCTACCGGGAATGCTCCCGGTCGACCACCGGCAAGCCTATGACGCGATGGAGATCCTCGCGCGCCTCTGCGACCAGAGCCTGTTCTGGGAGGTCCTGCCGTCGGTTGGACGGGAGATGATCTGCGGAGTGGGGCGGGTCGCCGGCCTCTACGCCGGCTTCGTGCTCAATCGCCAAGGGTTGATCGACGATCCCGAAGCCGAAGGCGAGCAGAGGCCGGGCGGGATTCTCTACCGTCAAGGCATCGCGAAGATCAGCACGTTCAGCCGGGCCTGCGAAAGCGACGGGCTTCCGCTCATCTGGCTTCAGGACATCAGCGGCTTCGACATCGGCGCGGAAGCAGAGCGACACGGTCTTCTCGCGTACGGCTCGAACCTCATTTACACGAACAGCACGAACCAAACCCCGATGTTCACCGTGCTTCTGCGCAAGGCTTCTGGCGCCGGCTACTACGCCATGGCGGGGCTTCCATACGATCCAGTCGTGCAGCTCTCGACCCCGATCTCGAGGCTCAGTGTGATGGAGGGGCGCACGCTCGCCATCGCGTCTTACAACAGCAAGCTCGACGACAACTTCGAGATCGTGACCACCGATCCGAAAGAGCGCACTCGAATCGAGCAGCGCATGGCGGAGGTCGAGGCGCGCATCGAAGCCGACATGGACCCCTACGTGGCCGCGCGGCAGCTCGATACCGACGAAATCGTTCGCATCGACGAGCTTCGCGACTGGCTCGAGGTGCTGGTCGAGATGAGCTATCAGGGAATCGGATATCGTCGCGTCAAGAACCCGCGGATATGGACGATGCACGACCTCGACGTGCTGCTCAGCGGGGGCCGCGCGTGAGCGAGACGGCACACGTCCTTCGCGCCCGCGCCGTCGACGGGAGTGTGAGCGCGCTTCTTTCGCCGAGCGTCGGTATCTTCACGCCCGCCGTTGCCGAAGGAGACCTCGTGTCGGCTGGGCAGTCGATCGGCACGATCGAAGTGCTGGGCGTGAAGCGGCCTCTCGTAGTTCCCGACGGGACGGCGGGTCGCGTGGCTGCACGCTTCGGCGGCGGCAGGGCACGGGTCCCCGTGCAATACGGGGACGTGCTGCTCGAGGTGGCAACCGGCTTCGTTGCGGACGCGCCGTCGACGGCGGCGCAGGATCCGCAGGCCGTCGGCGCGCTTGCGTTCGTGGCGCCGATGAGCGGCCGATTCTACGGCCGGCCTTCCCCGAAAGAGACGCCGTTCGTGTCGAAGGGGGACTCGGTCGCCCACGGGCAGACCATCGGGCTCCTCGAGGTCATGAAGACCTTCAATCGACTGATCTACGAAGGTGACGCTTTGCCGAAAGAGGCGATCATCGAACGGATCGTGCCGGGGGATGGAGACGACGTCGTCCGCGGTGATCCCATCCTGCTCCTTCGCGCGGCCGAGGATTGAAATGCGCCCCGTCGGCTTCACGGCGATCGCCTGCCTCGTCACGCTCGTGGCCGCCTGCAAGTCGAGCGCCCCGGCGAAGCAAGCCGACGACGCGCGTGAGGTCAAGAGCTACGTCTTCAAGCACGAAGGCATCGTTCGCGACGTCGGGATCTTCGATCCGAGGAAGGCCTCGGAAGCGTCGATCCGGCCGCTCGTCGTCGTGCTGCACGGCGGACTCGGCGCAGACGACGACACCGTGACCTTGAGCTTTGGGAAGCTGAATGCGCTCGCCGCGGATGACGACTTCCTCGTCGCGTATCCGAGTGGAATTGGGGGGCACTGGAACGACGGACGCAACGTCGGGGCGTACGTGGCGCAGCGCGAACGCGTCAACGACGTGGGCTTTCTGGTGAAGCTCGTGGAGGAGCTCGTGGAGAAGCGGCGCGTCGATCCTCGGGCGGTGTTCTTCGTCGGGGTCTCGGACGGTGCGATGATGACGCACCGGTTTGCGTGCGAGCGCACCGGCACGCTTCGTGCTTTTGCCGCGGTGATCGGCTCCATGCCCTACAACGTCGCCCGCAGGCGATCTCGCTGCGGCCGCGAGCCGATCTCGGCCCTGATCATCAATGGGACGGAGGATCCAATCGTCCCGTGGGACGGCGGGGCCGTCCAGTTCGAAGATGAAAAGCTCGGACGGGTGATTCCCGTCGAGCGCACCTTCGGCTTCTGGACGCGTCACAACGGATGCAAGGACGTTGCCGTGTCGATGATTCCGGACTTCGTCCCCGAGGACGGGACGCGAATCGAGCGGCGCAAAGCGCTCGAGTGCCGTGCCGGTACCAAGGTGGAGCTCTTCGTCGTGCAGGGTGCCGGTCATACCTGGCCATCGGGGTGGCAGTACCTTCCAAAGAACATGGTCGGCCCGACGAGCCGCGACATCGACGCGGCCGTGGCCGCGTGGCGCTTCTTTCAAAGCACGCTCTAGCTCGGTCGATGGTGCTAAGGTCCGCGGATGGCGAACGCGACGCTCGGTGATCGCTCTCTATTTCCCGCGCTCGAGGGAGTTGCGTACTTGGCGCACGCGGCGATCTCGCCGCTATCGACACCCGTGTGCGAGCGGATTGCCGACGTGACCCACGACTACGCGCGTGGGGGCATGGCCGGCTTCGTCCGCTGGGCGCCGCGCCTCCAACGGGTGCGCCAAGAGCTTGGCGCGCTCATCTCTGCGAGTGCCGCGGAAATCGCGTTCGTCGCCAATACGTCGCAGGGGGTCATCGACGTCGCGTTTGGCATTCCGTGGCGCAAAGGCGACCGCTTGTTGCTCTTCGACGGCGAGTTTCCTGCCAACGTGACGCCGTGGCAGCAGGCCTCCGAGGAATTCGGTTTGGAGCTCGTCTGGCTTCCACTCGCGCACTTCGAACGGTCGCTCGAAGAAGGCCTCGACGCGCTCGAGCGTGCGCTCCGTCGCGGCGTGCGGCTCGTCGCCGTCAGCGCCGTCCAATACAAGACCGGCTTGCGGATGCCGCTGGCGGAGATGGCGGCGCTTTGCCACCGATACGATGCGGAGATCTTCGTCGACGCAATTCAGGCGCTCGGTGCGACCCCCCTCGACGTGACCTGGGGCATCGATTACCTGAGCTCGGGCAGCCACAAGCACCTGATGGGCCCGGAAGGCGCGGGCATTCTCTACGTCGCGGAGCGCTGCGCCGCCGCGTTCGAGCCGAGACTCGCCGGCTGGCTCGGACACAAAGACCCCGTCGCCTTTCTAACCGGAGACGACGCGCAGCTTCGCTACGACAATCCGCTGAAGCTCGGTGCACCCGCCCTCGAAACCGGCACGAGCAACGTCATCGGCCTCGCCGCTCTCGGCGCGTCGCTCGAGCTCTTGATGGACCTCGGGGTTCCGGCCATCCATGCGCACGTCGAGGCCTATCTCGACCGCCTCGAAGCCGGGCTCGAGCACCGCGGCTTCGAGAGCCGCAGATCCGCCGCCCCAGCGCTCCGTTCCACGCTTCTCAGCGTTCGGGTTCCCGAAGACGTTCGGCTCACGGAGCTCTCGGCCGTCCTCCGAGAGCGCGGCGTGGTCTGCAACACTCCCGACGGTCTGATGCGATTCGCGCCTCACTGGCCCAACTCGCACGACGAGGTCCCGGCCGTCCTAGACGCGGTCGACGAGGCGTTGGCCGGACTCCGCGCGTGACACTAGGAACATTCGGTGAACGAGCGCTCCGATCGTAGCTTTTGGGTCTTCAACGCCGCTGTCTCGACGGCGGCAGTGGCGTTCTTGGGCTGGCTTCTTCTTGTCCGTGAGGGCGGCGGTGTGAACGCGGACCTCAGCTTCATGCCCGGCGTAAACGCTGCGCTCAACGCAACCGCAGCCACGTTGCTCGTGCTCGGGCTCGTCGCGATTCGCAGCGGTCGCAGAGAGCTACACAAACGCCTGATGGTCTCCGCGTTCGCGGCCTCGGCTGTGTTTCTCGTGGGCTACGTCCTCTACCACTACGCCCACGGCGATACTCCCTATCGCGGCGAGGGTCCGATTCGCATCGTGTACTTCGCGGTGTTGATTTCGCACGTCCTGCTCTCGATCGCGATGCTCCCGATGATTCTCGGAACCTTCTACCTGGCTGCCCGCGAGCGCTTCGAAACCCACAAGAAGCTCGCCCGCTGGACCCTCCCGATCTGGCTGTACGTCTCGGTTACCGGTGTCGTGATCTACTTCATGCTCCGCTGAGGGGACATGCTCCCCCTCCGCAACCGAAGTCATTCCAGCCACTTGCAACCCACACCGCGAAAACCCATTCTTCAGCAATCGGAGGCGCTCAAATGGGAATCATTTCGTGGATCATCTTCGGCCTCGTAGCGGGCGTGTTTGCCAAGTTCCTCATGCCCGGCGACGACCCAGGTGGTTTCATCAAGACGACCGGTCTTGGCATCATCGGCGCGCTCGTCGGCGGTTTCATCGGCACCCGCATCGGCTTCGGCGACGTCACCGGCTTCAACATTCGAAGCTTTGCGATCGCCATCGCCGGCGCTCTGCTGGTGCTGTGGGGCTACCGGAAGATCAAGAGCTCCTGACCGGAAAACCGAGAACCCGAGCGTCAACGCACCAGCCGCCGAACGGCCAGCGCGCCCTCTGCCACCATCCAAAGAAGTAACACCAGCATCAAAGAGGCGAGGGCGGTGAGAGGGGCGTTGCCCTCGGCGAGGAACTGCTGAAGCTTCGTCAGCAGCGCGAGCGCAGCCACCGGCATCACGAGAAGCATCGGAAGGACGAGCGGCCAAACCGTACGCTTCCTGGCGAAGAAGTAGAGGGCAAGCGTCATCAGCGTGAGCCCTGCAAGCAGCTGGTTGCTCGCTCCGAAGATCGGCCAGAGCACCCAGCCCACTGCCTTTGCCTGGCCCGTGGCCGGATCGGGCGTTTCCGCGAGCGCGAGATACATCGCGGGCACCACGGCCACGATGGTTGCGATGTAGGGATTCGTCAGCGGCTTGATTCGAAGCGCCGTGCCGAGCTCCGCCAAGATGAAGCGTTGAATTCGAGTCGCCGTATCGAGTGAAGTCGCCGCAAAAGCGATGACCAGCACCGCCATCAAAGTCCGCGCGAGCTCCGACGATAGCCCAACCGCTTCGAGAAACGCGCCGCCGCCCAGAACGAACGCGGCCGCCTTGTTCCCGCCCGCGTGCGCCCAAGAGTCGTAGTACACCGCCCAGCTCAGGTCATCGACGGCGCCCTGGCTCGGCAGTGCGCAGGCCCCCACCAAGCCGATCCCCGCTACGGCCGCCAGCGTCGAAGCCAGGGCGAGCGAACCCTCGCCGAGCATCCCGCCGTAGCCAATGAGCCTCGTGTCCCGGAGCCTGTTGACCTGCTTCGAGGTGGTGCCCGAGGACACGAGCCCGTGAAAGCCGCTGATCGCGCCGCAGGCGATGGTCACGAAGAGGATTGGAAAGATTGCAGGCGCACCAGCTTCGGGGCTTCGATAGACCGGCGCGTCGAAGCTCGGGTGGGCCACCAAGACACCCAGAAACAGAAGCCCGAGCCCCACGAATAGCTGATGGCTGTTGATGTAGTCCCGCGGCTGAAGAAGCAGCCACACGGGCAATAGGCTCGCGATTGCCGAGTAGATCAGCAGAAAGAATATCCATCCCGTCGTCACGCGGTGCTCGTCGGCGCCCATCGCAACGAAATCGATCGGCACCTTCGTGCCGACCCAAACGAAGAAATACAGCACAGCGAGCGCAATCAGCGACGGAACCAGGATCTTCACGCGCCGTTTGTAGACCAGCCAACCAATCACGATGGCGACTATGATCTGGATGTTGATCGGGACGACGCTCGTCGGCTGACTCACGAAAAGGCCTGCGATGGCCATCGCGAACACCGCGAGGACGAGCCATATCAACACGAGCACGAAGCACATGAAGAGGATGCGAGCCCTCTTGCTGACCGTCCTGGCTGTGATGTCGGCAATCGAGTGGCCCTTCTCGCGCACGCTTGCCACCAACGCACCGAAATCGTGCGCCGCCCCCATGAAAATCGTTCCGAGAACGACCCAGGCGAGGGCAGGTCCCCATCCCCAGTACGCAGCGACGCAAGGCCCGATGATCGGCGCTGCGCCGGCAATGGAAGTGAAGTGGTGCCCGAACAGCACCGCGCGTTGAGTTGGCACGAAGTCGATGCCGTCCTCGAGGTCGTGCGCGGGAGTGACGAGCTCCTCGTGGTCTTCGAATACGCGCTCGCCGAGAAATCGCGCGTAGAAGCGATACGCGATCACGAATGCCACGAGAATCAGAGCCGCCGCAAGCGCCGCCATTCGCGCGTTCGTCGGCCTTTTTTCGGCTTTGGTCAAGCACAAAACCCGCTTTCCTTTGCGATGAAAAGGGCTAAGGTCCCCGCCATGAGTGGGACCTTCCGACCCCATGGGCTTTGGACCGCCCTGGTGACCCCGTTTTCGACGGACCTCCAGGTCGACCACGATGCGTTTCGGCGACTCATCGAGTTCCAAATCGAGGAAGGCGTCGACGGCGTGCTGCCGTGCGGAACCACCGGCGAGTCGCCGACGCTTTCTTGGCAGGAGCACGACGCCGTCGTCGAAGCGGGCGTGCGGGTCGTCGAGGGCCGCGTCGGTGTGTTGGCGGGCACCGGTAGCAACAACACTCAGGAAGCGATTCGCGCCAGTAAGCAGGCGAAAGACGCAGGCGCGACGGCCGTGCTGCTCGTCGACTGTTACTACAACGGGCCATCGAGCTTAGAGCTTCGGACGGAGTACTACGAGCGCATCCTCGAAGCCGTGCCGGACGTCCCGATCGTTCCCTATGTGATTCCGGGCCGTAGCGGATGCGCGCTTTCAGCCGCTGACCTCGCGATTCTGCACTTGAACGACCCCAAACGGGTGCCGGCGGTGAAGCAGGCCACCGGGGACCTCGAGCGGATGCGGCTCGATCGAAAGCTCGCGGGGCCCGCCCTCAGCATTCTGTCGGGTGACGACGAGATGACGCTTTCCATGATGCGCGACGAGGAGATCCGCGCGTCGGGCGTCATCAGCGTCTTGTCGAACATCGTGCCCGGCGCCATCGCTCAGTTGGTGAGAGCCGAGTCGGCCGACGACGCTGAGGAGACCGACCGGCTTTCGGCCGCGCTCGCCCCCCTGCTCGGGTTGGTCACGTGCAACGTCACGGCTGTCCGCACACTTCCGAACGGGCAAAGCGTCGAGGTCACCGACAAGTTCAGGAACCCCGTGCCGGTCAAGACGATGATGGCGGGGCTCGGCATGATTTCATCGGCCAAGCGCGCACCGCTTGGTCGCATGAGCTCAACCGCCGTCGCGCAGTGCCGCAAGGCGCTTCGCGCGGTGCACTCCGCGGATCCGGGAATCTTCGGTCCGCTCGAAGACGCGTTCGACGTACGCATCGATCAGCGTCTCGGTGACGATGGAATATGGTCGGCGCTCGCCCGCTGAGAGGACCGTGTACCGCGCGCTGATTCGCCCGCTGCTGTATCTGCTGCCGGCGGAAACCGCGCATCACCTCGCGTTCGGGTTGCTGCGGGCCGTCGCCGCGATCCCTGGAATGAAGAAGCTGCTTCGGCGCGCCTTTCATCGCCGCGATGCGTCGCTCCGCGTCCATGCGCTCGGCCTCGACTTTCCTAACCCGGTGGGTCTAGCGGCGGGGTTCGACAAAGACGCGATCGGATACGAGGCACTCGGGGCTCTCGGCTTTGGTTTCGTGGAGGTCGGCACTCTCACCGGTCGGCCGCAGCCGGGGAACCCACGCCCTCGGTTGTTCCGGCTCCCGGAAGACCGGGCGCTGGTCAACCGCATGGGGTTCAACAATCGCGGGTCGGCCGACGCCGTCAGCCGGCTGGAGCAGCCGCGTGAGACGATCGTGGGCGTGAACATCGGGAAGACCAAGCAGGTTCCCGAGCACGAGGCGATCGCCGACTACGTGGCCAGCGCGAAACGACTCGGGGCTCACGCCGACTACGTCGTCGTCAACGTCAGCAGCCCAAACACACCGGGCCTTCGAGACCTTCAAGCGACCGAGAAGCTGCGCCCTCTGCTCTCGGCAGTTCGTGAAGCACTTAATGAAGTGTCGCCTGGCCGTTCCGTCCCGCTTCTCGTGAAGATCGCGCCAGATCTGGCGGACGAGGACGTCGACGCGGTAGCGAACCTAGCGCTGGAGCTCGGTCTCGACGGAATCATCGCGACGAATACGACGGTGCAACGAGAAAGTCTGCAGAGCAGCCCTGCTGCAGTCGAGCGTTGCGGCGAAGGTGGCTTGAGCGGCCCGCCGATTCACAGCCGCTCACTCGAGGTGCTGAGACGACTGAAAGAGCGGGTTGGTGATCGGCTTACGCTGATTTCGGTCGGTGGAATCGACACCGCCGAGCAGGTCCGCGAGCGCCTCGCAGCCGGCGCGACGTTGGTGCAGATCTATACGGCCTTCGTCTATGAAGGGCCGTTCGTGGCGAAGCGACTGGCCGCGGGGGCCTTGGGCGACTGAGTGCCCGCATACGGGGCACGGAAAAAACACTACGGGGGCCTGCGCGGAGCGGGAGGGCCTGCAAATGTGGCCAGCAAGGCCGGAGAATCGGTCGCGACGCCCGTGCTCGCGAGCGGGGGGAGCGGAGCGACCGGGTCCCACTCGCTGTGCTGGGCATCCCGACCGATTCTCCTCCGCATACGTCCTACCGCTGCGTACGGAATCCAGGTTTTCGCGGTGTGGGTTGCAACACGTTGAAATGACAGCCTTCCGAGAGCGGGAGCATGTCCCCCTGCCTCTAGACAGGCGGGCGTGATGCAGGCGGAAGCGCGAGCCCGAAGGGCGAAGCCCGGCGCGCATGCGCCGCCAAGCCCGTAGGGCGCGGAGGGAGGATTACGGGTGGGGGTGGGTGGGTCGGATATAACTAAACCAAACCAGGCTCCCGATACGGCAACCACCCCCCACCGCATCTGGGTTTTCGCGGTGTGGGTCGTAAGTGGTTGGAAAAAGGGGGTTTGCGGAGGGGGATCATGTCCCCCTGTCGATGACGGCGGCGGCGATCGAGTCGGACCAGACGTTGACCGTGGTTCGGCACATGTCGAGGATGCGGTCGACCGCGAGGATCAACGCGACGGCGCTGGTCGGGAGCCCTACCGCGTTCAGTACGACGACCATCATCACCATGCCCGCGTGTGGGATCCCCGCGGCGCCGATGCTCGCGAGGAGCGCGGTCAACGCGACGAGACCCTGCTGCGCTAGCGTCAGGTCGACTCCGTAGACCTGGGCGATGAAGAGAACCGCGACCGCCTCGTAGAGTGCCGTTCCGTCCATGTTGATGGTGGCGCCGAGCGGCAGCACGAAAGAGGTCACCTGAGGCCTCACGCCGGCGTCTTCGACGTTCTGCATGGTAAGCGGCAGCGTTCCGTTGCTCGACGCGGTGCTGAACGCCGTGACGAGCGCGGTGGTCATGCTTCGCATGTAGGCGATCGGGGAGCGTCCCGTCATCGTCTTCAGGATCACCGGCAGGGTCACGGTCGCGTGAACCACGAGCGCGAAAAAGACCGTCACCACGTACCAGCCGAGCACTTTGAAGGCGGCGGGGCCTTTGCCGGCAGCCGCATAGAGAGTGAATCCAAAGACGCCAACCGGCGCGAACTTCACGACGAACAGGGTCATCTGCATCATGACGTCGAACAGCCCCGAAAAGAACCGGCGCACGACGCTTGCGTCCTTCGAGCCTTCGCGGTGCTCGGCGAGCCCTATGAACACGCCGATCAGCAGCGAGAAAAAGATCACCGGAAGCATGTCGCCCTCGGTCGCCGCCGCGAGCGGGTTCTTGGGAATCAGGCTCTCGAGCTGCTCCCAAAGCACGACGCCGATGCCACCGGGCGCCTGAGCGACCAGACCCTCGGCCGCGCCCTCCTCGAGCATCGCGAGCTCGGCTCCTTCACCGGGCATGACGAGATTCACCATCGCGATTCCGGTCACGATCGCGAGAAAGCTCGTCGTGAGGTAAAACGCGATCGCGCGGCCGCCAATCGAACCGAGGGTTCGAAGGTCGCCCATGCCGGTGACGCCGGTGATCAGCGACGAGACGATCAGGGGCACGACCAGCATCTGGAGAAGCCTGAGAAAGAGGTCGCCCACCTCCTTGCCGACCGTGGCAACGTCCGCCACCGTTTCTGGGTCGACCGTACCCCGGACGCCGGCCCAGTTCAGTCCGAGACCCAGGGCAGCCCCGAGAACCATTGCGATCAGGATCCAGTGGTGGAGTTGCAGCCGCTTCACGGCCGCGCATTATGCGGACGCGCCCCTTCGATGTAAAACGCAACTCATGACCGACGAGAATCCAGACAAAGGCCCGCTGATGGAGCTGCGGCAGGCGCTCGATGCGCTCGACCGCGAGCTGCTGGATCTCCTGTCCCGTCGGATGGACATCGTCGCCGACATTGCCGCGCGAAAGCGTTCGGAGCGCGTGCGCATTCGAGACCTGGCTCGTGAGCGTCGCGTGCTCGACGACCGCTGTGCACGTGCGGTGGCTCTCGGCCTTCCCGCGGACAGCATCGAATCGATCTGGCGGCAGCTGATGCTGATGAGCCGCGAGCGTCAGTCCGAGCTTCGCGCCGAGGTGCCGCCCGACGTCGAGCCGCGGCGCATCGCGATCATCGGCGGTGAGGGCGGCATGGGACGCTCGCTAGACAGGCTCTTTTCGGACCTCGGCCACGAGGTGGTGAGCGCCGATCTCGAGACCGAGCTTCGCCCCGCAGACGCGGCGGGAGCCGCCGACGTCGTGGTCATCAGCGTGCCGATCCGCGAAACGCGCGCCGTCATCGAGCAGCTCGGTCCGCTCGTCCGCGCCGACGCTCTCCTCATGGACGTCACCTCGATCAAGGTCGATCCGATGGAGGCGATGCTCTCTTCCAGCAACGCGAGCGTTCTCGGGACTCACCCCATGTTCGGGCCCGGCGTCAACACCTACCAGGGCCAGCGCGTCGTGATCTGTCCCGGGCGAGGTGACGCATGGCTGGAATGGGCGAGGCAGATGTTCTCGGCGCGAGGCTTGGTCATCACCGAAGCGTCGCCCGAAGAGCACGATGCGATGATGGCAATCGTGCAGGTTCTGCATCATTTCAAGACACAGGTTCTCGGCCTCGCGCTCAGCCGGACCGGGGCGACGCTCGAAGAGACCCTGCGCTTCACCTCCCCGGCCTACCTGCTCGAGACTTACGTCACCGGTCGCCATTTCGCCCAAGCGCCGGAGCTGTACGGGCCCATCGAGATGCTCAACCCGGACTCGGAGCGAGTCATCGGCTTGTTCCGGGAAGCCGCCGAGAACCTCGCCGACATCCTCGCCAGTCGGGATCAGGCTGCCTTCGACGACGTGTTCGCTCGAGTGCGCGCGTTTTTCGGCGACTTCACCGAGGAAGCGCTCGACCAAAGTGGCTTTCTCATCGACCGGCTCGTGGAGCTCAGCGCGGGGCGCTCGTCGCCGTAAGCAGACGTTGACGCTCGTCGTCGCATCTGCGATGCCGTCCTCATGGTGCAGGTTGCGATACACGGAGCGGCCGGCCGCATGGGCCTCAGCATCGCCGAGGTCTTGAACGACGACCTCGAGGGGAATCTCGTCGCAGCGATGGATCGGGAAGACAGCGAGCTTCTTGGTCGGGACATGGGCGCTCTCACCGGGCGTGAGCCTACCGGTGTTTGCATCACTTCCGACGTCGAAAAATTCCTGAGCAACGTCGAAGTCGTGATCGACTTCAGCATCGCGGGGGCCACCTCGAAGCTGCTTCCGATTTGCGCCGGTCAACACATTCCGATGGTCATCGGCACCACGGGTCTCGACCCCGACACGCGCGCTGCCCTCGAGCGCGCCGCGGAGCGCGTTCCGATCGTGTTCGCCCCCAACTACAGTCAGGGTGTCAACGCCCTCTATTTCCTGGCGGCGCGGGCGACCGAGCTCATGGGTCCCGCTTTCGACGCGGAGATCGTGGAGATCCATCACCGCCGCAAGGTCGACTCGCCTAGCGGGACCGCGGTACGGCTGGGTGAGGTCGTGACTGCGGCCAAGAAGCTTGATTCCGAGCGCGTGGTCACGCACGGTCGCAGCGGGCACGTCGGCGCACGCCCTCACGAGGAGGTCGGAGTCATGGCGCTGCGCGGCGGCGACGTCGTCGGTGAGCACACCCTATTTCTGGTTGGCGAGGGAGAGCGGCTCGAGCTGACCCACCGCGCAACGGACCGATCGATTTTCGCGCGCGGAGCCGTTCGAGCGGCGCACTGGGTAGTGACGCGGCCTGCGGGGCTCTACGACATGGCCGATGTCATGGGGATCCCGCGTTAGCAAACGATGCGGAAACGACGAATTCTGGTACGGTAGGGGCGCGTCATGGATTGTCCGCAATGTGGAGCCGAGGTCCCTTCCGACGATGCGTTCTGCGGCAAGTGCGGCTACGCCATGCGTGACCAAGCGCCCGAGCGTGTGGATCAATCGCGGATTCGGGTGCACGAGGAGCCAGCGCCGCCGGCTGAGGGGCCGCCCGGCCGAGCGCCCTCTCAGCAGCGCATTCGAAAACGCACCGTGATGGGGATGCCCTCGCTCGGGCCGGCAAGCGGGGCGTCGCGGCCCCCGCCTTCCCCACCGGCAGAAGCTGGCCCGCCGTCACCGCCGGAGCCGCCGACCGAGATCTCCTCGGCACGCGCGCGGACCCGAGCTCGTACGCCTCACAAGACGATGCTCGGAATTCCGCAGGCCGATTTCCCCGAGTCTGCTGACGTCTCTCCCGCCGACGAGCAAAGCGAGGCCGAGCGGGGCTCCGGGCCGCCGGTCGAGCGCTTTGGCCCACCGCACGAGTCCGCGAGCCCCAGCCATCGGGCGCGTGCCCGAGTTCGTTACGACAGCGGTGACGAGCCGTTCCCCGTGGTGCAACGGCGAAAGAACGCGCTTCGCGCGCTGGCGGTACTGGTCCTGTCGGCCGGGGCCTGGCTCGCGTATCGATACGTGACGTTGCATGGCTAGCACCGCGCCAGACGGTCGATCGGTTTGTGGAGCCTGCGGGAAGAGCAACCCCCCTGGCTCCCAGTTCTGTGGAGCCTGCGGCAGGAGCCTCGCACGGGCACAACCGATCCCCGGTGACATCATCGCGGACCGTTACCGGGTCGTCGCGAAGATCGGCGAGGGCGCGATGGGAACGGTGTACCGGGCCGAGCACGTGCAGATCAGCAAAGTGATGGCGATCAAGCTGCTCCATCAGGAGGTCGAGCAGAATCCCGAAAGCGTCGCCCGATTTCATCGGGAAGCCGAAGCGGCGTCGAGGCTGAACCATCCGAATACGGTTCACGTGTTCGATTTCGGACGGACGAAATCGGGGTCGCTCTACCTCGTCATGGAATACGTCGATGGAGACGATCTCGCGAAGATCATCGCAGGCCGAGGTGCGATGCCCTTTGGGCGCGTGGCCTATTTCTGTGCGCAGGTCGCCGGATCGGTGGCCGATGCCCATGCAGCTGGCGTGATTCATCGTGACCTCAAGCCGGAAAACATCGTCATCGCGGAGGGTCGGGACGGCGAGCGGCCGAAGGTGCTCGATTTCGGCCTGGCCAAGTTGTTCGAGGGCAACGTCGAGGCGCAGGTGACCAGCAGCGGCACCATCGTGGGCACGCCCTACTACATGTCGCCGGAGCAGATCCAGGGTCACGAGCTCGACGGTCGAAGCGATGTCTACGCGCTAGGCGCGATCATGTACGAGTGTACGGTCGGAGAGCCGCCTTTCGATGCCCCGAACCCTGTCGGAGTGCTGTCGAAGCATCTTTCGGAGGACCCGCTCCCGCCGAGTGCGCGCTCCCCGCTCTCGGTTCCGGCGGAAGCCGACGAGATCATCATGCGCTGCCTTCAAAAGGATCCGGCCGACCGCTATCAAAGCGCCGAGGAGCTTCGGCAAGCCCTGATCGAATACGTGACGACCGTGGGCTCGGGAGACTGGCGCTTGAGCACCGTCGGCAATTCCGCGGGGCGGAGCGGGACACGCCGCGTCGGCGAGATCGACTCCCTGTTCACTCGAAGACGAAGACCTTGGATGTTGCTTCTGCTTCTGACACTCGCCGCGGCCGGAGTTGCGGCGTGGCAGCTCGCGGTCCGAGGCCCCTCCGAGCGCGAGCCGAATCATCTTGCAAAGGATGCGAACCGCCTGCCCGAAGACACCGAGATGCAGGCGTATCTGGGCCAACGACTCAGCGAAGACTCCGGTGATGTCGATTTGTTCGAGATCGAGCACACCGGGCCGGAGCGACGCGCCGCAGAGCTCGAGGTCAGCTCGATTCCAAACATGAATGTCGTGGTCGAGCTGCTGCGATCGGGCGCCGACCAGCCGATGCTAGTTTCAAATTCACGCGGTCTCGGGCAGGGGGAACGCGTGCCGAACTTCCCCCTCGAAACGGGCAGGTACCTCATCCGGGTGCGAGAAGTCCGCGTCGCGGGCGAGCTTCCGACCGAAAACGTCTCCGACGAGTACTACGTCCGGTGGCAGCTTCTCGACGGCGATCCGAGCTTCGAGCGCGAGCAGAACGACTCGCTCGAGCTTGCGGAGCCACTCGGGCTCGGTGACGAGAGGAGGGCCTGGATCGGATGGCCCGGCGACGTCGACACGTTCTGCCTCGAGCAAGACGCCGATGGCGTCATCGCGCAGGTCAGCGCACTCGCGGAGGTCGACCTCGTTTTGCGGATCGTCGATCGCCGCAGCGAGCGGAGCACGAAGATCGACGACAAGGGCGTCGGCCGGGGCGAAACGAGCAAACCGCGGCGCAGTGCGGAAGCAGGCAAGCTCTGCATCGAGGTGTCGGCCGACCCGACCGAGGCGAACGCCCGCAGCGCGCAGCCCGACGAAACCTACGGCGTGCGATTCATCAGTGCGCCCGGCCTCTAGATGCGCCTCTCCGATCTCGACTACGATCTGCCCGAGGAGCTGATCGCGCAGGAGCCGCTCCCGGAGCGGGATGCATCCCGCCTGCTCGTCGTCGATGTCCCCGCCGAGGGCCTGCGACACGAGCGGTTCACGAACCTTCCTCATCTGCTCCCGCCGAGCCTGTTCGTTTTCAACGACACGCGGGTATTTCCCGCGCGTCTCACCGGCCGAAAAGAAACCGGTGGCAGGGTGGAGATTCTGCTCCTCCGCAAGCGCCAGGAAGGAGCGCAAGTATGGCTCGCTCTGGGACGATCCTCGAAGCGCCTGCGTCCCGGCATGACGCTCGCACTTGCAGAGGATCGCGTTTCGGCGCGCGTCGTCGCGACCCTCGAGGACGGTCACGTCGAGGTCGAGCTACGGGGGGACGGCGACATCGACGACCTGATCCGAAAGGTGGGCGAAGTTCCGCTTCCGCCGTACATCCGGCGGGCCGCGGTAGAGGCCGATCGGGATCGGTATCAAACCGTCTATGCGCGCGAGCCCGGGGCCGTTGCGGCGCCGACCGCGGGCCTGCACTTCACCGATGCGACGTTGCGCGCGCTTCGCGAGGCCGGTCATGAGCAGGCCTACGTGACACTTCACGTCGGACCCGGCACATTCCGACCGGTGCAAGCGGACCGACTCGAAGACCACCCGATGCACGAAGAGACCTACGAGATTCCCGAAGCTACGGTTGATGCCATGGCAGCCGCACGTAGCGCCGGCCGGGCGGTCGTCGCAGTCGGAACGACGGTCGTGCGCACCCTCGAGGCGGCGACGCGCGAAGGCGGGGTTCCGGCAGCCGGTATCGGCTCGACTCGTCTCTTCATTCGACCGCCATACCGATTTCGTGCCGTCGATCATCTCGTCACGAATTTCCACCTCCCACGTTCGACGCTCCTCGCGCTGGTCATGGCGTTTGCGGGCGTGGATCTCACCCGCCGCGCATACCGAGCGGCCATTGCCGACCGCTATCGTTTCTACAGCTACGGTGACGCCATGTTGATTCGAGGAGGCGCCCGGTGAGCTTGCCCACCCTCGGTTTTTCGTTCGAGGTCGAGGCCGTCGATGCGGGTGCGCGCTGCGGGCTGTTCCGGACTCCGCGAGCAGCCATCGAGACCCCCGCGTTCATGCCGGTCGGAACGCAGGCGACAGTGAAAGCGCTCACGCCAAGTGAAGTGGCGTCGACCGGAGCGCGAATCATTCTCGCGAACACCTATCACCTCTGGTTGAGGCCAGGCGCGGAGTCGATTGCATCGCAAGGGGGTGTCGTCGGCTTCATGAAGTGGCCCCACGCCCTCCTCACGGACAGCGGTGGCTATCAGGTATTTTCTCTGGCCAGGCACCGCACCGTCGACGACGACGGGATCACCTTTCGTTCGCACCTCGACGGCAGCCTCTGCCGGCTCACGCCCGAGGAAGCGATGCGAGTCCAGGCGCTCCTCGGCTCGGACGTGGCCATGGCCCTCGACGAATGCCCCCCGGGCGACGCTCCGCGCGACGCGGTCGAGAACGCGATGAGGCGCACCACCAAATGGGCGAAGCGCTGCCTCCGGACGACACCCGCCGAGGGGCAGGCGCGGTTC
>JAHELW010000164.1 GCA_024643985.1 Myxococcales bacterium | reverse complement strand
GAGGACCCTTCTTTCCGCGTCGAGGTCGACCAGGAGTCGGGCGAGACCATTCTCAAGGGAATGGGCGAGCTTCACCTGGACATCAAGGTCGACATCCTTCGCCGAAGCCACGGCGTCGACGTCGAGGTGGGTGCGCCTCAGGTCGCGTATCGAGAGACCGTCACCAAGGCGATTTCCGACAGCTATACCCACAAGAAGCAAACGGGTGGCTCGGGCCAGTTTGCGAAGATCGACTACGCGATCGAGCCTGCGGAGCCCGGCGAGGGGTTCGTGTTCGAGTCGAACATCACCGGCGGCAACATCCCGAGGGAGTTCATTCCCGCCGTCGAGAAGGGCTTCAAGCTCATGATGGAAGAGGGGCCGCTCTGCGGATTCCCTCTCCTCGACTTCAAGGTGTCGCTCAACGACGGCGGGTTTCACGCGGTGGACTCTTCGCAGATGGCCTTCGAAACCGCAGCGAAAGCGGCCTTTCGACAAAGCATGCCGAAAGCCGGCCCCCAGCTGCTCGAGCCGATCATGAAAGTCGACGTGTTCGTGCCGGACGCGAACGTCGGTGACGTGATCGGTGACCTGAACCGGCGCCGCGGCATCGTGAGCTCCCAAGAAAAGGGCCACACCAACGTTCGCATCAAAGCCGACGTCCCGCTCAGCGAGATGTTCGGCTACATCGGCGACCTTCGCTCGGCAACTTCCGGCCGCGGCCAGTTCTCGATGGAGTTCAAAAACTACGCCCCCGCGCCGCGCAACATCGTCGAGAAAGTGCAAGCCGAGGTCGCCGAGCGCAAAGCCAAGCGCAAGTAGACCGACGCGTCCTCGCGCGGGGTTTGTCTTCGGCCCGGGGGCGCTCAGTCTCGCCGAGCGGATCGACGCACGGCTGCGGCGACCAGGAGCAGCCAGCAGAGGCCGGCCGTCGGGTCGTCTGAAGGGGTGACGGCACAGCCCGACGAGCTACCCGATGCCGGTCCACCCCCTGCGGCGCCCCCAGTACCCGAGCTGCTGCCGCCGGTTCCACCGTTGCTCGGGCTCCCGCCTGCTCCGCCGGCGCCTGGGCTGCTACCGGTCGGGGTCTTGAACGTCTCTGAGAGCGGCCAGCCCGGGTTTCCACCGCCCGCATAGGCATACGCGCCAACGTCTGGAGCTCCGTCGCGCGGCGTGCCGTTGAAGTCGTACTCCGCAACGTGTGCAGCGCTTCCAGACGCCATCAACGCGCCATCCGGCGTCAGAAACAGATCCATCGGCGGCGCGCCTGCGAAGCTCGCGTCGACGAAGTCGAGGTCGAGATCACCGCTCGTCAGAGGTAGCGTACCTTCGCCCACGCCGGCATTGCCCTCGAATGTCAGACCATTGGTGCCGTTCGCATAGAACGACTGCCCGCTCTGCGAGTAGAGCGCGTTGTTCGCGATCACGACGGAGCCGGAGATGCCGCGCAGGCTCATCGCGTCGCCGCCGGCGTTCAGAACGGTGTTGTGCACGACGACGAGGTTCGAGGGACTTCCCGACTGATGGGGTTGCATCGCAATGCCGTCCGCGTTGGCGCCAAGGACGATGTTGTTGCGTATTACGGCGTCGGCTGCCGATTGAATGCCGTGATCGCCACAGTTCCACATGACGTTCCGCTCGATCCTGTTCTGCGCTCCGTTGCTCGCATAGGTGAGGATGCAGGGGTAGTTCGTATCGTGAATCACGTTGTCGCGAATCACGTTGCCCGAGCTTCCTTCCTTGAGCTCGATGCCGTCGCCCTGGCTGACCGACGGTTGATTGGTGTGGTGGATGTAGTTTCCTTCGATGAGGCTATCGACGACCTCGCACCCCGCGCTGTTGCACCCGAGGTACATCCCCTCGCCGGTGTTGTTCGTGTGATGGATGTGATTGCGGAGGACCCGGAGCGACTCGTAGGTCACTCCGGAATCGTTCGCGCGAAGCGCCACATCACCCGTGTCGTGGATCTCGCAGTCTTCGATGGTGAGAAACCGCGCGGCGCTGATACGAATCCCCGCCGAGCCTCCCGAAAATTCGACGCCGCGAATGATCACGTGCTCTGCGTCGTCGATGTCGATGATGTTCTGGCTCGCATTCGGACGATGCAGATGCGGCGTCTCCCCGTCGGCCGCGCGAATCACGATCGGCTGGGCCTCGGTGCCGGCGATGGCAAAGGAAAAGCGTCCGCCAAGCGTATAGGTGCCGCCGGAGAGCACGAGCTCGTCGCCCGGGCCGAGCCCGTTGATCGTTGCCTCGACGGCGTCGATGTCGTCGCTCGGATTTGCCGAGAAAACCTCGGCGGATGCCCCCGAGGCCACGATGGTCAACGCGCTCCCGAACAACACCGCAGCCTCGAGACTGCCTACCCACCCACTTCGAATCATACTCTCACGGTAACGAGCCGCCCGGGCCTTGGCAAAGACGGCTGCGGCTCCAGGTCAAAGGAGGAAACTCATGAAGCTACTCATACTCCTCCTGGTGCTGTCTTCGACGGCGTGCACCAAGAGGAAGACGGAAGAGCCGATGAAAGAACCGACCGCGCCCGACGTTCGCGGCGAAGAAGTAACCTATCAAGCTGGCGACACGACGCTTCGAGGCTACCTCGCATGGGACGCGTCGAAGCAGGGCCCCCGCCCCGGCGTGCTCGTCGTCCACGAGTGGTGGGGACACAGCGACTACGTGCGGCGTCGGGCCAAGATGCTCGCCGAGGAGGGCTACACGGCGCTGGCGCTCGACATGTACGGAGACGGGAAGGAGGCCGCACATCCCGGGGACGCGCAGAAGTTCATGATGGAGGCCATCCAAAGCGTGGACACGGCGAAGGCACGTTTCGACGCCGCGTACGAGCTCTTGCAGAAGCACGGCTCGACCGACCCTTCGAGGATGGCCGCGATCGGCTACTGCTTCGGCGGCGCCGTCGTTCTTCAGATGGCGCGCTTCGGCCGCAACCTCGATGGCGTAGCGAGCTTTCATGGCAATCTCGCGACCGAAGCCCCAGCCGAAAAAGGCGCCGTGAACGCCGAAATCCTCGTCCTTCACGGAGGCGCTGACCCACTCGTGCCCGCCGAGCAGGTTGAGGCATTCAAAAAGGAAATGGACGCGGCAGGCGCCGACTACACGTTCATCGAATACCCAGGCGTCAAGCACGCCTTCACGAACCCTGCCGCAACCGAAACCGGAAAGAAGTTCGACATGCCCCTCGCATACGACGAGGAGGCTGACCGAAAGAGCTGGGCGGAGCTTCAGAAGTTTCTGAAAAAGGTCTTCGCGGAGCCCTGACCCCGGACCGGTGGACGATCGCCGAGCTCAGTAGCGAAAAACGTACTCCAGCCACAGCCAGTGCTCCGGATTCGGAGCTCTCGCACGCGTTGACTCCCGCCGATCGAGAAACACGCGGAAGTCGTAGCGCGCCCGCAGCGTGTCCCGCGTGCGAACGCCCACGGCGGCCTCCAAAAAGGCCCAGAACGTCTGCGGGAGCCGATGGTTGTTTTGAAGATCCTGGAAATCGTAGCGTGCGCGAAAGCGGAGCCGAAGGAGGTGCGCAGGCCGTGCGATGAGACTGGCCAAAGCGGTGAGGTCCTGTCGAAGCTTCGAGCCTCGCGTCTGCTCCTCGAGCCATGCATGCTGGAGCTGGCACGAGAGCTTCCATCGTGACGAGCCGGCGTACGTGAGTTGGCTGGCAAGGCGTGCGCGGTTTTCCGCGTTTCGGTACTCTGCCCACACGGACAAGGCGAGCATGGCGCCGATCTGGAAGTCCGCCCGCACGAACAAGAGGGCGCGGAGACCCCGCGTCGAGAGCGTTCGCCACGCGTCGGCAATCCATCGAACTCCGATGCCACGGGCTGCTTCGATCGCGGCACGGACCCGAAATCCCGCTTCATCGCGGGCGCGCAGGCCATCGAGCTCGTCGGCCGCAGCCACCGGTCGCGCGTATGGGTTCGCGTAGCGCGAGCCGTAGTAGCGCACCGATACGTCGACTTCGCCCGCCGGGAGCGCCGTGACGCTTCGTAGAACCGCTCCGTAGCCGCCTCTTCCGCCCACCTGGCGATCGAAGCTGCGCGCAAGCTCGGCAAAGAAGTCCTGTCTCCCAAAACCCCACGCAGCGTCGATACCCACGGCGCCAAAAGGCCCCCCGAAGGGCCTTTTGGCCGACTCCTGAAACCCGAGCTCGACCCCACGAACTCGCCACTGCGGCACAGACCCGTATCCGGTGAACCCGAGATGCGCGCGCTCGTGCCAAGAGTAGCTCACGCGCGCGCCTCCGAGGCCTTCGGCAACGACCATCGGGAGACTCGCGAACGTGAGCGTGCTCGATGGCGCGGACGGGCGATCGCCTCGAACGAAGACGAAAGGCGCTCGGCATTGCGCGTCGTCGTCCCGTCTCGGGTCCCGGCACTGCGCTGCATTCACGAGCTCCGCCTGCGCGACCCGATGCACCTGATAGGAGCTCCAGAGGTGCGCGCGTATCCAATCCTCGCGCGCCGTCACTCGTTTCCAGCCGACCGCCACACCGGTGAGTCGATTCGTCCAGCGGAAGTCCGGCGTCACGCGGGCCACGGGCTCGGTTCCGCAAGGTGACACGGTGAGCTCTCCTGGAGCTCGACGACACCGAAGCCCGAGCTCGCGGACCCTTCTGAGCTCGTAGTCGCCGGATGCTCCGGAGGGTGTGACCTGGTCGGTCACGTCGAACGTCAGCCGCTGCCCGAAGCCGATGCGGTACGTTCCGCCGACCACCTCCCAGCCGTTGCCGCGCCACGCCAAGTATGCCTTCGGTATCTCGAAGCGAACCTTTTCGGGCTCCACGCTGAGCGCGTCGCGAATGGAATCCCAGCGAACGCGTCGCACTTGATTGCGCGTCAGCGTGCCCATGATGCCGGCGTCGAGACCTCGCCGGGCGCGCATTCGCGCCTGAATCGCGAATGGGGGCGGCAGCCGATCGTACCGGCCGCTCCATGCGGCCTGCAGCCGTGCAAAGCCATGCACCCCGGTGCCGGGCGCTTTCGTTTGCGGCAGCGAAACGAACGCTCGGAGCGAACGGGCGAGCGTCTCGCCGAGGACACCGGCCGAAACCAGCTCCTTCAGCGACTGAATCACAACTACGTCCGACCGGTACGCCATGATCCGATCCACGTCCGCGTAGGCGAGGTTCGGCAGGAGATAGAGACGCTCGCGATCGGCGTTCTCGAGCTCGACCTTCGTCTGGTGGAGCAAGAGAAGGGCGTCGAACGATGCGTTCGAGATCTGACCGGCGACCAGGAGCTCGTAGAGGTCTTCCTCGGTTTCGACGTCGACGAATATCTCGTACGGGACCGCGCGTGACGTTCGAGGAACGAAGACGGTGACCCAAACCGCCGCGAGCAGAGCTCCACTCACCCGCACGAAGGATTCGCTGCGCCGGGCGTTCCCAAGTCCCCGTCACCATACGGGTCGGTTGCCGCGCAGACGACGCCGAGCGCATCCACCTGTGTCGCCACGCCAGGCTCCGCGCGCGCATGGCTGACCGAATCGAGGGCCTCGCCGAGCACCGATAGCGTGATTGTCTCCTCGCGGTCGTTCAGCGAGAGCGAGAGTGGGCCCACCGCCCCCTCGATCCCTCCGTTGGCGAACGGATCGAGATTTCGAACGAAGACGACATGAGTGCCGGAAGGCACGCGGATGCATTCCTCGCTCCGCAGCTCGCTTACCGAGCCGGCGAGGTCCGTCAACGACATCCCATTGAGGTCGACCGATGCGCTCAGCTGAATCTCGACCCACTCGCCGTCTCGACTCCCGACGGCTTCGGGGTCCGCCATCCACTCGGTGATTTGCGCTTCGCCTGCAGACGGATGGACGATCGCGCGGGCGACGGCTCCATCGAGGCACGTGCCGTGCTCGAGCTCCGAGGTGCAGGCCGGGTTCGGCTCGCCGGGTGTCCCGAAGTTTTGCAAAGCGTACTCGTGCGCTGCGCTCGCCAAGCACACCTCTCCACTCGCTCCGACCTGCCACGCGCGCCCTTCGGTGGAGCCCTCGTAGTCGACGCGGTCGAGCACCATTCCGTCGAGCGCGACGACGATCGACCGGGCGCCGGTGTTCCCTAGGGTGAAGTCTAGGTCCGCGTCGACGCGGGGAGCCGCTGCCGGGCTCGCCCCGAAAACGACCCGGGTCCCCGCGTCGACCGGAGAACAGGCCTCGTCGGCGATTGCAGCCGAGAGCTGGTCTTCCGCCGGCCCGAGCTGGAGCCCCTGGAGATCGACGTTTCGCGACACGAGCATCTCGACCCACTCGAGGTCCGCGTCGAGCCCTTCGGGGTTTGGCATCCACTCGGCGATGTGGACGTCGACGGGGCTCGGTCGCACGGCCTCACGGAGCTCACCGGCTTCGACGCACGTGTCTCCGAAGCCCACCTCGGCCGAACACGGGTCGTTCGGCTGCCCCGGCGTGCCGAAGCTCCCGTCTGCGAGCGCAGGACCCTCCGTGCGCGCCGCGCACCATCGCGCTGGCTCGTCGTTGGTCTCGTGATTCGGCGTCAGCGCACCGTCGAGCTCGAGCGCGCGGCCGTCCGACGTTCGGTCGTACACCAGCCGGTCGATCAGCTTCGCGCCGCACGAGAGCGAGACCTGAGCATCCGAGTTTCGAAGGCTGCCGAGAGCGTTGCCGTAGCTGTAGTCGAGGAACGCCGGCGCGGCCTGGTCCGCCGCGTTGCCGACGACGAAGTAGTCGCCGGCCTCGACCCACACGTCTACGAACCGGTGGCTCTTACTCAGCTGTCCGTCGGCTCTTGCGGTCGACAGGACGACGCCGTCGAGATCCACGAGTGCTCCACTGGCGTTGAAGAGCTCGATGTACTCCCGGTCGCCGTCGGCGCCCTCCGGATTTGCAAGCACCTCGCTGAGCACCAGGTCGCCCGGCTCAATCGACGCGCAGCGACCGTCGCCCTCGATCGGCCCCTCTGCGCATCCGCTCCACGACAACGCCAGGCACGCGGCGGCGCCCCGCCATAGTCCCACTCCAGACATCTCGACCTCCCGCTCTTTGGGTCCGGCGGAGTTATCGGCCGATCGCGCCTCGCGTTTCGTCAGTTCGGTGACGGTAGGTCCGGCAGGACGACCTGGCGCGGATCCGTCACGACGATTTGAAGCGTGCTGTATGCGCCTTTTTCGTACCGTTCGACCCGCCCGCGCACGAGGATCAGCTCCCCCTCGAATCGGGCAAGACCGGTCTTCTGAAACAGCTTCTTGTCGAAAAAGATGATCGGAAAGGGCCTGTCGCGCTGGAGCGCGAGGGAGACCCTCACGAGCCCCTTGAAATGCTCGATGTCTTCGACGGTCGACAGCACCGTGACGACGCGGCCGAGGCGCGCCTCAAGCTGCTCCGGCGCATCGAAGTGCGAGAGCTGGATGTGGTCGTCCCGCCGATTCGCCTCGTGCTCGAATGCGCGGATGAAGTCGGC
>JAHELW010000163.1 GCA_024643985.1 Myxococcales bacterium | reverse complement strand
AGCAGCAAAAGCACGACCGGGGCGTGCACCAGTCGCTGCGTCCCACTCCAACGCGGTGCGGCAATTAGCAGCAGCCAGAACGGAAGCACCGCGTAGCTTGCGGCCTTGAACAGCATCTCTAGAGGCATGGTGGACTTTTCTCCGAGGGCGCAAGACTTGCGCGGATTCGCCGGCTCAGTCAATTGAATGAGAGTCAACGGAGAACCCCGATGCTTCACTTGGAAACCCCGAGCCTCGACGAGCCCATGCCCATTTCCTTCCGAACAGCGCTCGCCTGTTGCACCGCCCTTCTGTTTGCCGCGTCCGGATGTGGCACCGATGGCGGCAGTAACGGCACCGCACCGAAAGGCTGCGACTACACGAGCACCTACGATGCGATTCAGGAAACGATCTTCGAGGCCAAGGGCTGCACCGCGAGCACCTGTCACGGCGATGCGATGCTCGGCGGTCTCGACCTTCGCGCCGGTGGCTCTTTCGATGCGTTGGTCCGCCAGCCGAGCACGGTCGACTCTTCGGTTCTGCGCGTCTATCCAGGCGACCAAGACCTGAGCCTTCTCTACAAGAAGGTTGCCGCCGCGACCGAAGGCACCGATCTCGGAGATCTCGGTCAAGCGATGCCGATCAACGGCGAGCCGCTCTCGGAGGATCAGCTCGAGGCGGTGCGACTCTGGATTCGTGGGGGAGCCAGCGCGGACGACCTCGTAGGCCGCACCCTCGAGCTCCTTGGCTGCGAAGGCACCTTCGAGCCCGACCCAAACAAGATCAATCCGCTTCCGCCTCCGCCGGCCGACGAAGGCGTGCAGTTCTACGCAGGCGGCTGGGCGCTGGGCGCGGAGTCGGAAAACGAAGTCTGCTTTGCGACCTACTATGATTTCGCGGACAGCGTCCCCGCGGAATACCAGGTCGACTGCCCGCAGTTCGGAGAAGGCCGCCGCTGCTTTGCGTTTCGGCGCAACGAGCTCGCGCAGGACGGGCAGTCCCACCACAGCATCATCAACGTCTACACGCCCGAGTCCGACCCCAAAGCGGGCGACTGGGGTCCATGGCAGTGCTTGGGCGGCGAGGCGGACGGCGAAAGCTGCGATCCCACCGTCGTCGGCGCGTGCGGCGAACGGAGCCAGTGCGCGACGCGCGCGCTGCCGTCGGTCGGCTGCGTCGGCTACTCGGACGCGCCAGGGGACTTCGGGCTCGGCGGCGGTGCGGGGGGTCCCACCGACACGACCGTGGGGCTCTCCGGTGCGCAGGAGTCGACGACGATCGACCTTCCACCGGTCGGCGTGTACTCGGTGCTTCCACTTCGCGGTTTCGTCTCGTGGAACAGCCACGGCTTCAACCTGACGAAGAGCGACACCACGATCGAGCAATGGGTGAATCTCACGTTTGCCTCCGAGGCGGAGCGCACGTGGCTTCGCCGCCAGATCTTCGATGCCAGCAACATCTTTCGCATGGGTCCGATCGCACCGTTCACGAAGGGCGAGATCTGCTCGACCTTCACGCTGCCGCAGTATTCGAAGCTCCTCTCGCTCAGCTCCCACATGCACAAGCGCGGCGAGCTCTTCCGAATCTGGCTGCCTCCAAACGAGCCGTGCGCGTCGATTTCCAGCTGTTCTCCGCCCGAGCGCCCTTCCGATTACGTGAGCCGGCTCTATGACGACCCCGTGTACACGTACTACGAGCCGCCCAACGACTACTCGTCGCCGGTCGAGGCGGATCGCACCTTCCTCGCGTGCGCGGTCTACGATAACGGCGCCGACGACCCGCTCGAGGTGAAGCGCGAGTCGACGAAGCCCAACACACCTTCGTGTGCGTTCCCGCTCGGTTATTGCGGCTGCAGCCCTTCCAGCCGGGTCTGCCTCGGCGGGGATTCGCAGGGCGTCGCCTGCGACGGCGACGACGCGGTCTGCGGTGCGGGGGGTATGTGCGATGCGTGCCCGCTTCTCGGCGGCGTCACCACCGACGACGAGATGTTTCTCCCGCTCGGCTCGTTCTACGTCGCCGAGCCTTAATCCTTCTGGTGTACGAAAGCCCGATCCGGAGTTATCATTTCTGAGCACTCCTCACATTTTTGCTTGCACCGATAGCCGAATCAGGAACAATCCGCCCCTCAAATCAGCTTAAGACCCCGTTTGGAGATTCTAATGAAACTCGTTCAATACGCGTTCGCCGCGTGTGCGGTCGTTGCGCTGGCTGCTTGCGGTTCCGATAGCTCGACCGGTACGAAGTCCAACTGCGACGTCGACTCGACGTTTGCGCAGATCCAGCAGCAGATTTTCGAGCAGCAGGGTTGCACCGCGTCGGCCTGCCACGGGGAGTCGGCGCAGGGCGGTCTCGATCTTCGACCCGAA
The DNA here is from genome assembly GCA_024643985.1 of Myxococcales bacterium. Taxonomy (GTDB): domain Bacteria; phylum Myxococcota_A; class Polyangia; order Polyangiales; family Houyiibacteriaceae; genus SG8-38. The sequence continues at coordinate 5,079 of JAHELW010000163.1, read as the reverse complement.
AACGCCTACGCGAACCTGATCAACGTCGAGGCGAACGCGGGGGACTACCTGCGCGTCTTCCCCGGCGAGCAGGACCTCAGCCTTCTCTACCAAAAGGTGGCGGCGAAAACCGAAGGGTTCGAGCTGAGCGGGCTTCCGAATCCGATCTCCGGCGGCGCGATGCCGACCGGCAACGGTGTCCTCAGCGAGAACGACCTCGGTCTTCTCCGCGCATGGATTCGCGGCGGAGCTCCCGAGACCGACATCGTGAACGGCTCCGAGCAGTACACGGACTGCTCGCTCGAGGGCACCCTCGCCCCGAACAAGATTCAGCCGCTCCCCGCGCCGGCGGCCGACGAGGGCGTCCAGTTCTACTCGGGCGGCTGGACCGTACCGGCCGAAGGCGAAGGCGAAGTTTGCTTCGTCAGCTACTACGACTACTCGGATCGGATTCCGGAAGAGTTCATCGTGCCCTGCGGAGAGCCGCAGGGCGGCCCCGATCGGGACTGCTTCGTCTATAACCAAGTGCTCCTCGCGCAGGACCCGCAGTCCCACCACAGCATCGTCGAGTTCTACGTGCCGCCCGAGGAAAAGCCGGAGCACTACGACCCGAACGGCGCCGTGTGGAACAACTGGAAGTGCCTCGGAGGCGACAACGCCGGCGCGGACTGCACGCCGGGCGGCAGCGAATGCGGCGACCGAAGTCAATGCACGACCGCGCCTCAAACGACCGTTGCGTGCATCACGTATCAAAACGGTCCGCCCGAGATGGGGACGCCCGCGGGCTTATTCGGCACCGCGACGACGCGGCAAAATCTCGCGACCGCGCAGGAGTCGAGCTTCCGCGAGAGCTTCCCGCGGAACGTCTACGCGTTGGCGCCGGTCGAGGGCTTCATCATCTGGGACAGCCACGCGTTCAATCTCACTCAGGCCGACACGACGGTCGAGCAGTGGATGAACCTAGAGTTCGCTCCGTCGGACGAGCTTCTTTACCGGCGCTCGCAGATCTTCGACGCGGATGACATCTTCGGAATGGGCGTCATCGATCCGTTCGAGTCCGCGGAGTCCTGCGGCTCGTTCACGATGCCGCAGTACGGGCGACTGCTGACCCTCAGCTCCCATACGCACCGCTACGGCAAGGAGTTTCGGGTTTGGTATCCACCGAACGACGTGTGCGAGGGCGATGCGCCCAACAACAATTGCGCTGAGCCTCAGCGGGAGCCCGACTACATCAGCTTCGACTACGCAGACCCGCTCTACCAGCGATTTCGCGACGACGACATCCTCGAGTTCGACAGTCCCGACGAACGCGATCGCACGTTCAAATACTGCGCGCGCTGGGAAAACGGCTCGAGCAATCCCGAGGAGGTTCGCCGGGAGTCGACCAAACCCGAAGCGGAAACCTGCGAGTTCCTCGACATCTTCGCGCCGCTCGCGCAGCGGGGTGGATTCGACTTTTTCACCTGCGGCTGTGAGCCGGAGGAGCGGGCCTGCTACGGCGGCCCCAACCAAGGCATGTCGTGCAACGGCGACGACTCCGTGTGCGGCGAAGGTGGCACGTGCGACGCGTGCCCAGTGGGCGGCGGCGTGACGACCGAGGAAGAGATGTTCATTCTTCTCGGCTCGTATTACGTCGAGACGCCGTAACTGTAATAGAACTGTAAACGAGCTGGCCGATTCTCGTGCCGTGAGCTACATCGCGAACGATGGCTCGCTTCGACGCCTACAACTCCGAATGTCTCGTATTCTCGTTCAAAGACGGGCTGCTCGCCCGGCTCGCGCACGACCTGAAGATGCAGGTCGAGCGGTTTTCGATCGAGGTCGACGACACGACCCATCAGATTCGGGCGACGTTCGATCCGAGCAGTTTGCAAGTCGCGTGTGCGCAGGTGGACGGCCGGGACGACCCGGGCGAGCTCAGCTCCGGCGACAAGAAGAAGATTCACGACAACATCACGAAGGACGTGCTGCACGTCCGCAAACACCCCGAGATCCGGTTCGAGTCGACCAACGTGGTCGCTCGCGGCGAGGGCTTCGCGGTCGAGGGCACGCTTCACATGCACGGAAAGTCGCGCAGCGTTCAGGCCAGCGTGCGGGTCGACGGCGGCCGATGGGTGGGCGAGGTGCGCATCCACCAGCCGGACTTCGGCATCAAGCCGTACACGGCAGCGCTCGGTGCGCTCAAGGTCAAACCCGACGTCTTGGTGCGGGTCAGCGTTCCACGCGAAAGCTGAAGAGCGCGCGTGCCAAGCCCCAGCTTGGAGGGCGACATCATGCTTAGAGTCATTGCGGTGGTCACCTGTCTCGCCTCGGTCCTCGGGTGCGGGAGCAGCGGAGGCAGCGTTTTGAGCAACGCGGGGCCGCTCGTGGACAACACCAAGTGGGTCCCGACGGACGACGGCGAGGCGCTCTTCGGGCCCCGGCCGGCCGACGCGGTCTGTGACACCACGGTCGTCGACTGCCCTCAATATCCATGGCCCGAAGGAGAGTGTGTGACTTTCGACCCGGGCTCCCCCTGCGTCACGGCCTACGTTCCCGAGTGCCTCGACACCTTCACGGTCATGGCGGTCTACACCAGGATGCCAAATCCCTCGGAGCCGCTCTGCAACTGGCTGACGCTCGAGCAACCGTCGCTGCGGGCGATTCGAGCCGGGGATCGCGTCGAAATCCGAACCTTCCACGCGATCCTGACCGCACCCGCGCTCGGCGAGGCGCGCATGATGTTTGCGGTCGGGGACGAGCTCGCGCTCGACTACAGCGTGCCGATTCCATGGCCCCAGTCGGAGTTCCCACGCGCGACCTGGACGGCGCAAGAAGACTACCCGGCCGGCACGCAGCTTCTCTTTCACGTCGATAACCACGGGTCGAACGAGTACATGCTCATCGAAGCCAGGGTGCTCGAACCCACCGAAAACACGGACCTTTGAGGGAGCGGCGGGCGCGCGTCGAGGCCCGCCCCGCTTTGCTTGATCAAACCCCCACAATGAGGAAACCTAACGCCATGCGTCTGATAGCTTTATCAACCATTTTGGGACTCGCGCTCACGGGCTGCGGCGACAGCGGGTCGAGCGGCACGGCGGGCACGGCCGGGGATCCAGGGACGGGCGGCACCGCGGGCAGCGGTGGGACCGCCGAGTTCGTGGTCTCCCTCAGCCACACCTTCGACCCCCAGACGCTCGACGTCGGCGAAGAAACCACCAACGTCTGCCAGAGCTGGGTGCTCGGGAACGAGGCGCCGCTCTACGTCCGCAAGATCCGGCAGAGCAACGAGGGCGCCTGGCACCACTCGAACTGGTTCTTCGTGCCCGAGAACGCCTATCGGCCCGACTTGGACGTGGAGGGCCCGGACGCCTCGCTCGAAGGGACTTGGCGCTGCAGCGACCGCGGGTTCCGCGAGTATCTCGCGGCAGCCGCAGGCGGCGTCTTCTTTGCACAGTCGACGCAGGCCCTTTCAGAGCTCCAGGCGTTTCCAGAGGGGGCCGCACTCGAGATTCCGCCGCGCAGCATGATCGTCGGGAGCACGCACCTCCTCAACATCTCGCCGTCACCGATGGAGACCACGATGACGATGGAGGTGGAGACCGCAGAGCGCGAGGACGTGTCCGTGCGCCTCACGCCGTTCAGCTTCGCCATCGGTGACCTTCGCATTCCGCCCATGGTCGACGGGGTTCCGACGGAGTCCCGAACGTCGATGTTTTGCGACCTGAGCGAGCCTTTCATGGAGCACCTCGGCCAGCCGGAGGTCGACTACAACGTCTACTACGTCCTCGGCCACTACCACCAGTGGGGCAACTATTTCAACCTGAGCTTCGTCCACGACGACGGCACGCGTGACACGATCTTCGAGATCAAGAACCGGATCGGGGAGCCGATCGGCTCGATCATCGATCCGCCGATGAACAACAACGGCGCGCGCGGGCTCCGCTCGGAGTGCGGTTTCATCAACAACACCGACGATACGATCACGCGCGGTCTCCAGTACGGCGAGATGTGCGACTTCCTCGCGTATACCGACGCGAACCTGAAAATCGGGGCGACCGGCCGCAACAACCAGGACATGGGTGTCGACGAAAAAGGGCTACGCCTGTTCGACACCGACTGCGGTCCAATCACCGGCTTCCGCGCATACACGGATGACTTTTGATTATACGTTGAAGCGAAAGTGCATGATGTCGCCATCCTGCACGACGTAGTCTTTGCCTTCGACTCCCAGCCTGCCCGCGGCCTTCACCGCCTGCTCCGAGCCGAGCTCGAAGAGGTCTTCGCACTTCATGACTTCGGCGCGAATGAAGCCGCGCTCGAAGTCGGTGTGGATCTTTCCCGCTGCCTGAGGCGCTTTCGTCCCGCGTTTGATGGTCCAGGCATGGACCTCGGGCTCACCGGCCGTGAAAAAGGTGATCAGGTCGAGCGTCGCGTATCCGGTTCGAATCACCTTGTGAAGGCCCGGCTCGTCCAGCCCGAGTGAATCGATGAACTCGGCGCGCTCTTCTGCGGGGAGCTGCATGATCTCGGATTCGATGGCGGCGCTGATCACGACCATCGGCACTCCGCGTTCCTCTGCGATCGCACGGACCCTCGCGACCAAGGGATCGCCGTCGACGTCGGCGAGCTGATCGTCTTTGACGTTTGCAACGAAGAACGAGGGCTTGTTGGTGAGCAAGAACATGTCTCGCAGGATCTTCGATTCGTCCTCGTCGTCGGCCTCGACGGCGGTGGCGGGTTTGCCGGAATCGAGCGCGGCCGCGAGCCGCTTGCAGAGCGTGACGGCCTTCATTTCGAAAGCATCCTGGCCTTTCGCTGCACGTTCGGCTTTGTCGAGCCGTTTCTGCACGGTCTCGAGGTCCTTGAGGATGAGCTCGGTCTCGATCGTCTCGATGTCCGCCAGCGGATCCACGAGATTGTCGACGTGGACGACGTTTTCGTCCTCGAAGCAGCGGACCACGTGAGCCACGGCGTCCGCATCGCGGATGTTGCTGAGGAACGCGTTTCCTTTGCCTTCCCCCTTTGAGGCGCCTCGGACCAGACCGGCGATGTCGACGAACTCCACCGCCGCGGGGACCACCTTTTTCGGCTGATAGAGCTCCACGAGCTGGTCGAATC
>JAHELW010000162.1 GCA_024643985.1 Myxococcales bacterium | reverse complement strand
GAGGGGGCTCTGATGGCGCGAGCGCGTCTTGCGGTATGGAAGTTTGCTTCTTGCGACGGCTGCCAGCTCAGCATCCTCGACTGCGAGGACGAGCTCTTGCAGATCGCGGCCGCCGTCGACATCGTCCATTTCCTCGAGGCAACGAGCCATGTCGAGCCCGGCCCATACGACCTCTCGATCGTCGAGGGCTCCGTCACGACTCCGAAAGACGCCGCGCGCATCCAAGAGATTCGCGAGGTGTCGAAGAAGCTCGTCACGATAGGAGCCTGCGCGACGGCTGGCGGCATTCAGGCCTTGCGCAACTTCGGCGACCACGCGGAGATGATGCGCGCCGTGTACGCAAAGCCCGAGTACATCGACACCCTCGCTACCTCGACGGCGATCAGCGCCCACATCCCCGTGGACTTCGAGCTTCGCGGCTGCCCGGTCGACAAGGGTCAGCTCATCGAGGTCATCGTGGCGTTCCTGCAGGGCCGACAGCCCGCAATTCGCGCTCACTCGACCTGCATGGATTGCAAGGCGCGCGGAACCGTGTGTGTCACGGTGGCGCACGGAACGCCTTGCCTCGGTCCGGTCACCCATGCGGGGTGCGGCGCGCTCTGCCCGACCTACAACCGCGGCTGCTACGGGTGTTTCGGCCCCAGCGAGGACGCAAAGCCGGACGCGCTGGCAAAAGGCATGCTGGAACAGGGAGTCCGGCGGCCCGACATCTACCGGCTCCTCTCCAACTTCAACGCGGCGGCGGAGCCCTTCCGGACGGAGGCGGAGCGACATGGCGACCAAGAGTAACGGCACCCGAATGATCACCGTCGGCGAGCTATGCCGGGTCGAAGGCGAGGGCTCGCTCATGATTCAGCTCGAAGGCGAGAGCGTCGTCGACGTGCAGCTCCGCATCTTCGAGCCGCCGCGGCTCTTCGAATCCATGCTTCGCGGCCGAGCCGCATCCGAGGCGCCTGACATCACATCGCGGATTTGCGGCATTTGCCCCGTCGCCTATCAGATGAGCGCGTGCCATGCGCTCGAGCGAGCGCTCGGCGTCGACTGCGACGGGGCGCTCAGGGAGCTTCGGCGGCTTCTCTACTGCGGCGAGTGGATCGAGAGTCACGTGCTGCACATGACCATGCTCCACGCGCCTGACTTCGTCGGCGTGCCGGACGTGATGACCCTCTCGGAGCGCTACCCCGAACGGATTCAAGGCGCGCTTCAGATGAAGAAGACGGGCAACGCCATCGTGACCGTCCTCGGCGGCCGCGAGATTCACCCGATCAACGTCAAAGTCGGCGGCTTTTATCGCGCGCCGCGGCGTGAAGAGCTGCGTCGTCTGCTCCCGGATCTCGAGGCCGCGCTGGAGGAAGCAGAACGCCTCCTCGACTGGTGTGCCGAGTTCGACTTCCCGACGCTCGAGCGCGAGGTGGAGTACGTCGCGCTCCAGCATCCGACCGAGTACCCCATGAACGAGGGGCGGATCGCGTCGTCCCGCGGCATCGACATCGACCCGATGGACTACGAGGACCACTTCGTCGAGGAGCAGGTCCCGCATTCGACCGCCCTTCACTCGAGGATCGTGGGGCGTGGTCTGTACGTGTGCGGGCCGCAGGCACGGTTTGCCTTGAACGCCGAGCGCCTCTCCCAGCGCGCCAAGGCCGCTGCCGAGCGCGTAGGGCTCGAGCCGGGCTACATCGATCCGTTCCGCTCGATCCTCGTGCGCGGCGTCGAGGTGATCTACGCGTTCGACGAAGCGATTCACATCATCGAAGAGTATCGCCCGCCAGAGGCATCGTCCGTCGAGACGCCCCCCAGGGCGGGCCGCGGAGCAGCCGCGACCGAGGCGCCGAGAGGCATTCTGTATCACCGGTACGAGCTCGACCCCGAGGCGAACATCGTGGAAGCGAAGATCGTCCCGCCGACTTCGCAGAACCAGCCCAGCATCGAGGACGATCTCCGAGCCATCGCGCCGACGCTAGCGTCGCTGCCGCACAACGATGCACGCGCGCGCGCCGAGCATGCAATTCGCAACTACGACCCTTGCATCTCGTGCGCTACCCATTTCCTGCGCCTTTCCGTCGAACGGCGCTGAGGAAGGGGCGCTCGGTGGTCATCTCGCCTCGCATCGTCGGCGTCGGGCAGCGATACGCGGGCGACGACGGTGTCGGCCGTGCGGTCGCGGAGAAGCTCATGGCCTCGGGAATCTCCGCGAGAGGAGTCGATGACGGCGCCGCGCTGCTGAACATTCTGATGGGCGACACCTCTCCCGTGGTGGTGATCGACGCGGTCGTCGGCGGTGGCCCGCCCGGGACGATTCACGTGGTTCGCCGCTTCGCGTTCGGTGCGGCGTTTCGCCCGGTTTCATCGCACGGAATAGGGGTCTTGGAGGCCATCGACCTCGCCGCGCGCTTCAACCCCGCCCTGGACGTGACCGTGATTGGAGTCTCCATCGACCCACCGACCTCCCTCGGGGAGGGCTTGTCGCCCGCGGTCGAGGCGTCGGTGAGCGAGGCGGCGGAGCGTGTCCGCGCTATGCTGCCTCTCTCGTCATGAGCTTCGCCCCGCAAACGGTCGACCGTTTGGTCGAGTCCGATCCGCTGTTGGCCCCCTACCGGGCGGATTTGCTTCGACGCCTCGAGAGAACCGAGAGCGTCAGGGCCAGGCTCACCGCGTCGACCGGCACTCTTCCCGAGTTTGCTTCCGGCCACGAGTACTTCGGCCTTCACGTTCGCGACGGGCAGTGGGTGCTTCGCGAGTGGGCTCCGAACGCCGCGTCGATTCACCTCAAGGGGCCTTTTTCCGACTGGAGTCCCTCGGCCGACTATCGGTTCACACGAGGTGACGAAGGGGTCTGGGAGATTCGGCTTCCCGCCGACGCGTTGGCCCATGGCGATCCGTACCGGCTCGAGATCGATTGGCCGGGAGGAAAGGGCGACCGGATTCCCGCTTGGGCTCGACGCGTCGTCCGAGACCCCGCAACCGGCAGCTTCAACGCCGAAGTCTGGCAGCCCCGAGAGTCCTATGCGTGGCGTCACGCACCCCCGGCGCCGCTCGACGGCCCGCTACTCGTCTACGAGACCCACGTCGGCATGGCGCAGCCCGAGGAAAAAGTCGGAAGCTATTTGGAGTTCCAAGAGAATGTGCTGCCGCGCATCCGCGACGCCGGCTATGGCGCGCTCCAGATCATGGCGCTTGCCGAGCACCCCTACTACGCCTCCTTCGGTTATCAGGTCTCGAGCTTCTTCGCGTGCTCTTCCCGTTTCGGCACGCCGTACGAGCTCAAGTCGCTCATCGACGAGGCCCACCGACTGGGGCTCCGGGTGTTCGTGGATCTCGTTCACTCCCACGCGGCGCGAAACGAGGTGGAAGGCATTTCCCGCCAGGACGGTACGGAAAGCCTCTACTTCCACGAAGGTGCGCGAGGCGAGCACCCCGCATGGCGCTCGCGTTGCTTCGACTACAGCAAGCCGCAGGTTCTGCACTTTCTGCTCTCGAACTGCCGGTTCTGGATGGACGAGTATCGTGTCGATGGCTTTCGCTTCGACGGGGTCACGAGCATGCTCTACCTCGACCACGGTCTCGGGAAAGTCTTCACGAGCTACGACCAGTATTTCGGCCCCGGAATCGACGAAGACGCGCTGACGTATCTCGCGCTCGCCAACGAGCTGATTCACGAGCTGAACCCGGGTTCGATCACCATCGCGGAAGACGTCTCAGGCTTTCCGGCGCTTGCGAGGCCCGTGGAGGAGGGCGGCGCCGGCTTCGACTACCGGTTTGCGATGGGCATCGCCGACCACTTGATCGAGCTCACCAAAGAAACGCCCGACGAGAAGTGGTCTCTCGGAGAGCTCTGGTATGAGCTCAACAATCGCCGGCGGGGCGAGGCGACGATCAGCTACGCGGAGTCACACGATCAGGCGCTCGTTGGAGACCAGACTTTGATCTTCCGGCTCCTCGGCCCGCGCATGTACGACCGCATGTCCACGACGAGCGAGGATCTCGTGGTCGAACGCGGCATCGCGGTCCACAAGATGATCCGCCTGCTGACGCTCGGCACGGCGGGCGACGGGTACCTCAACTTCATGGGCAACGAGTTCGGGCACCCCGAGTGGATCGACTTTCCACGCGAAGGCAATCAGTGGTCGTACGCCTACGCGAGGCGCCAATGGCATCTGGCCGAGGACGACGCCTTGCGCTACCGCCATCTCGCTGCGTTCGATCGCGATCTTCTCGCGTTTGCGAGGGCGCACGGCGTGCCGGACGGGCAAGAAGCGTTTCTCCTGCACGTCGACGAGGAGGCCAAAGTGCTTGCCTGGCTTCGCGCAGGCCTCGTGTTCGTTGCGAGCTTTCATCCGAGCCGGTCGTTCCCGGACTATCGCATGCCGGCGCCGCCAGGGACGTTCCAGGCAATCCTCGACACCGACCGTCGCGAGTACGGCGGCTTCGAGCGACGCGACCCGAGCCAGCATCACCACACTCTTCCCGATCCGATTCAGCGCCACTTCTTGAGCCTCTACCTTCCTTCGCGGACGGCGATGGTGCTGGCGCCCGTCGGAACGGATCGACGATGATTGGCGCAGGACAAGACTGGCGCCCCGAGCAGGCGCGAAAGTCCTTGCGCCGGTTGCTGCCAGAGCTCGAGCGGACCTTCGAGGGGGAGCTCGAGCCGCTCGCTTTCGAGTGGAGTCGCTTCAAGAACCGCCTCCTTCGTGAATGGGAGCGCCTGTTCGCCCATCTGTACGACCTCTACGGCTGGCAATACGATTTTCACTACACGCTCGAGCGGATTCTAAGGTCGCTGATTCGCGCGTGGCTCGACCGGCCCGAAGATCTTCGCCGCCTCGACGAGGCGCGCGTGGCCGAGCCCGATTGGTTTCAATCGCAGAACATGGTGGGCATCGTTCTCTACGTCGACCTCTTCAGCGATCACCTGGCAAAGCTCAAAGATCACATCCCCTACTTCAAGAAGCTCGGACTGACCTATCTCCACCTCATGCCGCTCTTCGCGACCCCGCACGGGGAAAACGACGGTGGCTATGCGGTCAGCGACTACCGTTCGATCAACCCAGACATCGGAACGATCGCAGAGCTCGAGGAGCTCGCCGCGGTGCTACGCGCAGAGGGCATCAGTCTCGTCCTCGATTTCGTGTTCAATCACACGTCCGACGAACATGAGTGGGCCCTCAAAGCCAAGGCAGGCGATCCCGACTACGTGGGGTACTACTTCACCTTTCCCGATCGTGAGCTCCCGGACCAGTTCCAACGCTACCTGCGAGACATCTTTCCCGAGGTGCGTCGCGGAAGCTTCACCTGGTGCGGAAAGCTCGAGCGTTGGGTCTGGACGACCTTCAACAGCTACCAGTGGGACCTCAACTACGCCAACGCAGAGGTCTTTCGCGCGATGGCCGAGGAGATGCTGTTCCTGGCGAATCGCGGGGTCGAGGTGCTGCGACTCGACGCGGTGGCTTTCCTTTGGAAACGGCTCGGGACCGACTGCGAGAACCAGCCGGAGGCCCACACGATCATTCGCGCGTTCAACGCGATCGCGCGGATCGCCGCGCCGTCGCTCCTCTTCAAATCGGAGGCCATCGTCCACCCGAGCGAGGTCATTCGGTACGTGCACCCCGAGGAGTGCCAGCTCTCCTACAATCCGCTGCTGATGGCGCTGCTCTGGGAGGCGATTGCCACGAGGGACGTGCGACTTCTGAAGCACTCGATGCGCAACCGTTATCGGCTGCCCGCCGGCTGTGCGTGGATGAACTACCTCCGCTCTCACGACGACATCGGCTGGACGTTCGACGACGACGATGCTCGCAGCATCGGAATCGACCCTACAAGCCATCGGCGCTTTCTAAACGAGTTCTTCACCGGGGAGTTTCCGGGTTCCTATGCGCGTGGCAGGAAGTTTCAGCAGAATCCCCTCACCGGTGACACGCGGATCTCCGGAACGCTTTCTTCGCTCGCCGGTCTCGAGGAGGCGCTCGAACGCAAGGACGACGAGCTCATCGAGCGAGCGGTTCGCCGCATCACCCTGCTGATGCGGATTCAGGCGAGTATCGGCGGCATTCCGCTGCTCTATGCGGGCGACGAATACGGCATGATCAACGACTACACCTATCTCCACGACCCGCGAAAGATGAGCGACAGCCGATGGGTACATCGCTGCCGGCGGCGGTGGGAAGCACATGAAGACCTCGCAGACGCGGACACGATTGAATGGCGTTTTTTCCGAGAGACGGTCAAGCTCTTCAACCTCCGAAAACAGCTTCCCGCGCTCTACGACGGCGGGATGGAGGTGATCGAGACCGGCAGTGCCCATCTTTTCGGCTACCTCCGGTCGCACGGGGAACAGCGACTTCTGGTTGTCGCGAACTTCGCCGAAACCACGCAGTCGATGAGCGCCGAGCTTCTGACCCCATGGAGCGACGCAGGCGACGCGCTCGACCACCTGTCGGGAAAACGGGTTTCGCTCGCCGCGGGTCTCACCCTCGATCATCATCGCGCCGTCTGGCTCGAGCTGGGCTGACGCAGAGATCGGGCGCCATGCAGCATCTCGAAGTAGGATGATCTCCATGAGGCGGGTCGCGTGGCTTCTGACGCTGGCGGTGAGCGTATGCCTCGCCGTGCGCGTCGTCTACATCATTCAGTATGCGCGGTCGCTTCCGTTCCTCTGGGGGCCGGTCGGCGATTCAGTGATTTACTTGGAGCAGGCCGCGCACGTGCTCGCCGGGGAGCACGGGGATGCGACGCTGCTCGCCTTCAGCCCGCTCTATGGCTACGCGCTCGCCGTGATCCAGGACCCGGTCGCGGTGGCCGTCGTCCAGCTTTTGCTCGGCTGCGTGATGTGCGGGCTTCTTTTCGTCGTCGTCAACCGCCTTCTCTGCGGCGACGCGTTGGCCGCGCTCGTCAGCTCGATCTGTTTCACGTTTTACGGGGGCGCCTTGTTCTTCGAATCGAAGGTGCTGAGTGACTCGCTCGGGCTTCTGCTCGCAGCCAGTGCCCAGACGCTGTTTCTGCTTCCGCAGTTTCGGCGGGGCGGGGTCACGATCGCGCTCTTCGCCGGCGTTACGATCGCCTTTTCGGTGCTCGCACGGGCGAGCCTCGTCTTCAGCGCACCGCTATTCGTTCTGGCTGCCCTGCTGCCGTTTGGGAGCCCGGCCGAGCCGGTACGGGTGCGCGTCCTGCGCGCCTCGGCGCTTGCTGCTGGAGTCGTGCTCGTTCTCGTCGGTCATGGGCTCTTCACCAAGCACCACGCCGGCGTGTTCGTACCCGTGATTCTTCCCTCGGAAACGCTCGAGGCGTCGCAGTCGTCCGAGTGGACCGGTGACATTCACTCCCTTTCCGGCAGCTCCCACCTTGCTCATCCCTACGCCGTCGTGCTGCGGACTCGAGAATACCTCGAGAAGCGAAGCGCCGGCGAAGCGACCCCGCGGCGGGGCGCATCGATCGATCTCGGAGCATGGCTTC
>JAHELW010000021.1 GCA_024643985.1 Myxococcales bacterium | reverse complement strand
CGCTTTCGATGGCCGCGATGGATGACGGACGGACGCTGATCGAGAAAGCAGCAGAGCTCGCGACCCTCGCGAGGAGCAAGAGCATGTCCACGATGCGCAGACGAGCGGCGCGCGTGGCGTGGATGCGATGCAAGAACGCGATAGTCGGGAACGTCTGCCGCGGCAGCTTCTGCCGGCGCAGCAGGTGCGCGACGATGGGTATTCCAATCGCGGCGAGACCGGCAAGCGCCCATGGAAGCCCGAAACCCATCGCTCACCCGGCACGCAAGAGTTGGAGCAGCACGTGCTCCGGAGGCTGGTCCGTCCTCGCCAGCAGGTATCGTGCGCCGGCGGCGACGACGCGCCGCTGGCAGGAGGCGAGGAACTCGTCGATCGCGGCCTTGTAGCGTCTGCGGATGCCTTGCGGGTCGACCTCGACGTAGGGCTCGCCCTCGAGTCCTTCGAACCTCATGGGATGCTCGTAGGGCAGCTCGAGCTCCGCCCGGTCCATCACGTGAAGCACGACCGTTTGATGGCCGCGTGCCTGAATCCGCGCCACTGGATCGAGCGCGTCGTTCGTGAGGTCCAGCAGGTCGCTGGCGATCACGACGAGCCCCATGCGGCCGGCATGCTCGATGAGCTCGTCGAGCGAAGAATGGAGCGCCGTGCCTCCTGCCGCGGTGGCCGGTGCGGCGAGCGACCGCAAGAGATAGTCGAGATGGGCCGGGCCCGAGCGAGCCGGGATGCGGTCGCGGACCGCCGAGTCGAACGTGACCAGGGCCACTGCGTCTGCCTGACGCGTCAGCACGTAGGCTAGGGCAGCAAGCAGGGTCGAAGCGTAGTCCATCTTGGTGACGTCCCCGCTTCCCCACCGCATCGACGCAGAGATGTCGAGCGCCAACGTGCCACGAAGCTGCGTCTCGTGCTCGAAGTGCTTGATGGTATAGCGGTCGGATCGCGCATAGGCGCGCCAGTCGATCAGCCGCGGGTCGTCCCCGGGGCGGTACGCACGGTGCTCCTTGAAGATGGCGCTTGCTCCCCGGTGCGGGCTTCGGTGCATGCCCGCCAGCAGCCCGTCGACCGTTCGCTTGGCCCGGAGCGTCAGACCGGCGAGACGAACGGCCAGCTCCGGTTCGAGCACGCGGCTCACGGCTCGATGCTTTGCTTGATGTCCGCGATGACGTCCTCGGCCGTCACGCCCTCCGCTTCGGCTCGGAAATTCATCACGAGGCGATGCTTGAGCGTGGGCTCGAGAAGGGCGCGCACGTCTTCGACCTCGGCAGCATAGCGTCCATGAAGGATCGCGCGCGCCTTTGCGCCGATGATGAGGCCCTGACTGGCTCGCGGACCCGCTCCGAACGCAACGTTCCTGCGAATGAGCTCGGAGGCTTTGACGTCGTCGGGCCTCGATGCACGGACCAGCGTGACCGCGTGTTTGACCACGTGATCTGCGACCGGAACGCGCGGAACGAGGTCCTGAAACGCGATGATGTCCTTCGCAGACAGGACTGGGGTGATCGTGGTGGGCATCGGCGCGGTCGTCCTCTTCACGATTTCGATTTCCTCGTGCGTGCTCGGGTAGCGCACGTCGATCTGAAAGAGGAAGCGGTCGAGCTGTGCCTCGGGAAGTGGATACGTACCTTCCTGCTCGATCGGGTTCTGCGTCGCGAACACGAGGTAGGGCTGCTCGAGCGCGTAGGTGTTGCCGCTTGCCGTGACTTGGCCTTCCGCCATGGACTGAAGGAGCGCGGCTTGGGTCTTCGGTGGCGCTCGGTTGACCTCGTCGGCGAGCAAGATGTTGGTGAACACGGGCCCCGGGATGAACCGGAAGTGGCGTTTTCCGGTCGTCGCGTCCTCTTCGAGAACGTCGGTGCCGGTCACGTCGCTCGGCATCAGGTCGGGTGTGAACTGAATCCGATTCGAGTGAAGCGACAGCGCGTCGGCGAGCGTGGTGATCAGGAGCGTCTTGGCGAGCCCGGGGACACCGACGAACAGACCATGACCCCGTGAGAACAGAGCGATGAGCAACAGCTCCACCACTTCGTCTTGACCGATGATGCGCTGGCGGAGGCGCGACACGATTTCATCGCGCGCTCGGGCGAGCTGCTGCACGCGCCCCACGTCGGAGGCGTCGCCTGGCGCTTTGGGGGGAGTGCTTCGTACGGGTTCGGTCACCGGCACCTTCTAGCGCCTGCACGGAGGAATTGCCACATCACTCCCGAAGCCCACCGAGCTGAGCGCAGAGAGTAGCCTCGTGCTCCGCTTGAGGAACCCGGAGCCGCGACAGAATGCAATGAGGCTGCGGATCGAAGGGATTGTGTGCGATCGCGTGCGTGGCCGCCTCCTGCGCCAAATCGGGCCGCGAAGTTCGAAACATCGCGGTCGCCAAGCTGGAAAGAGCGGGCGCGTGATTCGGATAGCGGTCGAGGGTCCGCATCAACGGGGCGATGGCATCTTTCGGACGACCGCCGGCAATTGCGGAACGAGCGTAGCGCGACGCCACGACCGGGTCCGCGGGCGCAGCTTGGTGAGCCTTGCCGTATTCGACCGAGGCCGCCGCTGGGCGCGCTCGCACCCAAAGCATGTCGCCGAGCCGAACGAACTTGCGCGCGCGCTCGAGCTCGACGTCGGCAACCTCGTCCTGCTCGGTCGCTTCGCCGCTCAAGTACCTCGGCAAGAGACGCGCGGGAGGAGCGGTCGGACGGTCGCTGAGACTGGCCTTCCACTGCTCCTCGAGCGCCTTCCAAGGCAGCCGGGCGACTTTCGCCAGCGCCTTTCGCGCGTCCTCGCCTTCACCCACGCGCTCGAGCGCGGCGCGAAGGCCCTCGGCGCCGTAGCCACGGTAAAACATCTCGATGAAAGAGGAGACCTGCGCGAATGCGAGCGCGGCTGCCTTCTGACTCGGAAGCAGTGCGATCGAGGGGTGCAGCTGATCGAAGTTCAAAAGCTCGTCGTTCTTGGCGGCTTCTTGAAGCAGTCGGCTCGAGGCGGGATCGTTGGGAAGCGTCGCGCGGGGCTGTCGCCAACGGGTTTCCAAAAACTTCGCGATGCCTTCTTGGAGCCATACTGGCGCGCGGTCGAGCGTCAGCTTCGTGAGCACGAGATGCACGTATTCGTGCGCGATCGTGTCGAGCCAGGGGTAGCCGTGCATGAGCGCACGGGGCGACGCGATCATCAGGCGGCCCCACTTGCAGAGCGCAATCGTGCCCGTGTTGCGTATCGCCTCGACGGAAAGGGTGGACACCCGAGAGAGCGACTCGGCGTCGGGATAGATCTCGAGCCGCACCGGGCTCACCATCTCGACCCCGAGCTCGGTTTTGAGGGCCTCCGCCGCGGCGCGGAGCGTGTCGATCGCGTACGGGACCAAGATCTCGTCCTCGCCGGGCGAGTAGCGAACCTCGAAGCCGTCGTGTCGAAGCGTCTCGTACCCTTTCGTGGTCTCGTGAGTCTCGACGATGACGTCTGCGAAGTCGCCCAAGTCGGTGGGCGACCTCGGGTCGCTTCGAAGCTCCGCGACACCCTCTGCGGCTGCTTGGTAGTTGCCGAGATAGAACTCGGTGAGGACCTCCAGCTCCGCGATCCGAGAGGAACGGCTCTTGGTTTCGGAGTACCTCTCGAGAAGCGCTTTGGCCGGCGCGCCCTCGCCGGCGGACAGCGCGCCCTCGAGCAGGTCGAGCACGTCGGATCGGGTCGCCGGCTCCGCAGGAACCGGCGTGGCCGTCAACACGACGAGCGCGCACGCCGCGAAGAGCCATGTACGTCTCATCGAAGCAACCTCTCGTAGTAGTCGTCCACGGCGTTCTCGTAGCCGTCCGGAGGCGCCCCGTTCATCGCGTCGAGGACTCTGCGGCGCCAGGCGAGCTCGTCGGCGCGAGAACGCCCGGTGGGAATCTCGACCCGCTCGTCGGCGCGAGAGCCGCGCGAGGTGTTCTCCCTTCCGCCTCCACCACCGGCGCTCCGGCGCTGCGACTCCAAATGTTGGCGAAGCCGCCGGAGCTGATCGGCGGCCGCTTGCTGCTGCTTGTGGGCCTCGACGGGATCCCCTTCGCCGAGGGCGCGAGACGCGCGCTGCATGGGCCGCTCGATCGACTCGAGCCGCTCGGCCGCCTCTTCCGAGACGGGCACGCCGCCAACCTCCTCTCGAAGCCGCCTCGCGAGGTCGTGGGTTGCCTGCTGTGCCTTCTGTTGACGCTCCGACTGGTTTCCGAGCTGCTCGCGCTCGCGGGGCGTCAGCGCACTCGAAACGTCGGGCACTGCGCCGCGCGCAGCGTGCTGGAGATCCTGAGCCCGGGCCGCGGCCTGGCGCGCCTGCGCAGCGGCCTCAGCCGTCCGACCGTTGCGGCCGCGAAACATCATCGCCGAAAGCTCGAGGTCTTTGGCGAGGGCGTTCGCAGCCTGCGCGAGCCGGTCCGCCATCGACATCGCTTCTCCGACGTCGCCGCCTTCGAGCGCCTTCTCGAAATCGTCGAGACGCTCGCCGGCGCGCTCCTGCAGCCCCGTCTCGTACGGCCCGAGAGCCTCCGAGTCGATCCCTCCGAGAAGATCCGAGACCTCGTTTGCGATTCCCTCGAGGCTCTTGCGAATGTCTGCGGCAAGCGAGTCATCGTCCCCCGCCGCGCGTTCGATGGCCTTGTCCCCGATACGCTGAGTCTTGTCGGCCATCTGCTTTTGCTCGACCTCGAGCTCGGCGATCGAGTCCATCGCCTTCATCAGCGCGCGCTCTCGCGGACCGAACCGCGCTTCGACCAAAGAGTCCTCGCTCTGGGCCAGCGCCTGGGTCATCTCTTCGATCATCTGGTCGAGCTGCATGAGCGCTGCCTCGGCAGCGTCGAGGTCTCCGTTGGCCAGCGCCTCGCGCACGGCCTGCAACGCATCGGTCGACTGGCTCGCCTGCCTCGCCTGCCGATTCACGAACTCGCCGGGGACGTAGAGCATCGCCTGGCGGAGCTGTTGGCGGAGGGCTTCCATGCGGCGGTCCGCACGATCGAGCGCGGCCATGAGGGCTCGCTTGAGCTCCGGTGTCTGGCCGCGCCGCAGCTCTCCGATGAGCGATGCGATTTCGCTTCGAAGCTGCTGCATCTCGCGCGCGATCTCTGCGGCATCGTCGAGCCTCGCCTCGCTGATCAGGTCCGCGACGATGAGACTGTCCTTTTCGAGCTCGCGAACGATGGCGCGGTCGAATCGCTGGCGGGCCGCGCCCAGCTCTCTGCCTTTATATGTCGTCTCTTCCCGCTCGTGGAGGCGCTCCAGACGCTTGCGCATGTCGAGCAGCAGCGGCACGGTCCGAGGGCCGCGGTGATCGCGAACGTTGGCGAGCTCGTTTCGCACCCCCCGATAGGCTTCTAGCGACCTCGTCCGCCGCTGGCGAGCCTCGCCGATGGGCTCGGGCACCGGTTGCTCCTCCAAGCGCACCGCCAACGTCATCAGCAGCGAGTCGAGCAGTCGCTCGAGCTCGACGATGCGGTCGCGGCGGCGGGTGATCTCCGACGCGAGCGTGAGCGTTCGCTCCGCCGAACGTCCGACGCCGGGACCGTCGACACGGTTTCCATCCTTCGCCTCGAACCAGACGGTGACGGCGTCGGCGGGTGCGAGCGAGAACTCTTCCAGCACGATCGTCGTCTCTCCGTAGACCTCCTTCTGGAGCTCGTCTGCAGGCGTGAGGATCGGCCTTCGGAGGTGCTCGCCGTTCGGCAGCTTGATGATGAGGGTGAGGTCCTGAACCCCGTGGTCGTCGGTGACCTGGTGCCGCAGCACGATCGGCTGCCTGTCCTCGGCGACCAGGTCTTCCTCGGGGGCGACCAGATTCACCTGCGGAGGCTGGTCGAGCTCGACGCGGATCGAGCGCGCTCGGTGATCGACCCGTCGTTCGCCTCCGCTCGACTCGACGTAGATTTCGAGCGGGCCGTCGGTATCCGCGACGAACGATGCGACGAAGGCGTCCCGCGACCGGCGCGCCTCCACGTGGCGACCCGGGAGCTCGACAACCAGACGCGCAGCGTCGCCGATCGGCACGATGGTGTACTCCACCGCGGTCCCGCGCGGAACGACGAGATGGTCGGCGTCTTCTGCGGGTTCGTTGGCGCGCTCCATGTAGGCGGGAAACAGCAGCTCCGCGCTCGTGTGCCCGACCACGTGACTGATACGGGCGCCGTCGACGGGGCCCGGCTCGGCGTGGAGCAGCGCGTAGCGTCCGGCGGCGGCGCGATCGAAGCCGAGAGACCACCATGCAACGCCCGCAAGAAGGACCGCGGCGGCAAGCGCGGGCTGAAAGAGCCAGCCCCACGGGATGAATTTGCGCGCGGGCGCGCCGTCGAGCCGCCGGAGCAACCCCACTCGCTGGGCGACGACCAGCTCTCGCGAGAAGCCCGGCTCCGCCTGAAGCTCGTAGGCGGTACGAAGAGGCGAGAGCAGGGCGGGCTGCTCGGCAGCGACGAGCCCGAGCGCGCCGTGGCCTCGCAGCTTGATCAGCGGCTGAATCGACCAAGCGACCGCGCCTGCAACCATCCCGAAGACCACCGCCCAGCCAACCGCAAGCCAGACCGCGGGCGTCAAGGGGCCGAGCACCCAAGCGATCAGCACGAAAGAAACGAAGCCGACCGCCGCGGCGGACGCAACGACTCGCACGGCCAGCACGGTCCCAGCCGCAACGCGAAGACGACGGCGATACTCAGCGAGCTTACCGGCGGTGGAAGCCACGAAGCGCAGCGTAGCACGCTGCTCAGACGCGCATACGGGGCTCGCGGGCCGTGGGTGTTTGCGTTTCTCTCGGGCCGCGGGCCTCGGGCCCAGGGTCTCGGGCCCAACTCGAACGGCGTGAAGGGGTCATTGGCCCGTGGCCCTCGACCCGGGGCCCGCGGCCCGCGGCCCGCGACGCCAACTGCCGACTGATTGCTGTGGAGCGGCAAGACTTCTGCCTAGGGGCTCGGAAAAAACGCGACGTGGGTCGGAGCGGACGTGCCAAGTGACAATCGCCACAACAGCAACCACCGGCGATTGGCGCGCAGCCCGAGGAGCGGCGTGCGCGGCCTACATCGCCAGTCTTACGGGCCGCATTTGCAGGCCGCTCCGATCCGCGGAGCGCCCACGTCGGGTTTTTTCCGTGCCCCGTATGCGCGGCAGCGCTGCCTCGAGATTCGGGTTTTCGCGGTGTGGGTCGTAAGTGGTTGAAATTAGGGGGTTTGGGAGGGGGGAGAATGTCCCCAAAAGAAAAGCCGGAGCGGGTTGCGCTCCGGCTTTTCATCCGTTGGCGGGGACCGGGCTCAGAAGCCCATGCCGCCCATGCCGCCGCCGTGGTCGTGGCCGCCCGGCATTGCCGGCTCTTCCTTGGGAATCTCGGCCACGAGCGCTTCGGTCGTCAGCATCAGGCCTGCGACCGACGACGCGTTTTGCAGCGCGCTTCGGACCACCTTGGTCGGGTCGATGACGCCGGCCTTCACCAGGTCCTCGTACTCCTCGGTCTGCGCGTTGAAGCCGAAGGCGCCCTTGCCGTTACGAACTTCGTTCACGACGATGGAGCCCTCGAGACCGGCGTTGGCCGCGATCTGACGAATCGGCTCTTCGATTGCTCGAAGAAGGATACCGACGCCGACCTTCTGCTCATCGCTGAGGTCGAGCTTTTCGAGCCCCCCCTGCGAGCGGATCAGCGCGACTCCGCCGCCGGGGACGATGCCCTCTTCGACCGCCGCGCGGGTCGCGTGGAGCGCGTCCTCGACGCGCGCCTTCTTCTCTTTCATCTCGACCTCGGTCGCGGCGCCGACCTTGATCACCGCGACACCGCCTACGAGCTTCGCGAGACGCTCCTGGAGCTTCTCACGATCGTAGTCGCTGCTGGTTTCCTCGATCTGCTTGCGAATGGTGTCGATGCGGCCGGTGATGTCCTTCTTCTGACCTGCACCATCGACGATGGTCGTGTTCTCTTTGTCGATGGTGACGCGCTTGGCCCGGCCGAGGTCGTTGAGCGTGACGTTCTCGAGCTTGATGCCGAGATCCTCGCTCACGACGGTGCCGCCCGTGAGGACTGCGATGTCCTGCAGCATGGCCTTGCGGCGGTCGCCAAAGCCGGGCGCCTTGACCGCAGCGGTCTGGAGAGTGCCCCGAAGCTTGTTGACGACCAGGGTCGCGAGCGCCTCTCCCTCGACGTCCTCGGCGATGATGACCAGCGGCTTCTGCTGACGCGCAATCGCCTCGAGAACCGGCAAGAGGTCCTTCATGTTCGAGATCTTCTTCTCGACGATCAAAAGGTAGGGGTCCTCGATCTCGGCCACCATGCGCTCGGGATCGCTCACGAAGTAGGGCGAGAGGTAGCCGCGGTCGAACTGCATGCCTTCGACGACATCCAGCTCCGTCTCGAGGCCCTTGGCCTCCTCGACCGTGATCACGCCTTCCTTGCCGACCTTTTCCATTGCATCGGCAATCGTGTCGCCGATCGTGCGGTCCCCGTTGGCGCTGATCGTGCCGATTTGCGCGATCTCTTTCGGGTCCTTCGTCGCCTTCGAGAGCTTCTGCAGAGCCTCGACGACGTTTAGCACGCCTGCGTCGATGCCGCGCTTGATCTCCATCGGGTTGTGCCCGGCGGCGACCATCTTGCTGCCCTCGCGGAAGATCGCCTGGGCAAGCACCGTGGCAGTCGTGGTGCCGTCGCCGGCGATGTCCGAGGTCTTCGACGCGACTTCGCGCACCATCTGCGCGCCCATGTTCTCGAACTTGTCGCTGAGCTCGATCTCCTTGGCAACGGTGACGCCGTCCTTCGTGACGGTCGGTGCGCCGAAGCTCTTTTCGATCACGACGTTGCGGCCCTTCGGACCGAGCGTGACTTTGACGGCATTCGCGAGCGCGTTGACCCCGCTCAGAATCCGGTCGCGCGCAGCGCTATCGTAGATGATTTCTTTCGCAGCCATGATTCTTCAGTCTCCTATTCGATGATTCCGAGGATGTCGTCTTCGCGGAGGATCAGGTGCTCTTCACCGTCGATCTTGACCTCCGTCCCGCCGTACTTGCCGAACAGCACGAGGTCGCCCTTCTTGACGGCGAGCGGCCGCACCTCTCCGCTATCGAGAAGCCGCCCGGTCCCTACCGCGACCACCTTGGCCTCGATGGGCTTCTCCTTGGCGGTATCCGGAATGATGATGCCGCCTTTCGTGGTTTCTTCTTCCTTGACGCGCTTGACCAGGATGCGGTCATGCAATGGACGAATGGCCATTTAATCCCTCCGTTTTCGGGCATTTGGACGCCCTTAGCTCGTTAGCACTCGTTGAATGGGAGTGCTGATGGGGCGGCAACCTAATCCTGAACCTCGGCGAGTCAAGGCGTGTTTCGAGAGTTTTTCGAGGGGTTTCCCTGCCGGATTTGCCGCGGTTGGGGACCCCTGCTAGGGTCCGCCGCCATGGCACGCGTCACCGTCGAAGACTGCTTGGAACACGAGGAAAACCGCTTTGCGCTGGTGATCTTGGCCGCGAGGCGGACCCGGCAGCTCATCAAGGGCGCGCCCGCGCTCGTCCACAGCAAGAACAAGCCGATCGTGACCGCCCTGCGAGAAATCGCCGACCAGAAAGTGTACTTCGCCCGGCCCGTGAAGAACGCGGTTCAAGAATTCATCGTCGAGACCAAGGCCAACGAATCGTCGCCGTAACGGGGCCCCGCGCCCCATCTTTGCGGCCCGACACCCCCGCAGGTAGCCTGATGTAGGGGTCATGGCTCGCATCACCATCACGGGGCCGAGCGGGCGGCAGGAGCGTCAGCTCTTCCGGCACAACTCGCTCGGGCGCCATCCGCGCAACACGCATCAGGTGTTGGATCGCGTGGTGTCGAAGGAGCACTGCCACATCGAGCTCCGGGGTGAAGACTACGTCCTCAAGGATCTCGGCTCGCTGAACGGCACCTTCCTCAACGGCGAGCGGGTCGTCGCTGACCAGCCGCTTCGGCCCGGCGACGAGATCACGATCGGGTCGACTCGCATCGTCTTCGAGACCGACCACGCGCGGCCCGAGGTCACGTTCGACCGCCTGATGAGCGAGGAGCCTCGAGAGGCGACCCAGCGATTCAAGATCGGCGACACGGACGCCGGCCACTTGATTCGCGCGAAGGTGTCGGTGCTCGCGGAAAAGACGTTCTTCGCCGAAGAGCTGATCGAGGACGACGCGTCGCTCCGGCGTGAGTATGAAAAGCTTCGCGCGAGCCACGAGGTCACGCGCGCGATCGAGCTCGGCACGAGCATCACCGCGATCTGCAACAAGATCCTCGAGGTGGCTTTCCGGCTGGTGCCAGCCGACCGGGGGGTGGTGCTGCTCCACAACGACCAAGGCCATTTGGAGCCGGTGTCGGTGCGCACGGGGGAAGACGCAGATCCCAATCAAGAGGTGGTCGTTTCGAAAACCGTGCTCGATACGGTCGTGCGGGACAAGCAAGCCGTGCTTTCACACGACGCGTCGGCCGATGCGCGTTTTCAAAGCGCGCAGTCGGTGATCATGCAGGGAATCCGCTCGACCATGTGCGTGCCCTTGCTTCACGACGACTCGGTGCTCGGCGTCATGATGTTGGATTCGAAGCTCGCGACACACGCGTTCGACGAGCGGGATCTCGCACTCTTCGAGACCGTCGCAAGCCAGGCTGCGGTCGCGATCCAGAACACGCTTTTCGCCAAGCGGCTCGAGCAGGAGGCCGTGATGCGCGAACGGTTTCGTCGCCTGCTGTCCCCGGCGATTGCGGAGCAGGTGATGTCGGGGCATCTCGAGGTCAAAAAGGGCGGCGAGCTCCGCGAAACGACGATGCTCTTCGCAGACATTCGTGGGTTCACGTCGATGAGCGAGTCCAGCGAGCCACAGATCGTCGTCGATGCGCTCAACGAGTACTTCGAGCGCATGGTCGAAATCGTGTTTCGCTACGAGGGTACGCTAGACAAGTTCATAGGCGACGAGATGATGGTGTTGTTCGGCTCGCCCGTCGCGCACGAGGACGATCCGGCGCGCGCCGCGCGCGCTGCGCTCGAGATGCAGGCGGCGCTCGGGCCGATCAACGAACGGCACGAGGCCAGGGGCCTACCGGCCTTCGAGATCGGAATCGGCATCAACACCGGTGAGGTGGTCGCGGGCTACATCGGCAGCAGCCAGGCGCTCGAGTACACGGTCATCGGCGATCCCGTGAACACGGCCTCCAGGCTGTGCTCGTTGGCCAAGCCCGGCCAGATCCTGGTCACGGAGGGGACGCGCGAAAAGCTGGCAGAGGGCTTCGAGCTCGGCGAGCTGCCCGCCGAGCAGCTCAAGGGCAAGGCCCAGCCGATTCGCGTGTACGAGCTGCTGGGTCGGACCGCGCGCCGCTGAGCCGCCCCTTGCCGGCAGCGCGCGATGTGCGAGGGATCGAGCGTCGTGGCCCACTTGGATTTCGAAGCGCCGCTCGTCGAGCTCGAAGAGCGCATTGCCGCGCTGAAAGAGCTCACCGACGCGGGTGCCCCAGAGGCCGAGGGCATCGACGCGCAGATCCAGGGTCTGCAGGCCCTGGCCGATGCGCTGCAGCGCGAACTCTACCAAGACTTGGACGTTTGGAGGAAGGTCCAGCTGAGCCGGCATCCAGACCGGCCGTATCTGCGTGACTACATCGAGCTCCTGTTCAGCGACTTCGTCGAGCTGCACGGGGACCGGGCGTTTCGCGACGATCCTGCGATCATCTCTGGCTTTGGCCGCTTCGGTACTGAAATCGTTGCTGTCATCGGCCATCAAAAAGGTAGAACGGCGAAGGACAAAGCCCACCGCAACTTCGGAATGGCGCACCCCGAGGGCTATCGGAAGGCCGTTCGCGTGATGAAGCTCGCCGAGAAGGCCGGCCGGCCCGTGCTGACGTTCATCGATACGCCGGGCGCGTATCCGGGGCTCGGCGCCGAAGAGCGCGGGCAAGCCGAAGCGATCGGCCACGCAATCGAGACCATGTCGCGGCTTCGCGTGCCGATCGTCAGCACCGTGGTCGGAGAGGGCGGCTCTGGGGGAGCGCTCGCGATCGGTGTGGCGAATCGGGTGCTGATGCTCGAATACGCCACCTACAGCGTGATTACGCCCGAGGGCTGCGCCTCGATCCTCTGGCGGGACGGCTCCCGCGGGGCCGAGGCGGCCCAGCAGCTTCGGCTCCTCGCGCACGACGCCAAAGCGCTCGGCGTCATCGACGAGGTCGTCTCCGAGCCACCCGGTGGGGCCCACCGCAAGCCGGAGCTGGCGGCCGGGTCGCTGAGCGATGCGATTCAGCGTCAGCTGGACACGCTCGGGGCGCTCGACGCCGACGCCCTCGTCACGCAGCGATATCAGCGATTTCGCGCACTTGGCACCTGGCGATAAGTCACGGCTTTTTTGACGCCGGCGGCTTCGGATCCCTACGATCCAGGTGCGGGGTTATGCCGTGAAGAGGGTATTTGCATTGGCCGTCGTGCCAGCGCTGATCGGGTGCACCGCGGGTGGAGCGCACTCGCACGCTCGAACTGCGTCCGACGCGGCGACGCAGGACGCGGAGCTCACGGCGCTGCGCGTGCAGCTCGACGACCAGGAGCAGGAGATCCGAACCCTTCGCGGTCAGCTCGCGCTCGCGCGCGCGGAGCTGCAGGAGCTCGAGGGAAAGAGCCACCGGGGGCCCGCCGGGACGGAGCCGGTGTCGGGCGGTGCCTCGCATCCTTGGAAAGAGGGCAGGGACAGCGTGATCGTGGACGAACGGCTCGCGGTCACCGCGGAAGTGCCCGACCTCCCTGATTTCGGCGAGCCGACGGCGACCCCTACGGCCGAGCGGCCCGCGGTGAGCATCGAAGGCTACCGGCGCGGTCTCGACCTCGTCCGCCAGCAAAGATTCAAAGAAGCGCTCGTCGAGCTCGATGCGTTTGCGTCGATGCACCCGGGCCATCCCTATGCCGACAACGCCCTCTTTTGGTGCGGTGAGATCCACTACCTGCAGAGGGAATACGCGCCCGCGCTCGACTACTTCGAGCGTCTGGAGACGCTTCACCCGTGGGGAAACAAGGCGCCCGATGCGCTGTATCGCATGGGCCAGATCCATCTGAGACGCGGTGATAGGGCTCGTGCTCAGGCTTATTTCGACAAGGTGAGGGAGCAGTTCCCCGAGACCGCGGCGGCGCGTTTGGCGCTGCGGGAGGACGCATCATGAAGTTGCTGGGATGGACGAGCCTGTGGGCCGCGCTGATGGTGGGCGTGGCGATTGCGCAGGTGGATATGGTCGTGGACGATTCGGAGCAGCCGGCCGAGCGAGAAAAAGTCAAAGTCCCATCCGACGTGCCGGACACGCACACGGTGAAAGAGGGGGACACGCTTTGGGACATCACCGAGACCTATTACGGCGACCCCTACCGGTGGCCTCAGGTCTGGTCGTACAACCCGGAGATCACCAACCCGCACTGGATCTATCCCGACCTCGAGCTGCGTCTGCGGCCCGGCGACGGCGACGTCATCGACACGGCTCCGACGGGCTTTCGGCGCGCCAAAGGAGCAGCGGGCGACGACCAGGCCGTCTACATGGCGGAGTACGGATTTCTCAACAAGGACGCGCTCAAAGACGCAGGCTTCATCATCGGCGCGAACGAAGAGCACATGATGATGGCCGACACCGACATGGTGTACGTCCGCTTCAAGGAGGGACACGAGCCCCAAATCGATCGCGTATACACGGTGTTTCGCCAGATGAAGCCGCTCGAGCGCGAGCCCTCGGAGAAGGGCGAGCTCGTTCGGGTTCTCGGCGCGGTGCAGCTGCAGGACTACGACGTCGCACGCGCCGTGGGGCGTGCCCTGGTGGTCGATTCACTCGAAGGGCTCGAGCGGGGCTTCCGGCTCGCGCCGCTCGAGCGAAAGTTCTACTGGGTCGACGTCGTGCCGGCAGACGTCTCGCTGCGCGCGACCGTGGTCGCGAGCCTCTACCCGCGAAAGCTCCCGTCCACCAACCAGATCGTGTTCGTCAACGTCGGAGCGGAGCAGGGCGTCGTGCTCGGCAATCGCTTTTACATCGTCCGCCAGGGGGACGAGTGGCGCAGGAGCGCCGAGGGCCGCATCGGGCGGGAGATCGAGACCACGGTTCCCCTTCCCGACCCCCCCGAGCACTATCCCTGGGAGGTGGTGGCGCTTGGCCGGGCCGTCAACGTCCAGCCCAACACGACCGCGATCCTCCTCGAGAAGGCCAATCGGGCGGTTCGGATGGGCGATCGCGCCGAATTGCGACAGGGGGAATAGCCGCGCCGCCTAGGCCGTTGCTTCCATACCCGATTCCGGGGGAGTATCGGCCCCAGCATGGCTTCAGACGGCGACCGAGACGGCCAAGAGGCGCTGCGACTGCAGAACGTCGTAGAGCGCGAAAGGGCCAAGCTGCGG
The DNA here is from genome assembly GCA_024643985.1 of Myxococcales bacterium. Lineage (GTDB taxonomy): Bacteria > Myxococcota_A > Polyangia > Polyangiales > Houyiibacteriaceae > SG8-38. Next base: position 14,340 of record JAHELW010000021.1, on the reverse strand, counting down.
GCGCTGCAGGACATCAGCGCCGCGCTCGGCTCGACCCTCGACCTCGGCGAGCTCCTCGACATGATTCTGGACCGGATCAGCGAGGTGATGGAGGCCGATCGCTCCACGCTGTACCTCCTCGACGAGGAGACCGACGAGCTCTGGTCGAAGGTCGTCCAGGCTGACGAGGTTCACGAGATCCGCCTGAAGCCCGGCGAGGGGCTCGCGGGGGCCGTCGCGAGCACCGGCAAACCGCTCAACATCAAGGACGCCTATCAGGACGTCCGATTCGACGCAGAGTGGGACCGGCGCACGGGCTACCGCACACGCTCGACCCTCTGCGTGCCGATGAAGAATCAGCACGGCCGGACCATTGGCGTCGTGCAGGTGCTCAACAAGCACGAAGGCTACTTCACGGTCGCGGACGAGCAGCTTCTCACGGCCCTGGCGAGCCACGCGGCGGTCTCGATCGAAAACTCCAAGCTCTTCCTGTCGGTGGTCGGCAAGAACATCGAGCTCTTGGAAACGAAGGAGCAGCTCGAGAAGAAGATTCGCGAGCTCGACGTCCTGTTCGAGATCACACAGGTCGCGGCCAGCGCGATGGAGCTCGATGACCTTCTGGCAGGCGTGCTCGCCCGGACGATGCGCGCGACCGACGCGGAGGCCGCCTCGATCCTCCTCGCCGACGAGGACACCGGCGACCTCACGTTTCGCGCGGCGGTCGGGGGTGAGCCCGACCGGGTGAAGAGAATGACGATCAAAGCCGGCCAAGGGATTTCCGGCTGGGTCGCGGAGCACGGCCGCCCCCAGATCGTCAACGAGGTCGACAAGGATCCGCGGCACTCGAGTCACATCTCGGACGAGGTGGGCTATCACCCGAAGTCGGTCCTCTGCGTTCCGCTTCGCTGGGACGAGGGAACGGGCGCGCTGCAGCTGCTCAACAAATCGGGGGGCCGGGCCCCCTTCATCGACGACGACCTCAAAATGGCGACCGTGATCGCCGGCCACCTGTCGACGGCCATCGCGCAGGCGCAGTCGCGCGCGGAGCAGGCCCGCGAAGAGCGCCTGGCGACGCTCGGCCGATTTCTCTCGAGCATGCTGCACGACCTGAAGACGCCGCTCACCGTGATCTCGGGCTACACCCAAATGCTGGTCCCGGAACAGGACGAGGACGCGCGTCGTGAAACGGCCGCCTCGATCCGTCGCCAGGTCCAGCTGCTCAAGACGATGATGGGCGAGACCCTCGCGTTTGCCAAAGGCGAACGGCGCATCTTGATCCGGAGGGTCTACCTTCACACCTTCTTCGAAGATCTCGCCGAGCAGCTCAAGCCGGAGCTAGCCGAACGCGGCATTCGCCTCGAGCTCGCCCTGCACGACCGGGGCACCGCGCACTTCGACGAGGAAAAGATGCAGCGCGTGTTTCACAATCTCGCTCGCAACGCCGCCGAGGCGATCGGCGAAGACGGCGGCGCGTGCCGCCTCGAGGTCGATCGCACCGACGGCGGCGCTTTGATGCTCACGTTTTCCGACGACGGTCCGGGCGTCTCGGACGAGATTCGCGGACGGCTGTTCGAGTCGTTCACCACGCACGGGAAGAAGGGGGGCACGGGCCTCGGCCTGGCCATCGTCCAAAGCATCGTCGAGGACCACGGTGGAACCATCTCGGTCGAGAGCATGCCGGGGCGCACCGCCTTCACGATCCTGCTCCCCCAGCCCCAGCCCAAAAAACGCACCCGCCCCGAAGCCGCCGAGTAGGGGACACGCTCCCCCTCCAAAACCCACACACTTTCAGGCACTTACGACCCACACCGCGAAAACCCAACTCGCAGCCGGCTCCGAGGGCGGAGAAGGTTGACCCGGGATCGCTTGCATTTGAAGATGCCCGCCGTGACCGACGCGCTCCCGCTCGACGTACACCCCTGGAGAGCACCGCTCTACGAAGAGCTTCACAGCAGGCCGTCTCCGCTGATCGAGACCCCGGCCACCATCAGCCACCTCGCGCTCCAGCTCGGTCACGACGAGCGGGAGGCGGAGCGGGCGCACCTGTCGGACCTGTGCACCCGGTTTGCCACGACGCCACCGCGGCCGGACGCGTCCTGCCTCTACCAAACTTTGGGTGACTTCGAGCTTCGGTGGGAAAGGCACACGGAATTCTCGACGTACACGTTCATTCGCAGGGTCGCCGGCAATCCCTTTCGCGAGCCGAGCGCCCTGAGCCACATCCCCACCGATTGGCTCGGAGCGCTCCGAGGAAAGGCCACCACCGCCCTTCATCTCGCGTTCCACGCGGCAGACGGTCCTCCCGATCCGGCAGAGCTGGATCGGTACTTCGAGCGTCAGGCGCTTCGCGGCAGCGTCGTTCGGCAGGGCACGGCGTACCTCTACAGCAGCTTTCGGCTGCACTCGGACGGCTTTGGCAGAATCGTGCTCCAGGCCCGGGACCTCACGGCGCTCCAGGCCGGCCGGCTGGTGCAGCGTGTCCTCGAGATCGAAACCTATCGCGTGATGGCGCTCCTCGCGCTGCCGGTCGCCAGGCAGATCACCCCGGAGGTCGGAGCGATGGAGCGTGAGCTCGCGCGGGTGAACGAGGCGCTCACGGAGGCGGACGCCCAGACCGACCAGCGCGCCCTGCTCGACGGGCTCTCGAACCTCGCGGCCCGAGTCGAGCGGCTGCGCTCGGACACCACGTATCGATTCGCCGCGACCAACGCGTACTTCGACCTTGTGCGCGAGCGAAACCGCGAGCTCACCGAGGAGAAGATTCCAGGGCTTCAACCGATCCACGTGTTCATCAAGCGACGCCTGGCTCCCGGGATCCGCACCTGCAACGCGGTTCGCGACCGCCTCGAGGACCTCTCGCGCCGAATCAGCCAGACGAGCAGCCTCCTCAGGGCGAGGGTCGAGCTGTCGATTCAGGGTCAGAACCGCGAGCTGCTCGCGTCGATGAATCGGCGCAGCGAGGCGCAGCTACGGCTGCAGCAAGCCGTCGAAGGGCTGTCGGTCGTCGCGATCACCTACTACTTGATGGGCCTGCTCGGCTATCTCTGGGAAGGCATCGCGTGGGCGGGCTGGCCCTGGGGAAAGAAGCTCACGTTCGCCGTAGCCGTGCCCGTGATCATGTTCGTCGCGTGGCGCATCATCCACGGCGTCCGGCGCCGCGTCCAGGCGCGCTAGAGGCCGCGGGCCCTACGCGAAGTCGCGCTCCATCCGCTCTTGGTCTTCCTTGCAGCGGATGCAGAGCTCGGTTTCGGGCCGCGCCTCGAGCCGCTTCACGCTGATCGGCTCTTCGCAGTCCTCGCAGACGCCGAACACGCCCTCGTCCAGCTTCTTGAGCGCCTTTTCGATCTTCTGGAGGAAAACCCGCTCGCGCCCACGCAGGCGAAAGGTAAACGACTGCATGTACTCGCTCGAGGCGAGGTCCATCTCGTCCGGAAGCTCGGACGCGTCCAGGGTCATGTCCTGGTCCATCGTTTCGCGCGCCCGGCGCACGACCGCCTCACGCTTCTCTTCCAGGATGGTGCGAAACCGCTTGAGCTCGCTCTTCTTCATGCTTGTGACCCCCTTTTGAGGGAGCGCGAGCATAGTGATCGCGTCCCACTAGTCAAGAACTGAACGCGAAACGAACCGAAATGACTTGCAAAATGGCTAATCCAGCCCGTCGAAAAACGAACGCGGGCCACGGAGGCCGCCGCCCCAAAGAATCGCGTCCACGCGCTCGCCCGCGGCCAGCTCGGCCCGGTCTGCCGGCAGGATCACCAGGGCGTTGACGCCGACGAACGAGGTCAACGAGCCCGACCCCTGGCGGGTATTGAGCGTCACCACGAGGTCATCTCCCTCCCTCGTCGCCAGGGCACGCGCGATTTCGACGCGGCCCGGGCGGCGGCGGTAGCCTTCCCGGAGCCGTGCCGCCACCGGCTGAGGGTGCGGCTCGGGGTCGCCAAGCATCTTGCGCAGGCACGGCGCCACCAGGACCTCGAAGGTGACCATCGCGCTGATCGGGTTGCCTGGAAGCCCAATCACGGGCTTTCCCTCGTACGAAGCAAACGCGAGTGGTTTGCCGGGCTTGATTCGAACCTTCCAGAAGCCGAGCTCGATCCCGAGGTTGGCGAAGGCCTCGTGAACCAGATCGTACTCGCCGACCGAAACTCCACCCATCGAGATCACGACGTCCGCCTCGAGCGCCTGGCGAAGGGCCCCTTCGATGTCCGGAAGCCTGTCGGGCGCGGCGGGCAGGGCAATCGGTACGACGCCCAGGTCGCGCAACATCTGCGTGAGCGCGTACAGGTTCGAGTTCACGATGGTGCCCGGCGGGAGATCGGCGCCGAGCGGTCGAAGCTCGTCCCCGGTCGACAGCAGTGCGACGGTAGGGCGCCCGAACACGTGGACCCGGTCGATGTTCTGGCTCGCGAGCAGGCCGATTTCCCCCGCGCGTACGCGGTCACCTGTCCGTAGTAGCGTCGAGCCCGCACGCACGTCGCTTCCCCGCGTGCGAACGTGGCGGCCGACGTGCGACGCCTCGAGCACCTCGACCTCGTCACGCTGCCGCCGCGTGTCCTCTTGGATGACCACCGCGTCTGCGCCGGGCGGCATCGGCGCACCGGTGAAGATGCGGCAGGCCGTGCCGCGTTCGAGCAGCGACGGCGCCTCCCCGCCGGCGCGCGACTCGCCATGCACCCGGAGCCGCGCCGGGTCCGAGGTGCTCGCGGCAACGACGTCCTCGGCAAACACGGCGTAACCGTCCATTGCGCTGTTGTCGAAAGGCGGAGAATCCATGCTCGCGGTGACGTCGCGGGAGAGGTAGCGCCCGGCGGCCTCGGGGAGGGCGACCTCTTCTTCGCCACGCGGCTGGAAGGCCCCCATCATCGAGGCCAAAGCGTCTGCAACCGACTGCATCCGCGTCGAGCCTAGCACGCGCGGCGGGCGTCAACCTGGGCAGACGCGGTTGCGACCCGCATGCTTTGCGGCATAGAGCTGCTCGTCCGCCGCCTTGACGAAGTCGTACGAGTCCCAGCCTGCATCGAGCTCTGCAACGCCGCACGAAATGGTGACGTCGATGTCTTCGTCCTCGAATACGAAAGTCGCCGCTGCGATCATCTTGCGCAGCTCGTCGGCGATCAGAACGGCGCCGCCTAGGTCGGTCTCGGGAAGAATCAGCGCTAGCTCCTCGCCGCCGTAGCGCGCGATCACGTCGTCCGGCCGGAGGCGCGACTTCGCGAGCTGCGCGACCTCTTTGAGGACGTGATCGCCCGCGAGATGTCCGTACTCGTCGTTGACGACCTTGAAGTGATCGATGTCGCACATGACCACGGTGAGGGGGCGCCCGTGACGGACGGCTCGGGAAAGCTCCCGTTCGAGCTGCTCGACGAAGTAGCGCTTGTTGTGAATGGCCGTGAGACCGTCGATGATCGTCATGCGATAGATCGTCTCGTGGTACTGTGATTCCAGATCGGCGCCGCTCAGGAATTTCAAGATCGTGTCGCCGATTTTGATCTGGTCGCCTCGACCGAGCTCTTGCATGTCTACCAGCTCGTCGTTCACGTAGGTGCCGTTCGTGGAATGCATGTCGACGAGATGATAGCCGCCTCCTCGAATCTCGATGAGCGCATGCCGACGCGAAACACTGTCACTGTGCAAGACCACGTCGTTCTCGAGTCCTCGCCCGATGCGAACGTTGCCGTCCGCCAGCGCGAAACGCTTGCCGAGCTGGCTCGAGGTCGGCGCATAGATCACGACGAGGCAGTCCTGACCACCGTCCGTAGAGATGTGCGGCTCCGAGAAGGGCGTTACCCTCGTCTTGATCTCGCTCTCCACGGGTACCCATTTCAGGGTAAAAAAGCGAGTATCGAGCGTCAATGACCCTTCAGGTAGGCGATGTTTCGCGCGTTGATGAGCGCATGGGCGAGCACCGCACCCCAGAGCACGCCCGTGAGCTCGAAAATCACGCCGAAGAGCAGCCCCATCACGGCAGCCCAAACGGACCAGGCGAGAAACACCCGCTTCGGTCCGGTATGGACCGCGCCGAACAGGATTGATGTGACGACCAGCCCCAGCACGGGCTGCATCGCGCCGCGAAAAAACAGCTCTTCGGCCAGCCCCGAGGCGAGCGCGAGCACGAGGATCTCGGTCGAAGAGAGAGGCGCGATGATGGGCCGGAGCTCGCGATGGAGCGCGCTCGCCCAAGCCGTGCGCTCGATCAGCCACGGAGTGGACGCTACGACGAGCCACCCCAAAGCGAGCCCGAGCGCGAGCGATAGCGCGAGCCTCACCTCGTATGATGCCGAAAGCCAAGGCGTTGGCAACGTCCACGCCAAACGTTGCTGCCCGTACCAGGCCCAGGCGACAGCGCCCAGCGTGAGCGGCGCGTAGATCAGGAGCGCTACCGAGGTAATCCGGGTCGATGATGGCAAGGTCGAGGCGGATGTATCAAAGTGGGGGTGGGGCGGCAATGCTAGCGGATTTGACATGGCAACGCGGCGCGAAGTACTAGCCAGGGTCCAACGCTCATGACCGGTAGACCGAGCGAAGAAGTGGCGAAGATTCTCGTGGTCGACGACGAGGAAGTCATCCGCGAAATCCTCGCGGACTTCCTGACCATGGAGGGTTTCTACGTGCGCACCGCCGACGACGGAAGCGGCGCGCTCGTCGAGCTGTCGCGTGACCGCTACGACCTGGTTCTCAGCGACTTGAAGATGCCCAACATGGGCGGGCTCGAGCTGCTGAGCGCGATCCGAAAGCACACGCCGCACGTCGTCACGATCATCATGACCGGCTTCGGCACGGTCGAGACGGCGATCGAAGCGATGAAGCAGGGGGCCTACGATTACGTTCTCAAGCCGTTCAAGGTCGAAGAAGTCGTACATACGATTCGGCGCGGTCTCGAAAAGCAGCGGCTGGAGGCGGAGAACTTCCGGCTCAAGGAAGCGCTCTCGCTCTACAAGGTCAGCGAAGCGATTGCAGCCAGCCTGTCGCTGGAGCAGGTCGTGCACACACTGAGCAGCGCGGCGATCGACGAGGTCGATTCCGACCTGGTGTCCGTGCTGTTGAGCGACGGGGGTGGAAGCTTCTATCGGCGAAGCACCGAGGTGAACCCGAGCTTCCGTTTGAGGCGGGAGCCGGACACGCTGAGCATCGACGCCCTCGGGGAACACTTTCGCAACGCGCCAGCGCTACTCGAGCACGGAGACAGGTGTTGGCGGTACTTCGAGGAGGTTGGAGAGGATCCTTCGCCTCAGTCGCTAGCCGTCGCACGACTCGCGGCGCGAGGAGACACGATCGGTTTTCTCTGCGCCGTCAGCTACACTCAGGGCAAGCGATTCGACGAGGGCCAGCGCAAGCTTCTACACGCCACCGCCGACCGTGCGTCCGCTGCGATCGAGAATGCCCGGCTCTACGAGGACCTGCAGGCGACGTTCAAGCAGACCATTCGGGGGTTGGCGAGCGCAATCGACAAGATGGACCGATACACCGCGGGCCATTCGGCGCGAGTTGCAGCCTACGCGCAGATCCTCGCGATCAAGCTCGGCCTGAGCGACGAAGACATCGAGATTGTGCGCCAGTCAGCTCTCATGCACGACATCGGCAAGATCGGCTGCGTGATGAACCTCAACAAGCCGGGGCGGCTCTCGCAGGAGGACTACGAAATCTTCAAGCAGCATCCCGAGCACGGCCGCGACATTCTGCAGCCAATCGAGTTCCTGCATCCTCTGATTCCCGGAGTGCACCTGCATCACGAGCGTTGGGACGGCTCGGGCTACCCGCTCGGGCTGAAGGGCAACGACGTGCCGCTGATCGCCCGGATCATCGCCGTCGCAGACACATACGACGCGATGACGAGCGATCGTGCCTATCGAAAGGCGCTGTCGCACGCCATCGCGGTCTCGGAGATCGAGCGCTGCGGCGGAACGCAGTTCGACCCGGAGGTCTCCGATGGTTTTCTGAGCTCCATCGACGAGTTCCGCACGGAAGGTCGGTCTCTCGAAGAGTTTCCCGACGTGCGAGAAACGCGCTCCGGGCTCATGGCGCCAACGACGTAATTGCGTCGAGCGGCGGTTCCGGGAGCGCAAACGCAGCGCTCCATTTGTCGGAGGAGATCGACGCGGTCCACCGTCGGGAGATCGGACGCCGATCGCGGAGCTTGAACGTGGTGACGAGATCGACCCTTCGCCGGCGGATCCGCCTGAGAGAGCGAGGCGCCACGACCACGATCGTCAGTGACTCCCTGGGACCAATCGAAGGGTCGGCGTAGTCGAGCTCGTTCATGCCCTCCGAGACGAGCCGGCGGATCGTGCTCTCGTCTCGGAAAGAGCGCGTCGTCGTCACGAGCCGTCCGTACGGGCCCGTCCAGACGGTCGGCCCGGTCGCAAACTGTTCGGGATTGCCGAGCTGATCGCAGCCGATCAGAACCACGACCGCGATGCTCGCCCCGAGGGCGCTACGTCGTCTCACGGCTCCGCTCCCGCGCCACATCCTGCTCGGTCGCGACGCCCGGAACCGGGAGCTGAGTCTGCTCGTCGTCGTTCTTGTCTTGCCAGGGGTACTTGATGCGGTTGTGATAGACGTTGCAAAGCGTGTCGATCAGCGTGCTCTGCAAGATTCGCAAATCCTCCACGGTGAGCCCCGATTCGTCGAGCTGACCCTGGCGAAGCTTCACGTTGCTGACCCGCTGCACGACGCCTTCGAACTTCTCTCGGCTCGGCTCCTCGACCGACCTCGCTGCGGCTTCGATCGCATCGATCAGCATGAGGATCGCGGTTTCCCTCGTGCGCGGCCGCATGCCAGGATACCGAAACGCGGCGTCTGAAAGCCCCTTCGGGTTCCCCGATTCGAGATACTTGTGCCAGAAGTACTCGATCACGCTGGTTCCGTGGTGCGTATAGGCAAACTCGACCACGGGTTCCGGAATGCCGCCTTCACGCAGAATTCGAACACCTTCGACGACATGCGCCATGATCGCGTCCGCGCTGACATCCGGCTCGAGGTCGTCATGCGGGCTCAGCTCGCCGGCGACGAGGTTCTCGACGTAGTATTTCGGTTGAATCGTCTTGCCGAGATCGTGGTAGTAGGCGCCGACACGCGTCAACAGGGCATCGGCCCCGATGGCAGCCGCCGCGCCTTCCGCGAGGTTGGCCATCGCTCGCGCGTGCTGCCAGGAGCCCGGAGCTTCTCGAGCCATCTTGCGGAGCAACGGATGATCGACGTCGGTGAGCTCCTGCAGCTTGCCGCGCGTCACCACGCCCAGCGCAGCCGTGGCGATTCGTTGCAGCAGAAGGCCGAGGACGCCGGAAAGCATCCCTCCGGCAATCGTGGAGAGCAGAATGGAACCCTGCAGCGAGGCGACGTCTCCGATGACGTCGATCTCGTTTCCCCTGGCGAGGGCGACACTGATCAGCGCAAGCGCCGCAAACAAGCCCGCCGCGGTTCCCGCCACCAGCATGTGGGTGGAGTGCTTGCGGTCGTAGAAGAACACGACCACGCCGAGCGTCGTCGCGAGGTAGACCACCACGACCGGCATCGCAAAGCTCAAAAACGACGCGCACACGAGGGTGATGACGAGGCCCGACGCAGCGGCCGTCGCTCGATTGAAGTAGAGGGCTGCCCAAAGCGGCACCGTAGCGAGTGGGAGGATGAACGGGGACAGCGCCGTGAACAGGAGCAACAGCTTGGCCGCGAGGCAAGTCGCACCGATCAGGACGAGAAGGCCGGCCTGCGTCCGCAAGAGGCCACCCCGGCCGCCGGTGAACAAACGTAGGTACGCGAGGAAGATGTACGCGATGACGAAGTAGCTGATCCAAATGCCGGTCAGCGTGCTGCCTTCTGGAGGGCGGCGCTCCCGTTCGAAGGCGCGGACGATTCGCTGACTCTGCGGCTCGTTGACGACCTCACCACGAGGGACGACCAGCGGCTGAGGGAGTCCACGCCTCGTTCGCTTTGCCTCGGTCGGAAGATAGCTGCTCGGCACGCGAAGCGTCACAGGAGCCGGGCGCATCGGGTCGACCCGCAGCGGCTCGAGCACCACCTCGACCTGGCTTGCCAGCGTGAACACGGAAGCGAAGACCGCGCTCAGGATCAAGCCCGACGTGCGACCGGCGATGAGGCGTGTTCGGAGCATCGTCTGCGGAAAGGCCCGCTCAAGCGGACCCTAGTGACCGTCCCCCGGGGATTCAAGTCTTCGACGGGCGTCCCGGTCTCGGAGCAAGTTGCCCTTGACCTTCGGATCCAAGGCCCTCTCGCGGCGCAGCGACGCTGGCATGCGTTCCGGCGGAATCATCGATGGCTCGGTCGTCCCCAACATGTCTTCGGGTGGCCCCTCGAAGGTCAGGATACCGAATCGTGCTGGCACATGGAAATCGCCAGTTCCCGGCGCGGACCATGCCGCCGCTCGTTGCCCATCCCCGGTGAGATCCATCACGTAAAGATTGGCGCGCCACTGGTCACCGACCGCGGCACGCACCGAGCGATCGCTTTCGAGACTGAACGCCTGCCACGGGATCGCGATCTCGACGGTGTAGCCGGCGTCCGCGATGCGGTCGTCGAGACCGCCGGTCGCAGAAACCCCGACACGCGCCCTGCTGTCCCAATCGACGTGCCCGAACGGCTTGGGCTCTCTTCGCGAGTCGTAGCGCGTGTCGAAAACGACTCCGCGGGGGGATACCTGGATCTCGAAGTAGCGCCTGCCATCCCCGTCGGGGTCGACCATCAGCTCGACGCAGTCCTGCTCCCACAGTCGGCTGTCGCGCTTGGTATCGCTCGCACGCAGCAGGCCGTCTTTGACGTCGACCCCAACGTAGAGGTAGCGAGCATCCCAAAGCAGCTTCGCCGTCGCCTCGAAGGCAGCCGCTCCGCCTGTCCGAGTTTCGACCAGCTTCGGAGTCGCGTTGGCGTAGGCCCACTCCGGATCGCGAAGCGAGCCGTCGAGCCGAGGCGGCCGCTTCGTTTGCACCACGGCAAGGCGCGGAACCCGTCCCGGGGCCTCCGGCCGCGCACCCCGCACGGGGACGGTGACGGCCAGTGCGCGATCATCACCATCTTTTTCCCCTCCCACGACGGACATCCGGTCGTCGCCGCGCCAAGCGCCGACGTACAAAGACGCGTGTTCTGCCTCCCAGTCATCGGGCAGGTGTAGCTCCTGCACGTCGCGTATGAACTGGCCCGCGCGCCAGTGCTCGGGGCCGTAGAGCCACCGGATCGTCCCGTTTCCGTCTTGATTGAGCACGCGTCCAGAAGCGGGGTCTTCGACGTGCGTGAACAGCTTCCAGCCCTCGCCGGTCGGCGCGACCGAGTGCCAATACCACGTCACGCGCATCGTCTGGCCGCGGCGCCACGCGCTCTGCTCGAGGTCGTAGCCGAGCAGCTCGAGCCTTCCACCGAAATTCAGATCGAGGACGTGGTCGGGAGAGGGCGGAGCTTTCGAAACGTAGGCCGCAACGGCCTCGCGCTGCGCGGGCGTTAGCGGCTCCACGTCCGGCGTGCAAAAAACCGCAAGTCCGAGCAAGCAGCACCAAGCAGCGCGTCGGAAGCCCATGGCGCCTCCATTCAGCGGCGCGACTTGCGACGGGACTTCTTCTGCATCTTGCGCTTGGATTTCTTCTTGCCTTTGTTGACGACTCGCTTCGGGCCGGGGCCCGCCCCGCCGCCGAACCCGCCTTGTTCGGCCACCGCGGCCTCGAGAAGCTGGTCAGCCAAATTCGCCATCATGGGATTTCCCTCGAGGCCGCCCGTCTTGACCGCATCGCGGAGACGATTCGCGGCCGCGAGCTGCTTCATGCCCGGAATCTTTCCGAGCATGCCGGCCTGCGAGCCAATGCTGCCCATCATCTGCTTCATGAACGCGAAGCGCTGGAGGATCTCTGCGACCTGTTTCTCAGCCGTTCCCGAGCCTTTTGCGACGCGGACGAGGCGGCTCGGCTGCTTCTGAAAGAGCTCGGCCTCGGCTCGCTCCTGGCGAGTCATCGAGCTGACGATCGCCTTGATCTGGCCGATCTCGCGTTCGTCGACCTGAAAGCCCTCGGGCATGCTGTCCGCGAAGAAGGGAACCTTGTCGAGAAGATCCTGAAGCGGACCCATGTTCTGAAGGGTCTGCAGCTGCTCGAGGAAGTCGTCTAGCGTGAACTGGCCGCGCAGCATGCGCTTGGCGTCCTGCTCGGCCTTCTCTTCGTCGACGACCTCCTCGAAATCTTTCATGAGGCCGACGACGTCGCCCATGCCGAGGATTCGGCTCGCCATCCCGTCCGCACGGAATTCCTCGAGCCGGTCCAGGGTTTCTCCGGTGCCGACGAACTTCACCGCTGTGCCGGTCACGTTCTTGATCGAGATCGCGGCACCGCCGCGCGCGTCGCCGTCGAGCTTCGTGAGGATGACGCCGCTCAGCCCCAAGAGCTCGTGGAAAGACTTGGCAGTCTTCACCGAGTCTTGACCGATCATCGCATCGACGACGAGAAAGACGTTTTGAGGGTCGACCGAGCTTCGGATCTCGTCGAGCTCCTTCATCAACGGCTCGTCGATCGCCAGGCGGCCCGCGGTGTCGTAGATGATCGTGTCGCACTTCAGCTTCTTGGCGTGGGCGAGACCGCGCTTGCAGATTTCGAGTGGGATCCCTCCGGGAATCGAAAACACCGGGACGTCGATCTGCTCGCCGAGAACCTGAAGCTGCTCGATGGCGCCCGGACGCGCGACGTCCGCTGCCACGAGCAACGGCTTGCGGGCATGCGTGCTTTCGAGAAAGCGCGCGAGCTTGGCAGAAGTCGTCGTCTTACCGGAGCCCTGCAGGCCCACCATCATGATGCCGGTCGGCTTCGGCTTTTTGGCGAGCTCGACCGCGGGGCCGTCGAACGACATCATCGACTCGAGCTCGTCCTGGCAGATCTTCACGAACTGCTCGGCGGGGCCGACCTTGATCTTGCGGCCCTTCGACTTCGCCGCGGTCTCGACGACCTGACCGACCGCCTTTTCTTTCACGCGCGCGAGGAACGCTTTGGCAACCCCGAACTCGACATCCGCTTCGAGAAGCGAAAGCCGGACGTCTCGGAGCGCCTGGTCGATGTTCTCCTCGTTGAGCTCGGTGACTCCAGAGAGGCGATTACGGGCGTTGCGAAAGCCCTTCGTGAGCGTTTCAAACATGCGTCGGGTGTCCGGGGGCTTCGGCTGCTGCGCGTAGCATGGGGCGAAGCGGGCACGCAACCTGCTTCCCTCCTTGACCGCGGGTTTGCCGCGTTGGATGGTGGCCGCCCATGACGGAGGGGCTGCCCGAGAAAGGGGATCCGCAGACGGTCTACGTGATCGACATCAGCTCCTACGTGTTCCGGGCTTACCACGCCCTTCCGCCGCTCTCGAACAGCAAGGGCGAGCCGACTCACGCGGTGGCGGGAGTCTCGAGCATGCTGCTCAAGCTGCTTCGGGAGCGGGAGCCGCACGGGGTCATCGTCGCGATGGACTCCAAGGAAGGTTCGTTTCGTAAGGACCTGTTCGAAGGCTACAAGGCAAACCGTCCTCCGGCGCCGCCCGATCTGACCCAACAGATGATCCGGGTGCGGGACATCGTCGGAGCGTGGGGCATGTCGCCCGTGGAAGCAGCGGGCTTCGAGGCCGACGACGTCATCGCCACGCTGGTCAAGGAGGCCCGGGAGCAAGGGCTGCGAGTCGTCATCGTCAGCGCCGACAAAGATCTCCTTCAGCTCGTCGGCGAAGACGTTGTCATGTACGACACGATGCGAAACAAGGTGTTCGGCGCCGGAGAAACGCGGGAGAAGCTCGGGGTGGAGCCGAGTCAGGTGCGCGACCTCTTGGCGCTCATGGGCGACAGCTCGGACAACGTTCCCGGGGTCCCCTCGGTCGGCCAGAAGACCGCTGCAAAGCTGCTTTCGGAGCACCAGAGCCTCGACGGCATCTACGAAAACCTCGACAGCATCACTCGGAAGAGCTTGAAGCAGAAGCTCACCGACCATCGGGACGACGCCATGACGTCGCGCGAGCTCGTCACGCTGCGCGAAGACGTACCCATCGATGCGACGATCGTGAAAGAGGCCTACGACGGGGGGGACACCGCCGCGCTCCGGAGCATCTTCAGCGAGCTCGAGCTCAGCCGGCTGCTCGCGCAGCTCGAGCCCGCCCCGGTGGTCGAAGGGCACTACGAGACCATCACGACGAAAGACGGGCTGATGCGGATCGCGAGCGCGATTCGGGACGCCGGGAGCTTTGCGCTCTACTCGGTGATGGACGTCGAGGATCCGATCCGCGGGGAGCTGGTCGGCGTCGCTCTTAGCTGGCTCGAAAGCGTGAGCGCATACGTGCCGCTCGGGCATCGCTATATCGGCGCGCCGGCTCGTCGAGAACAACGTGCGCTTCGTCGAGGTCGTCAGCGGCGGC
>JAHELW010000020.1:26288-28674 GCA_024643985.1 Myxococcales bacterium | reverse complement strand
AATCAAGCCGACCATCTGCGTGGGATCCAACCCCAGCCGGACCACCATCTTGAGCCGTTCGTTTGGTGGAACGGTTCGAATGCGCAGGTCGGAGAGCTTGCGCTCGCCGAGTGCCGTTGCGATCAGGAAGCCCGTAGCGGCGTTGGCGAAATCTCGCATGTCGCGGATCTCCGGCTCGTCTGACATACATGCGTTTGCATCCTGTTTGCAGTTGCTCGGATTCTCGCAGAACGTCATGCAAACGGCGCCGAGGTTTTGGGAGCCGGTTTCTTGGGGAAATGCCGTGAAGGCAAACAGGGTCTGCACCAGCGGGAGGGGTACCTTGCTCGAGTTCCCGAGCTCGAGCTCGACGTCGAACGCGAAATCGATGTCGGAGATCCGAGGCGCGGATCCAAAGGCTCGGCAGACGAGCCGCCCCAAGTACTGCGCACAGTAGTAGCTTGCGAGGTCACGGGCGGTGGGAAGCTCCGCAACCCGGACCGAGGAGACTCGAACATTCGGAGGTTTGACGTCAGGAAGCGGTGTCCCGCCAATCCCGAGCGCGGAGCAGCTGAAGAGGGGCAAGAGGAGCAGCGCAGCGAGCAGGCTCGGAGCACGTCGATTCATTTTCTGCAGGATGACGAAGTACCATGTGCGGTTCCGCATCGCGCGACTATAGTACCGGCACGCGAAGATGCCGGGTGAGCCACTCATTGCCGTATTCATCGATTTCGAGAACCTGGCCATCGGGGCGCAGGTCACCGAAACCGGCCGCTTTCAAATCGAGCTAGTGCTCAAGCGGCTGCTCGAAAAGGGTCGCATCGTGTACAAGCGTGCGTACTGCGACTGGAGCCGGTACAAGCGGGCCGTGCGTGAGTTCCACTCGCACGGCATCGGGCTCGTCGACATCCCGCAAACCAAGATGAGCGGCAAGAACAGCGCGGACATTCACATGGTCGTCGACGCGCTCGACCTCTGCTACTCCAAGGACCACATCGACACGTTTGCGCTGCTCTCGGGCGACAGCGATTTTTCTCCGCTCGTCTCCAAGCTCAAGGAAAACGACAAGCGCGTGATTGGCGTTGGCGTGAAGAAGTCGACGTCGGACCTGCTGATCGCAGGCTGCGACGAGTTCATCTATTACGACGACTTGATTCGCGCTGCGAAACCAAAGACCTCGCGCAAAACCGGCCCGAAGCGCACGAGGAGCAAGAAGGACGAGGCAATCGACATCTTCATGGAAACGGTGGAATCGCTCGATCAGGACTACGACACGCTTTGGGGCTCGATGCTCAAACAAACCCTTCGCCGGCTGCACCCCGGCTTCAACGAGAGCTACTACGGCTACCGCAACTTCCCCGACTTGATGAAGGACGTCGAGAGTCGCGGCCTGATCGCGCTCGAGTACGACCCTGACCGCGGCAACTACAAAGTGCGCCCGCGATAGCTCAGCAGCCGCCAGCCGAGGCTGGGACGGGCGCCAAGCCCGCGTTTCCGAGAACCGTCGCGTCGCTTCCGGTGACGCTCGCGCTGCCGCAGTATGCGTTCTGAAGGAGCACGCCCGAGCTTCCGCTGAGCTCGAACGAGCCGTCTACCCGGCCGAACGACATTCCCGCCGCGCTTCCCGGGATGCTCAGGTCCCCGGTGACCACGGCGCCGCGGAAGCGGTTGTTGCTGCCGTCGACCGTCACGTTGCCGTCGATCGTGACCTGCCCGCCCATCGGCCCTTCACCGAAGAGCGTGAGGTTGCTGCCGCTGAACTGCAGGTTCCCGGTATAGTTGCCTCCACGAAAGAACACGATGCTGTTGCTCTCGGAAAGAGCGTCGTTGACCTGCTCGATCGGCATGTCGGGGGTCACTTCGGTGACTTGACCCGAGAGCTCGTAGAGCACGCTCTGCATGACGGCCGCGCCCGCAGAGTCGAGGGCGATCGCGAGCTCGCGCAGGTCGCCGTCGGAGACTTCGACCATCACTTCGCCCATGTTCGCGCCGTCGCTGACGGAAAGCGTTCGCGTTCCCGGCATGACGTCCGCAAGCACCGCGATTCCGTCGGAGCCCGTCGTGTCGGTCACGCCATCATCCGAGGTTACGGTGACCCCGCCCCGAGAGCTGCCAGGCGTCGGAACGTCCGTCGCGTTCGCGTCGTTGACCGGCGGATTCATGACGACCACGATGGTGGTCTCGCCAAACGTCACGTTGGGAGGTTCGTTCGAACCATCGCTACCGCATGAAATGAGAGTCAGCGACGCAACGGCCGCCACGAGAAGTGAAAAGAATCGAGTCATAGTCCCCCTCAGCCCGACAGTTCAACATGGCATCAAAAGGCATGCGTCGCACGCCGTGCTCGCGGCTAGCGTGAGGCCCCGCACACGAATCGTGCGCATCGGCATCTCAATCGTTTCGTGAT
>JAHELW010000020.1:0-26278 GCA_024643985.1 Myxococcales bacterium | reverse complement strand
CCGCGGAGCCGAGCAGCCCGTCGGTCTCGGCCTCGGTGGCGCCGTCGCGATCAATCTCTGCGGTGGCGTCGCGCTGACGGGATGGCTGCTCCTGGGCGATCTCGACTTGCCGCTGCGCGGTCGGATCGTTCTCTGGACGCTCGCCGTCGTCCTCGTGGTAATCAGTTTGGCGGAGATCGTCATTCGGCGGCGGAGCCACTCGAGCGCTCGATGACCAATACGGCGCCGCGGACCGCTTCGAGCTGAACGGTCAACACGCCGCCGTCCGGTGCGGCAGAAAGCTGGCGCCCCGTGTCGGGATCGAACAGCGCAGCGCTCCCGAGCTCCGGCGGAAGGCGGAGCCGTGCCGCGCGCGCCTCGTAGCTTTCGTTGAACAGATAATAGACGTCACCGCCCCGGACACGGCGATGAGCCAAGGAAATGCGGAGCGGTTCGACATCGGCGGGCTCGAGTGGGGGCGAAACGCCCGCGTCGATGAGGGCTGTCGCGATCTCTCGGGGCGAAGCCACCTCGATCACCCTCGACCGGAGACTCTCGACGAGCGCGGTGACGGCAGCGTCTCTGGCCTGGGCATCGACTAGCCCATCGGCCCGGCTCGGAAACGGCCCCAACCAGATCACGGGAACGCCTGCCGCTGCGGCCGCATCGATGGCTGCCAAGACGGAGGGATCCACCGGCTGGAGCTCGCTGATGAGAAGCGCGGCAAAGGATGCGTCGCCAACGCTCAGGGCTCCGGCTTCGACCTCGGAGCGAGCGAGTGCAGCCCGGCTCACGCGGGTATACGTGAAGCCGGCCTGCCTGAGCTCCCGACTGGGCTCCGACTCGAAGCGCCCCGGCTCGACCCCGAAGTTTGGGAAATTCTCCGCCTTCCAGGTCGGATAGAGCCAAGCGACCTCCGTCACCGCCGACCCTCTGCTCATCGCATAGCCCACGCGAGCCGCCATCTCGTTGAGCGCGGGAAGCTCGTCCCAGACGTCTGCCTCGGGACTGAGATTGAACGAAAGGCCCGCCGGACCCGCGGTGACCGCGCTGTCGGGCCGCGGTTGAAAAGGAAACCAGCGCACCCCGTCGGTATGCGCGTACGGATACGCGTGACCGTGAAGCACGAGCCGGTTGATCCCGGCGCTGAACGCGCGTCCGAAGAGAAGTCGCACCTCGTCGATCGTCAGCTCGAGCGCGCCCACCGTGACGAGGGTCTCGCTGCTGGCAAACCGTTTACCGGTCACTTCCGCTGCAGAGGCCGCCAGGCGAAGGAAATCGTATGAGCCACCGGCGTAGAGGCCCTCGGACTCCGGCACGTCGGCAAGCGCATACGCGTCGAGCACGTCGGCATACCCGCCGTGCGCCTGCAGACGCAGATCGATCCCGCGCTCGGCGAGCCAGGAGTCGACGGCAGCTAGCATTTCGTCGGCGAACCGCTCGCCCCGGAACGCCTCGTAGTCTTCGCGAGCTCTCTCCCCGCGTTCATCGACGCCTCGGTAACGCTGCGGCGACTCCCGAAAGATGTTGACGTACTCCGCCTCACCGCCGTCGAGGAACAAAAACGGAAGAAACGGCGTCACGTCGTACCCGACGCTCGATGCGAAGGCGCTCCCGAACGACGTGGTCCAGGGCAGCTCGCCTGCGAGCTCGAAGCTATCGACGAAAACCGCACGGGGAACGCAGTCGCCCACCGCCGAAATCCAGGCGTCGAGCTGCCGCCGGAGGAACCCGTCGACGCCCCGTCGGTCGAGGTGATCGATGATCCTCGCCTGCTCGACCGGCGCCGCGTATGCGTTGCCGAGCGGGTAGTACTGGGTTCGGTTCTCGTAGATCGCGAACACCCGATGGGTTCCTTCGGGAACCTGCCAGGTCAGCAGGTTGCCCTCGACGCTTGCTTCGAGGTCGACCACGTCGCCGAGCGTCGCGGGCTCGTCCGCGGAGGCGTCTAGTACCTCCGCCGCGAGCACTGCAACGAGCATCACGTCTTCGTCGAAGCCGTCGATCGCCGGAACGATGGCATTCGTAGCTCGGATCCAGTCGGGCGGCTCAGGCTCGGGTAGCGGGCCCTGGTGAGCTTCCGGACCGACGAGCGTCTGCTCGGCGAGGAGCAGCTGCCGCGCTCCGTCGGCGCCAACGTCGGGACCTCCGGTCGACCAGCCGCTCCCGAGCGTGAGGTCCCAGGCCAGCCCGAGGTCGCGGGCTGCGCAGGCGGCGGTCCGGAGCCGCGCCAAGAAAGAGGGCGAGCCGACGGTACGAATGCGGGAGTCCTCGCGAAGGTCGGCGTTGGTGAGGGCTGCCATGAACGGTTGAAGCTCGACTGCGCCGTACCCGAGCTCGGCCAGTTGCTGCAGCTCCTCACCGAGCGTCTGGTCGTCGACGCTTCCACCAGGCCACCACCAACGCGCCTGAGGACCGAGCGCGCGCGGGGGCGCCGCAAACACCGCGGGCGAGAAGACGGCATCCTCGATCGCGGGAGGCGCAGCGTCGCGGCTGCAAGCCGTTAGCGCGAAAGCGACACACGCAGCCCATCGCGCGCACGCCAGGCTTGCCAACGTGTCTGTCATGTCTCTCGCTCCTAGCGCTGGCAACGATACGCCATGCCAGGTTTCCATGGCAAAGGATCCCGACAAGGGGGGTCCGGTGGAGGATGCGTGGCCCTTCCGTTCACACCTGTGCGTTGCCGACGACAACGATCTGCCCATCGCGTCGGAAATTGCGACGGGAAAACGTCGGCACGGGACTTGCTCGTCGAAGAGGCGAGGAGGCGCTTATGACTTTTCGCTTGGTCTTGTTCACCACCGCCCTTTTTGGGTTTGCCGGCTGTTTTGGCGACAGCCCCCAATACCGCTACGACCGTGACCCGCGTCCGGGAAGCGCGCTTTACACACCTCCGGATCCGCCGCCCAGCTTGGCGGAGTGTGCGCCGGATGGGGCCACTTGGGACGAAGTACGAAACCTGTATGAGAACACCGAATGGTCCATTCACGAGCTGATCACGTGCGGCCGAGTACAGGTTCGCTTGACCCAGAGCCTGCTGGCTATCGTTCTCGCTTCAAACGAAGAGATCTTCCGCGGAGACACCTTCGAACGCGTTTCGGAGTACGCCAACACGTTCGGAGTCGATCTGGAAGCGCCTTTCGATCGCCATGAAGACGGCCGCTGGTCGATGCCGATTCCAGCCGCGGCGCCGGGATCCGTGTTTTGGGTCCAGTTCTTCGAACCGGGCAAAAGCGACCCGATCCTCGCCGACCCGTTCGACCTAGATAGCTATCTCACGGGTGTGCGGGTCGAAACCACCCGCACGCTCGACGAAATGCTGAGCGACCTGTGGGAGCGAAACGTCTTTTCGTTTTACTGGGAAACCGAGGGGCCGCTCGCTTCGCTGCTCAACGGCGGAGAGCCTGTGAGCAACCCGTTCGAGGTCGAGGTTTCGATCGCCGACATTGCATCACTCGTATACCCGAGCCTCGTCGACGCGGATGCCGATTTCGGTCCCCTGACATCGTTGGTCGACGCCGAGATGATCTCGTGCGTCGAGCTCAGCGATGACCGCGGCGGGTCGCACGTCGAGTACCGCGCCGACGGCCGCCGTGGCTCCATCGGCGAGATCGCCGGGGCCGGCTCGGTCTCCTTCGACATCGATCAAATCCGGGCGACGGACGGAATTCACGAGCTCGTCGGCGATGCCGAAGATCTGAGGTTTCTCGGCGTGAAGAATCTCGCCGGCGAGATCTTCTACAGGCTCCGAGGACCGAACCTCGACCTCGAGGTCATCAGTGATTTCGGCGACGGGAACGAATGGCCGGTGACGACGTGGATGTGCGCCGATCCGAGGCCTCCCTACTCCTCGAGTCCGAAGTACTCGATGTAGTCCCGGAACGGCTCACGGTCGCGGACCGGATCGATGCCGAAGTCCGCTGGCGTGTAGGTGTGTGACCCATGCTTGTCGCGCGGGTTGTTGACCATGAAATCGCGCATCTTCGCGTCGACCTCGGCGCTGAGCTCGAAACCGAAGTGGGCATACATGCGGCGCACGACGTCGAGCGGATCGGCAACGGTTTCGCGGAGCTTCACGTCGAAGAACTGGGCTCGTCGGTCTGCGAATCGCTTCCGTTGCTCGAGGCCCTGGTTGACGAGCTTGGCCCACCAATCCAGCTGCTGACGGCCGACCTCGTGAAGATCGACGCGATCCGTGCTTGCACTACGCAACATGGCAGTGAGGCTCGCGACGGAAGCGCATACCTTGATCGGATCGCGATGGGTGTGGACGATGCACGCGTCGGGATACACATCGAGAAGCGTATCGATTTTGTTCAAGTGTGCCGGGGACTTGAGCACCCATCGCTCGCCGCGTACCCCGCCCGATTGAAGGTGCTGGAGAAAGCGCTTGTGATACTGGTAGGTCGAGCGCATGTCGGCGTCGTCGACCCAGGCCTGATAGGACGGCACGTTGAACTGCACCTGGAGCTGCTCCGACCTGAAACACTGGGTGAAGATTGCAACGCACTCCTCGGGTTGGATGGCGCTCATCGGGTGCATCGCTTCGAAACCGGGCACGAGCTCGAACAGCTGATCGAGCTTCTTTTGCTGTGCCGCGATGCGAGGATCGGTTGTCCACGTTTCGCGTGTTGCGGGAGGGACTGGATGCTGAATCTCCCAGGCCAACGGGGACCGATTCGCCGGATCTTGCTCGAGCACCGAGTGGAGGATGGTAGTGCCCGTCCGGGGGAGCCCGATGATGAACAATGGGCGAGTGATTTCTTCGTTTTCGATTTCAGGGTGCTTCTTGCGCCAGTCGGCCAGGCGCAGGCGGTTGACGAGGTTGTCGGTGGTGTAGCCCTGCACCATCAGCCGGCCGAGGAGAGTCAGATCGCCTTCGCGCTCGGCGCTCTCGAGAAAGCGGTTGAGCCCCTCACGAAAGTCGTTGCCACCGAAGTCGGAGCTCCCGGCTTTCTTGATCGCTCTATCAAACAGGCGCTCCACGTCGAAGGACACTGGCTGAAGTCCGACCGCATTGGCGGCGCGCCCCACCCAGTTCATCACCTTCACGGGAAGCGGCCGGTGGGGCTCGCCGACCCGGACTTCCTTGGCGTGGCTCACGCCTTACCCATGACCGAGTCCATGACCTCATCGCCGTACATCATGCGGTTGAGCTCCTCGAAGTCGTCACCTCGCGGAATGCTCATCCCCCCGCAGACGCCGAATACCTGGCCCGTGACCCAGTTGCCCGTGTCCGCGGACAGATAAACGACCGCGTCGCCGACTTCCTCGGGCGCACCCGCGCGGCCGAGCGGTGTGTTCGCAACCAGTCCGTCGAGGAAGTCCCGGCTGAAGTTGTCCCGAAGCGCTTCGGTGTCGATGTAGCCGGGCGCGATTGAGTTCACCCGAATCTGAAACGGAGCAAGCTCTACCGCCGCGCAGCGCGTGAGCATTTCGAGCCCCGCCTTGCTGGTGCTGTAGGGCGCCATCCACTTCTCGACCTTGGAGCCGCCGACGGAGGAGATGGTGACGATGCTTCCGCCGCCGTGATCCTTCATCGAGAGCGCAGCGTGCTTGATGCAGGTCGCAGTGCCGACGATGTTGAGCTCACAGCAGAACTGCCAGGCGTCGATGGGCGCTTCGAGGATGGGCCCCGGATAGCCACTGCCCGCGTTGGCGACGAGTATGTCGAGACCGTCCCCGCCCGCCGCCGTGTCTACGGCTGCAATCACCTCGTCTTCGACGGTGATGTCGCAGACCTGGCACGAGACCGCGGGCTCGGGGACGATCGCCTTTAGCCGACCGACCGCTTCTTCGAGGACGTCATCGCGACGCCCGACGATCAACACCTCGGCTCCATGCTCGAGAAGGCGCTGCGCGCATCCAAAGCCCACTCCGGTGCCGCCACCGGTCACCAGTGCCCGTTTGCCAGCGAGTTGCATTGCGTGTCCTCCCTCCATTTGGTGGCCAGAGCACGATTTGACGGAGCCGCAAGTGGTCGACGTCTCATCCAGCTCCGATCGATTGCACCCCGTCCAAAAGCAAGGTTAGTGTCGCCGGGTGATTGGCAAAGGCGTGGACGCGCTGAAGCGCTGGGCCGACGAGCACCGGGAGTGGATCATCATCGGAGTCGCGCTCCCGGCCGGAACCGCGGCGGGCGCCGTAGATCGGGTGAACTCGTGGCTCCGACCGAGGCCCAAGCCGTCGGACCACGACCAGCGTGTCCGTCGCATTCAGCGGGACGTCAGGCGGTATGCGGAGGCGCGGATGGCCGGCGAGCCCTGGGCGCAGAAACCGCTCCGCACCGACCGCAAGGGCGCCGCGTCGCTCAACGTCCGCATGTCGGACAAGTCAGGATCGCAGACCGTCCACATGAGCGACTTGACGAACGTCCTGGAGGTCGACGAGACGAGAGGCGTCATCCGGGTCGAGCCGTTCGTCACGGTTGGCGAGGCTGCCTCCCATCTCGACGCGCGTGGTCTTCAACTCGAGGCAACCATCGAGATGAAAGACGCGACGCTCGGTGGCCTCGTGATGGCGCTCGGCATGACGACGCACTCCCACGTGTGCGGTCTCGTGCACGACACGGTCGTTGCCTACGAAGTCGTCACCGCGAGGGGCGAGCTGCTCCGCGTAACCGCCGAAAACGAGCACGCCGACCTCTTTCGCGCCCTTCCCTGGAGTCATGGCACGCTCGGGCTTCTGGTTGCGCTCGAGATGCGCGTGATTTCCGCGCCGTCTCACGTGCGGTTGGTCTATCGCCCGTTTTACTCGCTCGACGGGTACGCGGCCGAGTACGAGCGCCTAGCCAAAGCAGAAGAGCCTCCTCATTTCATCGAGGTCCTGATTTTCTCGAAGAATCGGGCCGTGCTGATGGAGGGGCATCTCGCATCGGAAGCGGAGGTCCGCGAGAGCGGCCTGCCCGTCAATGCGGTCGACAAGCCCACGAAGCCGCTCTTCTACAAACACGTCGAAAGCATGCTGGATCTCGGCGAAGGTCGACGTCGCGAGGAGCTCATCCCGATGTTGGACTACCTCATGCGCCACGACCGGAGCATGTGCATGTGTCTGGCGCAGATCCTCCCGACGGCCAACGAAGCGTGGTTCCGATACACGATGGGGTGGATGCTCCCGCCCAACATGAGCTTCCTCAAGGGCACGCGGCCGGACGCCGAGCGCGAAAACACGATCCGAAAGCAAGTCTGGCAAGAGTTTGCGTTCCCAGCCGAGAGCTTCGCCGAGATGGTCGCGCGCGCGCACGAAGAGCTCGAGATCTACCCACTGCTCGCGTACCCCTGCAAAGTCATCGACCACGGCGGCATGGTCCGCCTGCCGGGCATGCACGGCCAGCCGTACGGCGGAGCGCCCGAGACGGCGGCCTTTCTCGATCTCGGAATCTACGGCATTCCCCAGCGCGTCAAAGACGGCGACGAGCGCTTCGACACCGTGACCCGCGTCCGAAGATTCGAAAATCGGGTTCGCGAGGTAGGCGGCTTCCTCCACACCTACTGCGACGTGTTCAGCACCGAAGAAGAATTCGAGCAGATGTTCGATCTCACGCACTGGAAGGCGATGCGCGAGAAGTACGACGCCGAGGGAGCCTTCCCGACGGTGTACCAAAAGATCAAACCCGAGATCGACCCGCTCGAATTTCTCGAAGAAGAGCGCTCCTGGTCCGCCTAGACTCGGTTACGGTGCCTGAGCTGCCGCAAAAACGGGTGCGAGCGCGGGTTTTCGCGGTGTGGGTCGCAAGCGTTGGAAAGCAGATGGGTTTTCGAGGGGGAGCCTGTCCCCCTCGGGTTTGTGAGGTAGGACACGGGGGCACATCAATCCCTGTAGATCGCGCGCGGATCGCCTTGAAACGCGGCTCCGAGCGGTGATAGCGTCGGGCTCCCCGTTGGGTTTCGGCCCGTACTCTCAGGAGGCCCTCTCATGCACGGCTTCGGTCGGTTGCGCTCGCTCACACTGTACTTCTGTTGCGCTCTTGCAGCGTTCGGCTGCTCTTCGAACGACGAGCCGACGGGCGGCGGGCTTTCGGGAGGGTCGCTCTCGCTGCAGCTGACGATCGCGGACGAGTTCGAAATCGACGAGGTGCGATGGCGCATCAGCGGCGAGGGGATGGACGACATGAACGGTGTCATCTCCACGAGCGCACCCGGCTCGACCGCTTCGGTCGAGGTGTTCGGCATTCCCGAGAGCATGGGCAATCTCATCGAAATGGAGGCAACGTCCACCGACGAGGAGATCAACTGCAAAGGCTCCGCAAACTTCGACGTCACTGAAGGCGAGGTCACCGAAGTCCACGTGATGCTGCGCTGCAAAGCGCCGGAGCGCTTCGGAGGCGTGCGCGTCAACGGGAAGTTCAACATCTGCGCCGAGCTCACCACGGTCGTCGTCGCGCCTCTTCAGACCTCCGTAGGCAACGACATCCAGCTCTACGCCGCCGCGGTCGACGAAGAAGACGACGCGATCAGCTACGCCTGGAGCTCGATGTCGGGTTCCATCACCAGCCCGACCGAGCAGAGGACGACCTACACGTGCACGGAGGTTGGCGAGGACTTGATCACAATCACGGCGTCCGACGACGGGGCCATCTACTGCATGAGCGACTGGACCGTCCCGGTGACCTGCGTGCCGGGCGAGGGAGATCCGTGCGAGGGCGTGATGTGCGTCGATGACGGGAACGAGTGCACGGTCGCAGCCTGCAACTCGTCCACCGGAGAGTGCGAGACCTCCAACGTCAGCGACGGCACCAGCTGCAACGGCGGCGCCGGGGAGTGCATGGGCGGGGCTTGCATGGACACCGACCTCTGCATGGACGTGACCTGCGACGACCTCGGCGAATGCCAGAACAGCACCTGCAACCCGGGCACGGGTGTCTGCGAGGCCTCGAACGCGCCCGACGGAACGAGCTGCGACGGCGGCGCCGGGGAGTGCATGGGCGGCTCCTGCGTAGACACCGACCTCTGCATGGACGTGACCTGCACCGACTTCGGCGAGTGCATGAGCAACGTTTGCAACTCCAACACCGGTCTGTGCGAGCTGTCCGAGGTCACCGACGGCACGGGCTGCAACGGCGGCGCAGGACAGTGCATGAGCGGCTTCTGCGTAGACGTCGACCTCTGCATGGGCGTGACCTGTCCCGATCTCGGAGAGTGCCAGAGCAACGTCTGCCAGCCGGACACGGGTCTTTGCGAGGCTTCGAATGCACCCGACGGAACGAGCTGCAACGGCGGCGCCGGCATGTGCATGAACGGCGCCTGCGCGCAAGCTGGGACGGGCCTGACGGTCGACGCAGGCGGCCCACCGGCGGTGTTCACCGGTCAGCAGTTCGATTTCACGATCGAGGTCACGAACACCGGCTCCGGTACCGCCACCAACGTCGTCGTGGTCGATACGCTTCCAGCAGCGGGAAGCTTCGTCTCTAGCGACCCGGCGGGATCGCTCGTCGGCAACACTCTGACCCTCGACTTGGGTGACCTCGGCCCGGGTGAGTCGGCCAGCATCACGGTGACGTGGCTCGCGCCGGGAACGGAAGCCATGCTGATCAACGACGTCGAGGCCAGTGCGGACAACGCGGCGACTGCAAGCGACCAGCACGCGGTCGATGTCGGCACGCAGACCGTCGTGACGGGCGGTGCGACCGCAGCGGGCACCGGGCTTCGACATCGCGACAACGGTGACATCGTGATCACCGGCGTGCCGGACGGCGCCACCGTCACTCGGGCGGTGCTCGTTTGGGCGCTTCTCTACCAGAGCCCCACCCCGAGCAATGCCATCACGTTCGAGGGGCAGCGGATCACGGCCGATCTGACACAAACCATCAGCGCAAACCTGTGCTGGGGCGACTTCAACACGATCGGCTTCGCGGCCGATGTGACCGCTCTGGTGTCGGGAAATGGCACGTACGCGGTCACCAACCCCGTCAACGCCATCATCCGCGAGGACAACAATCCGGTGCCCACCTTTCCGCTCACCGACGGCGCGAGCCTGATCGTCTTCTACGGAGGCCCTGGATTCGATGCGCAGGTCCTTTCCGACTTCAGCTACTCGGCGGAGAGTGCCGGCAACGCGCAGAACGTGCGACTGCTCGAGGGCATCAACAGCGTGGGTGGTCAGGCGACGCTGATTCTCGCGGGGCCCGACGGCCAGAGTAACTTCACCGAGATCGTGCAAGTCATCGGCTCGACCTCCCTGATGTTCAACAACACGTGGGATGGAAGCGACCCCCAAACCGGCCCGAGCTTCTTCCTCGGAAACCTCTGGGATACGGACATCCACAACGTGAGCAGCATCCTGCCAGCCGGCCAAACGACACTGACCGTCAACCTGGGCCTTGGAACCGACTGCACGGGGCTCTCGGCGGTCGTGCTTCAGGTCGCGCAGTAGGTTCAGCGGCTCATCGGGGTTTCTCGGCGACGATTCGCCAATTCAAGTCGGCAATTTTCGCCTTCTCCGCAGCGGTCCATGCCTCACCGCCGCTTTGCAGGAGGTCGAGGGACTCCTCGATCCACGGAGGCAGGATGCGAATCGCCTCGAGCGCCCTCACGACCTTTCGCCCCCGGAGAATCAAATCCCTCTTCTGCTCGCAGATCGGCCAGGCCGGGCGTCTGGAAGGCGCCGAAACGACAACTTCGAAGCCGGCGCCTTTCAAGGCCGCGCAGACGTCCGCCGGATACATGGACTGCGTGGCTGCCAGCGTGGGCAGATAGGCTTTATGCAAGCGCACGTGCTCCTCATCGCTCCAGTCGAAGTGCGGCGTCAGTAGATACTCCGAGCAAGCGTATCGCGCTCCGGGTTTCAGCACGCGGTACATTTCTCCCGCGTGGGCATCGAGCTCCTCTTTCTTGAAGAACGGCCAGACCGCTTGAAACGAGAAACATCCGTCGAAGGTCCCCGAGTCGTACTCGAGCGGCTCGTGATGATTGCCCACCTTGAAGTGCAGCCGACTATTCATGCCGCACTCGGCTGCCCAGTCGATCGCGCTCTCGATCTGATTGGGATCGATGTTGTATCCAGACACCCGACCGCCCGTCAGTGTGGCGAAGTGGTACGAGATCCTCCCCCTCCCGCACCCCATGTCCAACAGGTGCGACCGACCGGGTTCTCTCAGAGCAAGGTCCTTCAAGACGGCTTGCTCGCACAAGAGCTGATTTCCGTACAACCCCTGTGACTCGTCTAGCTGCGGCGGGATGTAGAGCTTCTCGAGGTCGAAGACCGAGAGCAGGTTGTTCAGGACCTTGTAGTAGTCCGCCACGGCTTTCATTTCATCGGCGGTCTGCGTCGGCGCGCCATCCTGCATTCTCTGAAAGAACTTGTAGGCATCGATGCAGGCCTGCTTGTCTTCATCCGACAGCTCTGCCAATCGCCTGAGCCCGACGAGCGCGGTCTTGATTCGGTACCAGTTCACTTCGTAGGCCTCTACTCGAGCAGTTCTTCATCCAATAACAGGCCGCGCGGCCGGTTGAAAACGCCGGCGAAATGCGGGTTTTCGCGGTGTGGGTCGTAGGTGTGCGGAAAGAGGCGGATTTTGGAGGGAGAGCGTGTCCCCGGGTCGCTAGCTCAGAATCCAAGAAGCGAGTTGATGGAGTTGCCGGAGATAGCCTGTCCCTAGAGGACGAAGTGGTCTTCGGCGGCTTTGACGGCCCATCATGACGAAGACGACTCCGACGTAGATCAAGACGCCGACGAAGAGCGTGATCAGGATCGCTCTCGGAATGGTCTTGCCAGGCGCGACGATCTGTAGGCGGAGTAAGTGCCGGAAAGACAAAACCCGCGAGCCGAAGCCCGCGGGTCTTGCACTGTGTCTAGCTCGTCAAGAGAGCGCTTATGGGCTGATCGGAATCGCGAGCAGCTCCGAATCCAGAAGCGGTCCAGCCACGTCTGGGTCCGGGGGTATGCTAACGACCTTGCCCATCCAGCCTTCGATGCCGACCTGAAGGACCACGGCCAACACACGGATGCCGTTGGGCCCGGGAGGATTGGTGACGATGACCGTTTGCGGTGGCAGCAGGTCCTCATTCCAGCCGAAGAGAATGTCGCCGCTTGCGGTGATGTCCGGAGTGACCGTCACGACGTCCGAGCTCAACGGCAAAACGAGCGGCTCCACCACGCAGATGCAGGCGCCCCGTGGCGCGCAGGTGCCATCGCCAATGAGGTCACAGGTGGTGGACCCTTGGCTGCAAGGGGTGCCGTCGGTGCAGGTGTTGGGGCAGGTCGCCACATTGAGCGGACCACAAATCCCAACGGGCGGATGCAGGACCCATCACGGCAACGGCTCGCTCCGGAAGCCCCTCGAGCGAGCTCTAGAGGCGGCCGTAATTGACGGCCGAGTCACCCTTCACGGCTTCCGCCTCGACCGCGCGCTGGCGCTAGTCGACGGCCCCAAGGTGGAACATCGTGTGGAAGGTCCCCCGCTTGGGGACGACGCTTAGAATGTCAGCCGTCGCGAAACCACCCGCAACGACTAACCAATCTTAGAGCGGGAAATGGGATTCGAACCCACGACTTCAACCTTGGCAAGGTTGCACTCTACCACTGAGTTATTCCCGCAAAAGGACGCCTTTGGTAGCTCGCATGCGACCGAGCGTCAAGCTCCTCAGCGAGGGGGTTTTCCGCACCCCGCTATGGCAGCGCGGACCGGCTGAAGAGCTCCCACATGGCCTCGTTGGCATCGATGTCGAACGTGGGCTCGCCGACGATGGAGCCGAGGCGTTCGGGGCAGGGCTGACCGGGCCAGCAGTGGCCGGCGCCTTCGATCCGGCAGAGGGTGACGCTTGCATCGCCAGCGCAGGCATCGACGGTTTCGCACGTCGCGGCGCCGTTCTCGTAGGTCACCTCGGGCTCTCCGGTGCAGCCGTTGCGGCTCATCCATCCGCTCACCGAGTCTTCCACGCTCGGGGAACCCGCTAGGCCGCCGCCGTCGAACGGGACGAGCGGGTCCGCGGTGCCGTGTAGATGGATAATCGGCACAGGGCGTACCGGATTGCACGCAGCTTCGTCGATGCCGAGAACGGCGGCGACGGGCGCGGCCGCCGCGATGATGTCGGCGGCCTCACACGCGAGCCGATGCGATAGGAAGCCTCCATTCGACATGCCGGTGGCGTACACGCGAGCGTTGTCGATGCAGCCCCGCTCCCCGAGATCTTCGACCACCGTGCGCGTGAAGCCGACGTCGTCGACGCCCAGCTCGGCGGACCGGCCGCAGCAAACGCCGGCGTTCCACGAGTCGTCGAGACCATTCGGATAGGCGACCAGGAATCCTTCCCGCTCTGCGAGCTCGTTCATCTTGGTGCCGTCCTGCTGAAGGGGGCCGCTCGATGTGAAGCCGTGGAAGTTGAGCACCACGGACAAGGGCGTCTCCCCGTCGTAGGCAGAAGGCACGTAGAGCTCGTAGCTTCGCGCGTTCCCGTCGTGTTGGAGATCGACGTGCGCGACGCTCGAGTCGAGCGTTCCGTCCTCGCATCCGAGGCTCGCCGTGCTCTGCCCAGCCTCCGACCCTCCACTGCTTCCGCATCCCACAGAGAGCGCTGCAAGCACTCCTGCGACTCGTACTGCCTCCCAGATCCTCATGGTGGGCGAGCCTACCACCGCCGCAGCGCCTGACGCCGCCCCCACCCGTTTTAACCCTTCGCAAACGGGGTCTGACCCCGTTTTTTTTCAACCCTCGGCGGCGGCGAGCGCCCGCTAAGGCCAGAAAAACCGCCGCCAGAGCCGTCACGGGCTCCCCTTGTGCTCGATCAAAAAGGGGTCAGACCCCCATTGCCGACCCGATCGGGGAGGGGTTGGGGGTCTTTCTCTTCACTCGTAGCGGAGGCCGTCGACGGGGAGCATGCGGGCGGCCCAGTAGGAAGGGGCGATCGTGGAGAGGGTGCAGATCAGGAGGGCGATGCCGATCGTCACGAGGAAGACGGTCGGGTTCAAGACGACCGGGAGGTGATCGATCAGGTAGACCTTCGGGTCGAGTGGGAAACGTATGCGATCGAGGTAGAGCACCAAGCCGCCGCCGACCAGCACACCGAGGAGCGTCCCGATGATGCCGACGACGACGCCCTGCACCATGAAGACGCCGAGGACAGTGCCGTCGGTCGCCCCCATCGCTTTCAGAATCGCGATTTCACGCTTCTTTTCGAGCACGATCATGATCAGGGTCGCGATCACGTTGAACGCGGCCACGAAGATGATCGTGGCGATCACCAGGGTGAGCGCGATCTTCTGCACCTCGAGCGCGGTGAACAGGTTGCGGTTGAGCTCGGACCAGTCGAGCGAGTGAAACGCGCCGCCGAGGCTCTGCTCGATCCGCCGGGCAAGCTCGTAGGACGTGTCCAAGTCGTGCACGCGGAGCTCGACGCCCGTGACGTTGTCCCCTTCGTCGAACAGGCGCTGCGCCTCGAAGAGGTCGGTGTAGACCAGCCCGGAATCGTACTCCTGAAAGCCGGCCTGGAACACGCCGATGACCCGAAACTCGCGGGAACGGGTCGAGCTCCCGCGCGGCTCCGAAAGCGCCAGCCCGAGCGCGGCAAGGGGCGAGATGAGTCGCACCCGATCGCCGATCTCCAAGGCGAGGTCTTCGGCCAACGTCTTGCCGACGATGATGCCCGGAAGCGCCTCCACCGGCTCCTCCGCACCTCCCTCGACGAGGCCAGCCTCCCACTCAGGATCGTCGGGCAGGGCGAGTGCGTCTTCTTCGAGCCCGTCCAGCACGGCCTCGATGGCGCGCGGGTCGGCGACTGCGCCAACCTCGGGCCGGCGCGCGCGCCGAGCCGCCTGCTGGAGCCCGCGCCGGCGCTCCCTCTCCTCCTCGAAAAAGGTCTTTCGTCGGACGGGCTCACCGGGCTTCGCCCCGGCGTCGGATTCCGGAGAATTAACCCCTCGGAAACGGGGTCTGACCCCTTTTTTCGGCTCGGCTTTTTCCGGGGGTTTGCCGTCGCGGACGTCGCGGAGCCATTGCCAGGTGTCTTCGCCTTCCGGGACGCGGGTCGCGGTCGGCAGCGATCCGGGGCGGCGCAGGCCCTCGAGGTCCCCGGCGATCATCTGCTGGGGGAGGTCGAGCACGTTTTGGACGCCCGACGGCGTCACGCCCTTGACCAGCACGACCGCGCGGCGCTCCCCTTTCGTCAGCATCATCTCGTTGATCGAAAACGGCGCGATCCCGCTCACCTCGGGCATCTCGCCGACGGTGTCGAGCACATCCCGGTAGTCGCGGAACTCGCGCCCGTACTTGAGGACCAAGACGTGCGCGTTCACGCCGAGAACCTTGTCGCGGAACGCCGTCTCGAACCCGGTCGTAATCGAGAGCACCGCGAGGAGCGCCGCGACACCGAGCGCCACGCCAACGATCGAGATCAGCGTGATCATCGACACCGTCGCGCGCTTTTTCGAGCGCAGATAGCGAACGCCAATTTCGAGGGCGTAGCTCACGTGCGGGTTCCTAACACAAGGCCCCGTCGCCGTCGCACCCCGACGGTTGCACCTTGGGCGAAGCCCCGTGGCCGTCGCATCGCGACGGCTTTACGGGGGAACTTGCCCCTTTTGGGCCAACTCACTAGCCTTCGACAGATGAAGCGGATTTGGCCCTTCGCGACGTGCATCGGGCTGGTGGCGGCCTGCCACCAGCAGCAGAACGTGCGTCGCGAGGTCTGGCCGCCGCCCGCGGAGCCGGCGCCCAAGGTCGCGGAGACGACGGAACTAGCGACCGCGGCGCCGCCGCCCAAAGTGCTCGATCCCGTGATCGTCGAGCTTTCCGATCGGTCGGCCATCATGCAGGTGCGAAAGCAGCTCGACCGGGACAACCCCGGCAAGGCGCGCGAAGTCGCAGAGGCGGCCCTCCCGATGGCGGGCGCACGGGACAAGGGAAGGCTTCACTGGCTTGCGGCCCGGGCGGCTCTCGACCAGGGCTACACGCAGATCGCGCTCGCACACCTCGACACGCTCGGGACGTTTAATCATCCCTTGGCGCGCTGGGCCAAGCTGAAGCGCGCATCGCTTCTGGAGACGCGGGACCCTGCCACGGCCGTAGAGCTTGCCGCATCCCTCACGGACGACTGGGCGGGCGGCGGAAAGGCTCGCACGATCGAGACGCGCGCCGGCGCCTCGAGCTCGAACGCGCATCTCACGATCGAGGTCGACGGCCCGCCCCCTCGTTCAGCAAACGCCACACGGCCCCAACAGGTTCGACCACGGATGCAGCAAAGCCTGGACAAGGCCGACGCGCTCTACGACGCGAAGCGCTATCGAGAGGCCGAGAGGCTCTTTGGAAAGCTGGTGCGGCACCTCAAGACCGGAAGCTCCATCTGGTGCAAGGCTCGCTACAAGCAGGGGCGTGCGCTGCTCCAAGCGCGGGAGCGCACGCGGGGCGCGCCGGTCATGCGCGAAGTCGCCGAGAAGTGCATTCGGAACGCCAACCTCGATACGCGTGCGTGGGCTCGCTACCACGCGGCCCGGGCCTACGGACGCATCGGGCAGTGGAACGAATCGATCCGCCAGTTCGAAAAGCTCGAAGCCGAGGCGCCTGCCCATCGGCTCGCCGACGACTCGAGCTACCGCGCCGCGCTCGCTGAGCTCGAGAACGGCAAGAACGGGGCCGCGCGAGCACGCCTCGCCTCGATTCCCGAGCGCTACCCGGACGGTGACATCTGGCCGCGGGCCCTCTTCAAGCTGGGGTGGCTCGCGCTTCGATCCGGAGATTTCGAAGCCGCCCACGAGCGGTTCGACGAGCTCGTTCGACGCGGCGGCGACGAGTACGAGGAAGGCATCACCGGTCGCGCCGAGTACTGGCGGGCTCGTGCGCTTTTCGAGATGGGCCGGCGCATCGATGCGGTCGCAGCGTACGAGGACGTCGCGAAGCGCTGGCCTCTGCGCTACTACGCGCAGCAATCGCTATGGCGCCTGGGGGAGATCGTCCCGGAGCGCGCCAAAGCGATCCTCCGCGAAATGCGCGCAAGCGGCGAGCCGACTCGCATGGTGTTCGCGTGGCGAGACGAGTTCGACGACCCCGCCTTCGAGCGCATGGTCGACCTGCTGGTCGTGAACGAGGTGACCTACGCCTCTTCGGAAATGACCGCGCTTCGCATGATCGGGGATGACGTCGACCCCGAGATGGCCGTGGTGGGCGCGGTGCTGCTCCAACACGCCGGGGCCGAGACCAAGCTCAGCCGAGTCATCCGGCGGCACTTCGAGGACTTCGAGGGGCTACTGCCAAAGGGCGAAGGCCGCCTGATTTGGGAAGCCACCTATCCGCAGGCCTTTTCGCCACTCATCGAAAAGGTGGCCGAGCGCGAGAGTCTGCCGCCCTCCTTCGTTCGCGCCGTCGCACGCGAAGAGAGCTCGTTCGATCCCGAGGCGGTTTCTTGGGCCAAGGCATACGGGCTCGTACAGCTCATCATGCCTACGGCAAAGCGCTTCGCAAACGAGGTCGGCGAAAAAGCAACGCCTCGAACGCTGAAGAAGCCCGAGGTCAACCTCAAGATCGGCGCGCGCTACATGGCGTGGCTCTGGGCTCGGCTCGGCGAAAATCCGGCGCTCGTGCCGGCAGCCTACAACGCCGGCGAAGGCGCGGTTCGCCGGTGGCTCGTCGAGGACTCGAACCGGCCGCTCGACGTGTTCATCGAGGAGATCCCCTACGACGAAACCCGGCGCTACACGCGGCGGGTGCTTCAGACGTACGGGGTGTACCAGTGGCTGGCGGACGAGCAGCTCCCGGAGCTTCGTTCGGGGCTTCCGGGTACTCAGGGTCCTCAGCGGTTCAGCGCCGTCAGCCGCTAAACGACGACCTTCGGCAGCAGCGCGCCGAACTCGATCGCCTTGTTGATGTCGCCCTCGACGCGGAGCTTGCCCTGCACGAATGCGATCTGCGGGTCGAGATTGCCCTTGAGGACCTCGGCGAGGTGTGCGTCCCTGATCGTGAGCGTGGCGTCCGTCGGGCTGCCGTTCCCCTCGGTCATGCTGCGGTCCGCGAGGTCGATCATCCAGCTCTCGTCGCGCGCGCCGGTGATGCGAAGCTGAAACTTGCCCTCACCGAGCGGGCGGTCCTTGGGCGCCTTCTCGAGCGTGGAGCGCATCTCGCGAACGAAGGCGTCGGTGAGTCTTGCGACGACTTCCGCGTTTTCGGCATCGGCCGCCGCGTCGGTTTCCCGGTGCGGAACCACGGCGGCCTCGAGCTCGTTGGCCGACTCGCGGATGTAGCGCGAGAAGACGTCGAGATCGGGCATGACCGAGGGGGAGGACGTCGGGCTGATCGAGAGCACGCCGTTATAGCTGAGCACCGTGATGAGCAGGCCCATGCCATCGACGAGCGGCGCCATGCCCATGCTGGCCAAGAGCTTGTGGCCCGCCAAATACATGTCGATCTGCGGTCCCGGGACGTTCGTGATCACGCAATTGAAAACCGGGTTGACCCGATCGGCCACGCGAAAGCGCGAGTAGAGGCGGGTCATTCGATTCGCCAAGCCGAATGGGATGAACTCGTAGAGATCGACGAGCGCTTGGCCGGTGCCGGCCTTTTCAAACGCCTTGCCGCTCTGGCTGTGCTCGTGGATGAGCTTCAAGCGCTCGAGAGGGTCCGCGACGTGGGTCGCGAGGTCGAGAAACATCGCAGAGACCCTGTTGCCCATCTTTCCGTGCTCGTCCTCGCCCCGCGTCGAGACCGGAACCATCGCTACGAGCGGCTCGCGCGGGAGCGCCCCTTTTTCGTCGAGGTAGCGCCGGAGCGCGCCGGCGCAGATCGCGAGCACCACGTCGTTCAGGGTGCACCCGGCCACTTTGCGAATTGCCTTCACGCGATCGAGCTCGAGAAGCGCAGTGTTCCAAATCCGCTGCCCGGTGATCGTGCGGTTGATCGGGGTCGACGGCGCCGTCCAGGGAGCCGGTGGCGCCTCGACGCCTTTCTGCTGAATCTTGGCGGCGGAGCGAAAGGCGTCCTTAATCTCGCCCGCGACACGCTTGATTTCGCTCGGCTTGCGCATGATCTTCTTCGCGGTGTGAGCGAGAACCTCGAGCTCGTTTGGAACGGGGGGAACCGCCCGGGGCGGGGGCGGGCTGAACGTGCGGGGCTCCTTGGTCATGTCGAGGAGGATGCCCATCATGTCGGACCCGGAAACCCCGTCGATCGCTGCGTGATGGATCTTGTTGATCGTGGCGACGGAGCCGGGCGGCACCTGCGGAATGTTGTCGAGCCCTTCGACGAACGTCATCTCCCAGAGCGGACGAGCGCGGTCGAGCGGCGTGCTGAAGATGCGGGCCGCAAGCCTTCGAAGCTCCTTCCAGTTGCCCGGGCTTGGGAGCGCGACGTGCTGAAGATGCATGTCGAGGTTGAAGGCTGGATCGTCCACCCAGTACGGCTTGCCGATGCTGAAGGGAACCATGACTAGCCGCTGACGGAGCCTCGGCACCAGATGGATGCGCGAAGCCATCGTGTCGTAGAAGTCTCGAAAGCTCATCGAGCCCTCGAACACCAGCACGCTTCCGACGTGCATCGGTTGATGGGCGTCTTCGAGGAAGAGGAAAGAAGAATCGAGTCCGGAAAGAGGCTGCATACCAGACGGCTAGCCTACACCCGCGGACGGGAAGATCACCAGCGGTTCCGGCGCTCAGTCGAAAGTGCCCTCGAGCTCCTTCAAAAGCCGCTTCTGCTCGCGAGTGAGCTTCTTTGGGACCTCGACCTCGACCACACAAATCAAATCGCCCCGGCCCCGCCGGTTCAAACGGGGCACGCCCGCCCCACGAATCAGGAGGGTTTCACCGTTTTGAGTGCCCGCCGGGACCTTGAGCGTCTGGACCGCGTCGCCCTCCTCCTCGAGCGCTGGAACCTCGACTTTGGCGCCGAGCGCAGCCTGCGGATACGTCACCGCCAGGCGATGGACGAGATCGAATCCTCGGCGCTCGAAGTCCTCGTCGGACTCGACGTGGACGGTCACGTACAGGTCGCCCGGGGGTCCGCCGCGAGCCCCTTCCTGACCGCGGCCGCTCAGCCGAAGGCTCTGCCCCGTGTCCACGCCGCCCGGCACGTGAATCTTCACGACGCGCTCGGTCTCGACCTGCCCCGCGCCGCTGCACTCGCCGCAGGCTTCGGTCGCCTCGGAGCCGCGCCCTCGACAGGTCGGGCACGTCGTGGTCAGCACGAACGCGCCTTGCGCGCGCGCGACCTGCCCGCGCCCGCCGCACGTCTGACAGCTTTGGAGCTCGCCATCCTTCGCGCCCGTCCCTTCGCAGGCGCCACATGGGGACGGGTGAGACAGGTCGATGTCTTTGGTGGTACCGAAGGCGGCTTCACGAAGGGAGAGGCTCACGTCGGTTCGGATGTCGGCGCCCCGCGACGGCGCGTTCGGATCGCGCCGCCTACGGCCGAAGCCCCCGAAGCCGAAGCCGCCGGCGCCACCAAACAGGTCGCCGAAGATGTCTTGGAACTGGCTGAACACGTCGCCGATGTCGCCGAACCCAGGCGCGCCGGCACCCCCTAGACCCGCGTGCCCGAAGCGGTCGTACGTCTGGCGCTTCTGGGGATCACTCAGGACGGCATAGGCTTCGGCACACAGCTTGAACTTCTCTTCGGCCTCGGGATTGTCCGGGTTGCGGTCCGGATGAAGCTCTAGGGCCTTCTTTCGATAGGCCTTCTTGAGCTCGACCGTGCTCACCTCTCGGGACACTTCGAGAACTTCGTAGTAGTCGGGCTTCGCCATGGCGCGCGTCGAGTGTTCGACGCGGCCAACTTAAGGACGCTGCCCCGCGGGTCAAGAAGGAAGGAAAGCCCGAAATCAGCGTTCTTTTCAGGAAGCGGCAGGCGCGACGCGGCTGAGAACGTCGTCGACCAGTGCCTGCGGGAGCGCGCCGGTGCGCTGAAAGCCGCGCATGTGGAGGATTGGCTCCCCGCCGAGGTCGGCCGCAGTGCGGCCGCGAATCTGCTCCACGTACTTCCGGGGCTCGAAGGGCACGAGATTGGAGCCCGGCTCGACGTCCACGCGCTCGAGAAGAGAAAGCAGCGCCCGAAGCGAGTTCATCTTCATGTACGGGCAGGTCGCGCAGCCGCCCGCGGTCGAGCAGCCCTCGCCGCCCGCAACCCCCGGCACGACGCCGAGCCCGCTTTGCGCGTCCTGTGCCACGGCCTCGCTCGCGACCGGGAAGATGATCTGCGCGGTGATCTCTCGACCGCCTTCGGACGCGTAGTCTCGAAGCTTCTCCTGCACCTGCCTGACGATCGGCGTGATCATCCCGGCCTCCGTGCCGAGGATGAATCGCAGAGTCGACCCTTCGCCGCGCGCGATGGCTTCGTCGACCTTGCCGAGCACGAAGGCGAGGATGTTCGACGTCGAGCCGACCACACCGTCGCCGTGCCTTTGAGCCTCGAGGCCGAGCTCGAACATTTCACCTGGCACCTCGAGGTGTGCTGTCACGAAGACATCCGCGTAGTGCTCGCGGACGAGGTCGACGACCTCCTTGCCGAACATGTGATGCACGATGCAGGTGCCCTGC
Organism: Myxococcales bacterium; assembly: GCA_024643985.1. Taxonomy (GTDB): domain Bacteria; phylum Myxococcota_A; class Polyangia; order Polyangiales; family Houyiibacteriaceae; genus SG8-38. The sequence continues at coordinate 4,852 of JAHELW010000020.1, read as the reverse complement.
TCGAAGTAGTGAAAGCGGGGCAAAAGCGACCGAACGGTAGCTTGGTCGTGCGCGGAATGAAGCTGCCGGATCTGTTCGTCGGGCATCTCAGCCAATCTCGCGAACATGTGCGCGAGATTGTCACCCATGTAAGTGTCCGGGCCGAACCAGATGTGCACGTCCGGAATCTGCGCCGCGGCTTGGAGCACGGTTTGGACGACGTTCGATGAAGTGCAGGTGATCGTCGGCACGAGGCCGTGCGCCTTTGCTTTCGTCACCAAGCTCGTATTGATGTAGATGACGTGAAGCGACCGCGGCGTTCGAGCAGCCTCCGCGAGGTAGGCGCCATACGCCGCCGCCTCGGCCGACTCGGCGAGCGAGCAACCGATGGGCTCGGCGGCGACCCGGTAGACCGGGATGTGCTCGTACCCGGATGCGTCGAGCATCGCTCGTACGTTCTCGCTCATGAAGTCGACCCCGAGCACCGCGACGGTGCGAACGCCTTGCTCCGCCATCGCGATGGCCCGGTCGGCCATCGCGAGGGAGTCCGAGACGTGGATGTGAGGCCAATCGCACGCGGAAAGCACACCTTGGAGCTCCGGGTCCATGTAGAAATGCGCCACGATGCCGGCGTTCTTTTCTCGGAGAAGAGCGTTCAGCTCCGCGACGAGGGCCGGGTCCGGCTTCAGGAACGCTGCCTGCGCTTCGGCAAACGCGCCTTCCGGCACGAGCGCGTCGGACGTGATCTTCAGGGATGGGAATACCGGCAATGCCATCGGGGACCCGTTCCGCAGGAAAGAGAGTATACCTTTCGGCCGGCTCACTGCATGTCAAGGCGCCCGACCGAAACCTCCGTCTACGTCCACTTCCCGTGGTGCGCACGAAAGTGTCCGTATTGCGATTTCGCGACGGAGCCGATCCGGACACCCGAGCTGCCTCACGAGGCCTACGCAGACGCTCTCCTGCGCGAGCTCGATGCGCGGGCCCACGACCTGCGGGGAAGGACGCTCGTGTCGGTGTTCTTTGGCGGAGGCACGCCTTCGCTTTGGGCACCCTCGTCGCTCGCGCGCACCCTCGCGCGCATTCGCGACGCGTTCGAGCGAGAGGCGGATGACCTCGAAGTGACCGTCGAGTGCAACCCGAGCTCGCTCTCCCGGGATGACGCCGCACGGCTTCGCGAGGGCGGAGTCAACCGTCTTTCAATCGGAGCACAGTCGCTTCGCGATCGGCACCTGCGGTTTCTCGGCCGCCTGCACGATGGGAGTCGAGCCGCCGACGCCCTCACCGACGCGGTCGCGGAGATTCCGCGCGTGAGCGCAGATCTGATGTTCGGGATGCCCGGGCAGACGAAAACCGAGCTCGCGGAGGACATCACGCAGCTCGCGGAGCTAGGAGTCCGCCACGTGTCCGCGTATGCGCTCACGATCGAAGAAAAGACGATGTTTGGCTCGCTTCATCGCGCTGGGAAGCTTCCCGTCGCGTCCGAAGAGGAATACGCGACGCTGTTCGAGACGGCAGCAGAGCGCTTCGCGGGACTCGGCTGGACTCACTACGAGGTCTCGAACTACGCGCCGGCTGGCGAAGAGTCGCGGCACAACCTTCACTACTGGCGAGGCGGTGCGTACGTCGGTCTCGGCGCCGGCGCGGTTGGATGCCTCGACCATGGGCCCGGCCGCGCCGAGCGCTGGCGCAACGACCCGAGCCCGCAGCGCTATCTCAGGGAGCGCACGCTCGAGGCCGAAACCGAAACGCTCGGTCCGAACGAGATCGTTTGCGAGAGCCTGATGCTCGGGCTTCGCACTCGAGAGGGGATGTGTCTTTCGCGCACCCGAAGACGCGCCGGAATCGATCCGGAGGCGGGACGCACGCGCGAGATCGAACGCGCGATTCAAAGCGGCAATCTCGTGCGAGACGAAGATCGGCTGCGGGTCCCCGAGAGCCGCTGGCTGAAACTTGACGGCATTGTGCGAGACTTGTTCTAGAGTGCGCAGCGGTGAAGCTCGATTTTGAAGACGTGGGGGTGACGGGGCTCGCGAAGTCCTACGGGCCGACGCTCGCGCTCAGAGGGGTCGACCTCGACTTCACGGCAGGGTCGGTCACGGTCGTTCAGGGCGCAAACGGCTCCGGAAAGTCGACGCTCCTCTGGCTGCTCGCGCTTCTCGCCTACCCGACGAAAGGCCGGATTCGATACGGCCGGTACCAGACCGCGCATGCAGATGCCCTCCGGGGCCGAATCGGATTCGTCGCGCATCAGCTCCAGCTCTACCCCGGCCTGAGCGGACGTGAAAACCTGGTGCTCGCCGCGAACCTGCAAGGGATTTCGGATTCGACGCAACGCACGGACCAGCTCGCGCAGGCGTTTTCAGTCGAGGACTACTGGAACCGCCCGGTGCGCACGTACTCGCGCGGACAAGCCCAGCGCATTGCGATCGCGCGCGCGCTCCTACACGAGCCGCGACTGTTGCTGATGGACGAGCCGGCAACCGGCTTGGACGTGAAGTCGACGGAATCGTTCGTCGGCTTGGTCGAGCAGCAGAAGCACCGCGGCGCAATCGTCGTCATCGTCACGCACGAGGCGAGCTTCGCGAGCTCGGTCGCCGACCGCATCGTTCACATGGATCGCGGGCGAATCGTGGAGCCGAGCCGATGAGCCTCCTTCGAGCCGCATGGTTGGTCGCTCGCAAGGACCTTCAGCTCGAGCTCCGCACGAAGGAGATCTCGACGTCGACCGGCCTTTTTGCGGTGCTGGTCGTCACCCTGGGCTCGCTCGCCTTCTACACCGATCCGGTGAGCGCGCCGAACGTCGCCCCCGGGGTGCTTTGGATCTCGATCCTGTTCTGCGGAATCCTCCTCATCGGTCGGAGCTGGGCCCTCGAGCGGGAAAACGATGCGGTCTTCGCGCTTCTCATCTCGCCGATCCCGCGAGCCGCGATCTACGTCGGCAAGACGCTCAGCGCGCTCGCGCTGCTCTTCATCGTCGAGCTCCTGCTGGTTCCGCTTTGCCTAGTCTTTTTCCAAATCGAGCCGCGCGGCGTCGTCGCGCCGCTGTTCGCGCTCGTCTTTCTCGGCTCGGTGGGTTTCGTATCGACCGCTACCTTGTTTTCTGCGGTGGGAATTCGCACGCGCGCACGCGATCTCATGCTCAGCGTGCTGGTGTTTCCCCTGGTCGCACCCGCTCTGCTCGCGTCGGCGGTCGCAACCAGGGAGCTGTTCGCGGGAGCGACCTGGGCCGAGATTCTCGGCTGGATGCGCATTCTGACGGCGTTCGATCTTCTCTTCGTGGCGTTCGGCGTCTGGGTTTCGCGATATCTCCTGTCGGAGACCTGACCGCTCAGCGGTAGGCGCGAATCAGATCGAGCGCGACGGGATCCGACCAGTCGAGCGCGCCGTCGTAGCGGAAACGAACGACGCCGTCGGCGTCGATGATCCATGTCTCCGGGAAAAGCTTCGTTCCAAACATCCCGTTCACGACGCCGCGGTCGTCATCGAGAAGGCTGGTGATTCGGGTCGTCCGAGGGATGATCGTTTCAACCTCGGCCCAGCTCCGATCCGTGGACACGGCAACGACTTCGACGTCGCCCCAGGGCTCGACGATCTCCGCCAAGAGCTCGATCGTCGGCATCTCTTGAATGCACGGACGGCACGTGACCGTCCAGAAATTCATCACGATCACCTTCCCGCGATGGTCGGAGAGCGTCCACTGGCCTCCGTTTTGTGCGGGAAGCGTGAAGTCCGGAGCGAGCAGCGAAGCGCCGAGATAGTGCGGTACGCCGCCTTCGCCTTCCATCAGCGACTCGAACCGAGCGTTTCCGAGCACCGCGCGGAAGGGCGCCTCCCGGGCGCGGGCGCGCGCATCGACGACTGCGCCGGTGAAGATGAAGATCACCGGAAATGCGATGGCCGCCACGATCATGGTGGCGATGACCTCTCTCCGAGACACGCGCAGGCCTTAGCGCGTCTCGAGGCCGAGTGAAAGCGGATCGGCGATCTCCGGGGGGCGTACTTTTTCACTGCCTACCAGCACGAAAACCCCCTCGTCGTCTTCGCGTACCCAGTCGCTCATTTTGCTCAGGGCATGGTTGTCGAATCGAGCGGGGCAGCGGCCCTCGCGCACGGCACACCAAAGGGCGCCTTCGGGTCCCTGGCGCAGCGAAGACGGCTCGAGGGGCTCGACGTGGCCGCCCGAGAGATGCAGCGTCACGCCCTCGTCCGAGGCTTCGACGTCTTTGACGAAGTAGGGAGGGCCTTCGATGTCCACGTAGGCCCAGTTGATCGCATTGCTCAAGCAGAAGCGCCCGTCCTCGGCGCGGTCGATCCAGCCGTCGAACGAGCGAATGAGGTTCGGATGCGTGATGCGGTCCGTTCCGTTGAACCAGCGGCCGCGCGCATCGCGGCGGATCTCGGTTTCGCGGGTACGACCCTGAAGAAACTGCGCTGGGTCCATTTCCATGTGCAGACTACAATGCGGACCGATGGCGAGAAAGGGCCGAAAGCTGGTCGTGGTCTCGAACCGCGGCCCCTATCGGCACGAAGCCAGCCGGGGGCGCGATCGATGGGTCCGCGCAGCCGGCGGGCTCGTGAGCGCGCTCGACCCGGTCTTGCAGAAGCGCGGCGGAGTCTGGATCAGCGCCAAGCCCGCGAGGGACTTCGATTCGGTGACCATTCCGGCGCCAAACCTCGACTACGACCTCGCGCACGTTTCGCTCAAGGGTCCCGACCAGCGCGGCTTCTACGAGGGCGTGTCGAACGCGGTGCTCTGGCCTCTGCTCCACGGCTTCGAGCCGACGATTCAAGTCGGAGAAGCGCCGTGGTCGAGCTACCTCAGCGCGAACCAAGAGTTCGCGAAGACCGCGCTTTCGATGAGCAGCTCGGG
>JAHELW010000161.1 GCA_024643985.1 Myxococcales bacterium | reverse complement strand
GCGGTCGATGCGAGGCCGTCCTCCTCGGCCTTGGCCGCCTCGACGCGGTATTGATTGACCCGATCTGCAAGCTCGTGGATTTGGCGCTCGAGACCGAGGTCCGCGCGCCTCTGCGCGGCGAGCTGTGCCTGCTTCATTCGCAGGAGCTCGAGCCGCTTTTCGTCGATGCGCCGCTGAAGCTCGGCTTTGCGCGCCGCGACGTCTTCGAGGTGCTCCTCGCGAAGCCTGAGGGAATGCGCGTACGTCTTGACTCGAATCTTGATCGAGCCGCCTGGCTTGTTGGCGTCGATGTCGTGCAGCGAAGACGACGGGACGCCGCTCTTTGCCACGATGCTGTCGATGATGCCGTAGGTAGGCGCGTCGTGCCCGCACTTGAAGCTACTGAGATCGAGAATGGCAACGTTCGGATGCCGGGAAGCAAACTTGGCAGCCCAGACCTTTTGAGCCGAGTTGGCGGAGTAGTTCTCTGGCCACACGTCGTTGACGCCGAGCGGATCGTCTTCTTCGTCCTCGAAGAAGCGCTGAAGCCACTCCCGGTCCTTCGGAATCGAGCGAATGCTCAAGATCGGATAGCCGAGCACCTGAAACTCGTCGGGGATTCCATGATGGAGACCGGGATCCAGGTGATACGGCCGACCGAGGACGAGGATGGCGACTTTGTCGTCGTACTCGACCTGATCGAGAATTGCGCGGCCTTTGTCCTGAAGGTCCCGGTCGAATCGATCGAGCGCGGCCAGGCCCTCGCGCACGGCGAAGTCGCTTTCGTCCTCGGTGACTTCGAGAACGTCGCGGAACGCCTCGAACATGGCGCGTTTGAGCAACGTTGGCTCGGCGAAGCTGAACGCTGGCGCGAGGTACTGGATGCCTCGGTTACCGAAGTAGTCCTGCTCTTTCGTGAACGCCGCCTTCATGACGTCCGGCGTCCCCGCGACGATCGGACAGCTGGCGTCGTCGACCGTCCCGGTCACGAAGTTCGGTACGTGGGTGAGAATCGGGAAGAAGATCGCGTCGAACGGCGTTTGCTCGTGCTTGTGAAAAAAGAGCTGGTGAAAGTGGGCCTGCGCGACCTTCGACGGATAGCAGGGGTCCACCGACCCGTACTTCCCGCCTTCGGCAAACATCTCTTCGGAGCTCGGGTCGCTGAACACGATGTTCTTCGGACGCACGCCGAGGACCTCGAAGTACGTGCGGAAGAAGGGCGCCGTCGAGTACATGTTGAGGACGCGGGGAATGCCAACGCGCCATCGAGCGCGCTTTTCCGCCGACTCCGCCGAAGAGCGCTGGAAAGCCCGGCTGTACTTGCTGCGCTCGATCGCGCCGAAGAACTTGCGCTCTACCTTCACGTCCTCGACGGTCGATCTCGCCTCGGGTAGAGGCTGTACGCCCGCGATCCGCTTGAAGGCCTTGAGGCCCTCGTAGGTGACGAGGTTCGGGAACTCCCTCATGACCTTGCGTCGTGCCCTCACGAGCTCCTCCATGGCGTCCTTCGACTCGACCATGCCCTTTTCGCAGGAGAAACCGCTGATGTACCGGCTGGTAGAGCCGTCGGGGCGGAACGCATCGATGAAGGTGCGCGAGCAGTTGTTCGCGCAGAAGTGACAGGTGGTGCTCTCGTCGTTCTTCGTCTCGTATCGAAGATCGATCGCGGCATCCAAACCGATGAAGGTGGAGTGGCCGCGGCGTCTCACGACGCGCAGGGTCTCCATCGCAGCGCCGATTGCGCCTGCTTCTCCGCTGTGAGGGTGGACGTAGACTTCGGCGTTCGGGACGCGCTCTTTGATGTAATCGACCTGGGCTTTGACCGCCGCCAAGTTGTACTGAGTGCCGCCTTGAAGCACGAACTTGCGCCCGAGCGCAGCCATTCGGGGCACGCCGACGACGTACTGCCATACGTTCTTCGGAAGAACCTGCGCGAGACCGGCGAGGAGCTCTTCCTTGGAAAAGCCTTCTTTTTGGAAGTTGACCCGGTCGGTGTCCAAGAAGACCGCGCAGCCGTAGCTGAATTTCGGGGCGAGGTCCGCCTGGAAGGCGGTGTCCGCGTACTCGGTAACCGGAAGACCGAACTGATCGGCCATTGCCTGAAGCAGCATCCCGTTGCCCGCGGAGCACTGGTTCGAGAGCTTGAAGGTCTTGATGTCGCCGTTCTCCATGAACAGCACTTTGATGTCCTGTCCGCCGATGTCGCAGACGACGTCGACATCGCCAAAGTAGTGGGTCGCGCTCATCATGTGCGCGACCGTCTCTACGATGTTGACGTCGGCGCAGACGCACTCCTCGAGCACGTCGGCGGCATATCCGGTGGCCCCGAACCCGAGCACCTCGACCGCGGCGCCTTTGGCGTCCATCCGCCCGCGAAGCTCGGCGAGCAGCTCCTTCGCATCCTGAATCGGATTGCCTTTCGAGAGCGCGTAGGCCTTCATCAAGACCTCGCCGTCTTCGCTGAGAAGCACTGCTTTGGACGAGGTGCTTCCGCCGTCGAGCCCGATCACGGCGCGCACCGTCCCGGTCGTCACCTCGGGCTCGACGAACATCGGAATGCGATAGGCGCCGAGGAACTGCTCGAGCTCGGCTTCATCACGGGAAAGCGGAGGACCGGCGCTCTCGCCGAGGCGCTCCTTGCGGCCTTCCGTGATGTAGCGTCGAAGATCGTCGAGGCCTGCGTAGACGCCGACGTGCGCAGGCTCGTGCATGCCGTACATCACCGCGCCGTACGCCGCATAGAGCGCAGCGTTCTCCGGTACCGGAATCAGCTCCTCGAGCGGTACGTCTTTCGGGTAATCGTATCCACGCTCGTCCCACGTCTCGGGAATGCGCTTCCGCCAGCACTCCTGAAGGAAGGGAAGGAAGGTGTTGGGGCCGCCGAGAAGAAGCACCTTGTGCCGCAGCGTGTTGCCGCGGGTGAGCACGGAGAGGTTCTGCATGACGATGGCGTCGGCGAGCGAGCACATGATCTCGTCGGACGGAATGCCCGTCTTGACGAGGTTGACGATGTCGGTCTCCGCGAACACACCGCACTTCGCTGCCACGTGATGAAGGTGCGAGTCGTCGAAGTGAAGCCCGAGCGTGTCTTCGGGCGGCATACCGACCTTGATCATGCACTTGTCGATGGTGGCGCCGGTTCCGGAGGCGCACTTGTCGTTCATCGAGGCGATTGCCGACTTGTCCCCGGTCTTCTCGTTCTCTTTGAAGACGATGATCTTGGCGTCCTGACCGCCCAGCTCGACCACGGAGCCTGCATCTGGATGGAGCGTTTCGACCGCCAGCGTGACGCAGTTGACCTCCTGGACGAACTTGGCGCTGAGCGGTGCCTCGAGCGGCTTTGCGCCCGAGCCCGTCGTAAAAACCCGGACGTCGTCGCAGCCGCGCTCGGAAAGGAGCTGTTCGATGCGGACCATGAAGTCGAGAACGCACTCGGCCTGCTTGGTGTGATGGCGCTGATAGTCGCTCCAGACGATCTCTTTCGTCTCGGGGTCGACAATCACCGCTTTGACGGTCGTAGACCCGACGTCCAACCCTACGATCGCTCTACGCATGCGAACGGACACGCCCTTCCCTCATCAGGCTCGTGAGGTAACCACATGCCCAGGGGAAAGTCACGCGACTTGGCTTGCAAACCGGAAACGTCGAAGTCACACCAGTGGCCATGAGCAAGGTTCTCATCATCGGTGCGGGGGGAGTCGGCGGCGTCGTGGCGCACAAATGCGCCGACGACCCCGATGTGTTCTCCGACATCACGCTCGCAAGCCGTACCCTTGCCCGTTGCGAGACGATCCAGAAACAAGTCAGAGAGCTTCGGGGTCGCGACATCGACGTCGCGAAAGTCGATGCGGACGACGTCACACAGACGGTGGCCCTCATCAAACGCGTGCAGCCCGACCTCCTTATCAACGTCGCTCTGCCTTACCAGGACCTGCCCCTCATGGACGCGTGCCTCGAGACGGGAGTCGACTACCTCGACACCGCCAACTACGAGCCGCCGGACGAGGCGAAGTTCGAGTACAAGTGGCAGTGGGCCTATCGGGAACGCTTCGAAGCCGCGGGAATCATGGCACTACTCGGCTCGGGCTTCGACCCCGGCGTCACCAACGTCTTTTGCGCGTACGCGCAAAAAGCGCTGTTCGACGAGATCGATTACATCGACATCCTCGACTGCAACGGCGGCGACCACGGCCACGCGTTTGCGACGAACTTCAACCCCGAGATCAACATCCGCGAGATCACGCAGCGGGGCCGCTATTGGGAAAATGGTCAGTGGGTGGAGATTGACCCGATGTCGCAGTCGCGCGTGTTCGATTTCCCAGGCGTGGGAGAGCGCAAAGCGTATCTGCTCTATCACGAAGAGCTCGAGTCACTCGTCGAGCACATCCCGGGGCTCAAACGAATCCGTTTTTGGATGACGTTCGGCGACGAGTATCTGACCCATCTCCGCGTTCTTCAAAACGTCGGAATGACCCGCATCGACCCGATCGACTACGAGGGTCGTGAGATCGTTCCCATCCAGTTTTTGAAAGCGCTCCTCCCCGACCCGGCGACACTCGGCGAAGGCTACACCGGTAAAACGAGCATCGGCTGCCTGATCGAAGGCCGAAAGGACGGCACGCCGCGAAAAGTGTTCATCTACAACGTCTGTGACCACGAAGAGACTTGGGCGGAGGTTCGCGCCCAGGCCGTGTCTTACACGACCGGTGTCCCCACGATGGTGGGCGCCAAGATGATGCTCACGAACCAATGGCGGGGTCGAGGCGTGTTCAACATCGAGCAGCTCGACCCGGATCCTTTTCTCCAGGAGCTCGCGGTTCGCGGGCTGCCATGGCACGTGAGGGAGATGTGATGAAGGCGTGCGCGCAGCTCGATTTGGACCGAGTCGAATCGCCGGCGTACGTCATCGACCTCGGCGTGCTCGAGCGCAACCTGGTGTTGCTCGAGCACGCCAAGTCTGCCGCGGGATGCACGGTTCTGCTGGCGCTCAAGGGATTTGCAGCCTGGTCGACCTTTCCGCTCGTCGCGAAATACCTGGACGGGGTCTCGGCGAGCGGTGCCCACGAGGCACGACTCGGTCGCGAAGAGATCGGCAAACAGGTTCACACGTACATGCCCGCCTTCGACGAGGCCGCCCTTCGAGAGAGCATTCGGTACTCGGATCACATCGTCTTCAACTCGCCGTCGCAGATCGATCGCTTTCGCACCCTCATCGAAGAGCACGAGGGGACCGTGAGCTTCGGGCTGCGAATCAATCCCGAGCACTCGGAGGTCGACGTCGCGCTCTACGACCCCTGTGCACCCGGGTCGCGGCTCGGCACGACGCGAGATCAGCTCGTCAAAGCAAACCTCCCGGGCATCGAGGGCCTTCATTTCCACAACCTGTGCGAGGTCGGCGCCGACGCCCTCGAGCGAACCCTGGCGTCGATCGAAGAGAGCTTCGCTCCGTGGCTCGACGAGGCCAAATGGGTGAACTTCGGCGGCGGACATCACATCACGAAGGCAAATTACGACGTCGGCTTGCTGATCGATCTCGTGCGCGCCTTCAAGCGGGAGCATCGGGTCGAGGTGTTTCTCGAGCCTGGCGAAGCCGTCGCACTCGACGCCGGAATCCTGGTAGCGACGGTGCTGGACGTCATCCACAACGACGGGCCGATTGCCATCCTCGACGTGTCGGCGACCGCGCACATGCCCGACGTGCTCGAGATGCCGTATCGCCCGCGGGTTCGGCGCGCCTCGGACCCGGGAAAGCACCGCCACACCTACTCGCTCGGCGGACTGACGTGTCTCGCGGGCGACGTCGTCGGCAAGTATTCGTTCGAGGAGCCGCTTCAGGTCGGCGACAAGCTGATCTTCGAGGACATGGCCCACTACACGATTGTCAAGAACACGACGTTCAACGGCGTCGTCCTGCCTTCGATTGCCCTCTACGATCCGCGCGACGATTCGTACCGCGTGCAGCGCGAGTTCGGTTACGAGGACTATCGCAACCGGCTTTCTTGAGGCTTGAACTCGGGTCGAAAGGGGTAAGACTCGCCCGATGGGTGCGTACTCGGATTACACCATGCTCGCCTCGCAAACCGGCGCACGGCTGAGCGAACAACCACTCGTGTTCGAGGTGATACGTCACTTCGACGTCAGCCAGCAGGAGCTGTTCGACTACGTGACGGACTTCGATCGGCTCGGCGAATGGATCTGGGGGGCAAAGGGCAGCTTCGCAGACGATACCCAAGCTGAAGTCCCCGGGCAGGTAGGCTCCGTGCGCGTGATTCGAAGCCCCGTCGGGGAACCGGTTCGGGAGGTCGTCAAGGCGTTCGAGGCGCCGCGCATGCTCGCCTATTCGGCCGACGACAGGACGTTTCGAGGGCTGTGCACGGATCATCTGAGCGTCTTGACCTGCGAGGCGCACCCCGCAGGCGGAACGGTCGCGTGCTGGCAGGCGTACGGAAAGCTGGCCTCCAATCGCGCCAAGGCATGGGCCGGCAAAAAGCTGTTCCAACTCGCGCTCAGCAACAGTATGAAGAGCTTGGAACGAAAGTTTCCCACCCGCTGAGCGCATGGAGCTCGTCCGCAGCAATCGAACCGAAGCCCTCGCCGACGCCCTCGCCCGACAGGTTCGCGATCAGCCGCTCGCCCCGTGGGAAAAGGAAGTCATCGTCGTTCAGAGCCGTGGAATGGAGCGATGGCTGAGCTTGGCTCTCACGGAACGCCTCGGCATCTGGGCGAACCCTTGGTTTCCGTTTCCGCGGCGGCTCATCGAATGGGTGCTGGAGGACCTCGGACGAGGGCGCGCGGAAGGCGCAGATCCCTACGAGCCCAAACGGCTCATGTGGACGCTCGCCGAGGAGCTTCGCCAGTCGCCCCCCAAAGAGCTCGCGGACTACCTCGGCCGGCACGACGAGGAGCGAACTCTGCGGCTGGCCTCGCAGGTCGCCCGAGTGTTCGACGACTACGTCGTGTTTCGACCCGATGTCCTCGCCCGGTGGTCGAATGACGGCGAAACACACTGGCAGGCCGAGCTCTGGCAGCGCGTTCGGCAGCGGCTCGGGCCGACGGACCTCGCGACCCGAATCACCGAGGCGAGCAAGGCGCTCCGATCCGAGACCGAGAACCAATCGGTCCGGCTGTCCCGACTTCACTTGTTTTCGCTCGAAACGTTGCCGCCCCTGTTTCTACGGTTCTTCACCGAGCTGAGCAGAACCGTGCAGACGACCATGTACCTGCTCGAGCCTTCGAAGGAGTATGTCGGCGACGTCGCGCCGAAACGCGAACGAGAGGCTCTCGAACCGGCCGCTCGTGACGGGCACGCGCTTCTGTCGGACATCGGCCGTCTATCGCGCGACTTCCAACGGCTTCTGCTCGACACGGACGGCGCCGCCGGACCTCAGCGGGAGGCATTCGAATCACCCGGGCGGGACACACTGCTTTGCTCGATCCAGTCGGACATCTTGGAGTTCCTGAGCGCGCCCGAGCCTGACGCCCGTCAGCCGGCTCGAGCCGACGACCGATCGATCTCGGTTCACG
>JAHELW010000019.1 GCA_024643985.1 Myxococcales bacterium | reverse complement strand
AGGCGAGCACGAGCGCAGCGGTGAGGATCCCCTTCATCGCTCCGGCTGCCGCTCCTTGGCGGTCTTGACCACGATGGCCGTCGAGCACGTGTAGGTCTGCGTCGTGGCGCCGCCGCACCAGTTTAGATCGTTGTTTCGGTACCAGTGATAGAGCGGACGCTCTCCTTCGTTCCGATTGCACAGGCACCGGCCGCAAAACGTCCGTCCGCAGCAGTCGTTGTACGAGATGATGTAGTCTTTGCCGTCCGCGGGATTCCTGCAGGTGCCGATCCAGGTCACGGGCGACATCTCCGTGCCCGGCGGGCACGCCGTGTGAGAGCCACCGCAGCAGCTGCAGAGAAAACCGTCGATCGCGCAGTGTCGCCAATACTCACACCGCATCGGGTCCCCTTCGGGGCCCTTCACCCCATCTTCGCCGACGGTGTGCTTCTCCGCCGCGCGAGCGACCGGCAAGAGCGGGAGCGTCGCGCCACCGACGAGCACGCCTCCCAGGCGCGACAGCCAGCTACGGCGCGACACGCGTCTCGCGGTTTCGCGCGTGAGTCCCTCGAACCAACGATCCAGTCGGCTCATGGGGTCTTCTCCCGCAAGTACTCCTGAATCGAGGCGACGCCGTGGCGCTGCGCCTCGAAGAGGCTCTCGACGTGCTCACGCGTGTTGACCAGCCCCTGGGCGGCGACGATGCCGTTCTCGTCGATCAGCACCGCGTACGGAAGCTTCGCGACTCCGTAGGTCATCCCGAGCGGCGCGGAGAGCACGTAGGGAAGATGGTCGATCCGTTTTTTCTCCATGAAGGCTCGGTGCTCGTCGAGGGAGCCATCGCTTGCGAGGACCACCCGCACTTTGGGCACCTCGGTTCGAGCGACCCATTCGACGGTCGGAAGCAGCGTGTCGCATATTGGGCAGGAAGGTGAAAGAAAGAAGAGCAGCGTGCGGCTTCCATCGGACGACGCCCCACCGACTCGAACCGGACGGTCCCGGATGTCGGTCAAGTCGAGTACGGGCGCTGGCTCTCCGACGCGGGTGTTCGCCTTGGAAGAGAGCGCTCCGGCCGGCGAGATGCGCTCGTGGAGCAGTCCCACCTGGCGAGCCAGCGCAAAGACGGTCACCGCCAGCGCGAGCACCAAGAGCCACAAGGCGACGTTGGCTATGAGCAGTGCTTCGATCATCGAGCGCCTCCCACGTCGCGAAGCGCCGGCCCGGTGATCGACAGGCGCCCCGCCGTTGCCCAGAGGAGCGACAGCGCTCCGACCGTCGCGCCCACCGTGATCGCGTCGACCCAGACCAGATCGCGCGCTCCGATCGGCAGGAGGAGAGCCGAGGACACGGCCATCAGCACCGCGTTTCGCGCGACCAGCGCTCCGCTCAAAGGCACGCGGGCGCGCCCCCCGAAACATCCGCAGTCGATGTGCCGCCGGCCGCGCGCCAAGCTCACCGCGATCGCGACCGTGTAGGTCACCAGGAGCAGACACCCAGCGATGACCGCCGGGCGCCGAACTCCGGGGGTGACCAATCCCGCCCCAATGCCGAGCTCCGCAACGGGCAGGAGCCGGGCGAGCGCATGAGCCCACGTCGAGGGCACGAGCTCGTACGCTTTGACGGTGGCCTCGAAGCGTTGCCGGTCGGAGACCTTGTGGAGGGCGGCCGCGGCGAAGAGAAAGCTCAGCCCGATGCGAAGGGACCAAGCGATGACGGGATCCAACGTCATGGCACCACCAAGAGCGTTCCCGACAGGCCTGCCTCCCCGATGTCTCTCAGGTGCTCGCCCGTCAGCGCGTCCATCACACCCACCGCGCCGAGGTCCGCGTGACGGTAGAAGAGCAGGGGAGCATCGTCCTGCGTGACCGCAATGCTGTGCACCCCGAGGTTTGGAAGCAGGAAGTTCACGACTTTGGCGGTGGTGCTCCCGGAATCGAACCCCACCTGCGGACCGATGAACGCCGCGATCAGGTTCGGCGTGTCGAGCTCGGCGAGCTTCCGTTTGGTCGCCACGTCGTACACCCAAATTTCCGGGCCCGGGTCCTTGTGAGAGCCGGGACCGCCCCGGTGCACGACCGCGTAGAGGCGCCCCGTCGCCCGGTGATACGCGAGATGCTGTGCGCCTCCGACGCGCCACTCGTTCTCCGCCTCGCTGGCGCTGAAAAGCGGCCAGGGCGCCTTGGGAGTCGGCTCGTCTGTTTCGAAGTCGACTTCGTGCATCAACCCTTCGAAGGACACGAACCACCAAGTGGAACCGCTACGCACGCCTTTCTCGGTCACGGGATCGGCGACCGGGTCGAAGAAGCGTGGGCTTCGAGCGATCCGGCCGAGCTCTCCCTCGCCCGTGAGATCGATCGCGATCGCCGTGCCGTCACCGCACAGCATCCCGAATCGGGCCGGACCTGCAGGAAAGACGCCCGCACAGCCCTGGGTTTGGGCTTCGGCCGTCACCAGATTTCGCTCCACGTCGATGATGGAGACCGATGCGCCCGGGGACTGGTTGAGCACGATGATGAAGCGTCCGCCGTCGAGCATTCCGACCAGCGCGATGCCCGTCCCCGTGTCCATCGACCGCGGTGGGATCTCGATGTCGCGCGTCACGTCGAGCGTTGTCGCGTCGTAGACGACGACGAAGTCCTTGCGTTCCCCTCGATGGCCGCGCGAGTAGACCGTGTCCACCGTGTAGATTTCGTTGCGCGATCTCGACCACAGCGGTGCTTTGGGGCTGATCTGCATTCCGCTGTCGACCTTTCCGAGCATTCGGCCGCTGTCGCCGTCGAAGAGCACCGAGTGCCGAAGCACGCGGTCCGGGACCCACACCCAGTGTGCGCTCGGCGTGTCGGGCAAGCGAAGCACGCGTCCCACTTCTTCGGGCGCGAGATCGGCCCGTGCAGGTCGCCCCAGCGCCGTGGTGCATGCAACGAGGCTCAGCGCGATGAGGGCCCGGCGCGGCATGGCGCTGTTGTACTCGACCCGCCGGAGGTCTGACAACCGGCGCGGCCTCGGTCAGTGGAGCCCAGCCTCCCGCCGGAACTCCAAGCACTGGCGGCTTCCTTTTTCGAACTCCCGGCAGGTCGTTCCCCGGATCTCGTAGATCCGGCACGCATTCGGGCTGTCCGACGTGCCGAGGTGGACACAGGACCCATCGGGCCGCGTCGCAAAGCCGACCATACCGAAGTGTCCGGCCTGAATCGCCCCCGCGACGTCGTCTCGCCCGAGCCGGCGCCACCGCGCGAGGTCCTCGGGGGGGATCAGGATACGCCCGTCCCCGCCGGTTCGGCAGCATGCGCCGCAAGTCAGACAGTCGAGCTCGCCGGCCATTTCCGATGGAGTATGGCGCGGGCGCGAGGACGTGCACGCGGTGGACTTCGGGGCCGAACCGTGATCTATTCGCGCGATGCGCGCTGCTTTGATCGTCGTGCTGGCTTTCTCTTTCGGCTGCCAACGAGGGAAGGACAGAGATGACGTCGCTCTTCCCCGAGTGCCGCCCGACACGGTGGTCGTATCGTGGAGCTTCATCAGCCGCTCGCCGGACCGCCGGAGCACCCACGTCGTGCTTCAGGCGAGCCGCGACTTGACGATCACGACACGGTCCGCCGACGGCACCATGATGAGCATCGAACGCAAAGTCGGCGAAGAAGATTACGCAAGGCTCGTCGGGCGGCTTCGAAGCCTCGACTGCTGCTCGCTGCGCTCGACGGAAAAAGAGCGGTCGCACCCCGCCGAAGCAAAGCCGCTTCTCGAGATCGATTTCGGCGACATGCGCTGCGAGGTCGAGCTTTGGGATCGCGAATGGCGCGAGGGGCTGGCGCGCGAGTGCGGGTTTGCAGCGGCCGAGGTCCACCGGGCCGGCTTCGTTCCGGACCCACCGGTCGACGACCGAGGCCCCTGACCGTACACTCGCGCGCGATGGCGGGAAGGTATTTCTGCGCGCACTGCGACCGAGAATTCGTTCCGGAGGAGCCGGCACGCAAGCCGCGCTGTCCGCAATGCATGCGCCGCAGCGGCGTCGAGCCGGTGGAGGAGACCCCTGAGGTGTCCGGGTCGAGGCGCAGACTCGCGTTCGTCGCCCTCGGAGTGCTCGTGCTCGCCGCTTCGGGCTACGGGCTCTATCGGTCGCAGCGTCTCGCCCTCGAAGACGTTCCGCCGATGCGGCCACTCGAGCCGCGCGAGCTTGCTGCGTATCTCGATCGCGACGGAGCTCTCGTAGGGTCGTACGCGGCGATGTTCAGCCTGCCGGCCGATCCCGGCGAATGGCCGGAAGCAAGAGATGACCTGGCCGCCCGCCTCCATGGCGAGTCCTCGGTTTGGTCCCTGGAGCACCCTCTGCCACGCGAGGTGCTGACCGCCGAGCAAACGCTCGCGTCGGCAATCGGTCGCGAGGAGCGGGTCAAGCTCTATCCGTTGGAGGCGGCAACCGCGATGGTCGCCCTGCTGCGAGAGCGCGGCGCGCGCGCCATGGTCGCCGAAATCACCGAGCTCCCTCAGGCGCAGGCTCCGGCGGACCCGTCCGGAGTGCTCGGCTATTTCGTCGCCGCCGTGTACGACGGCGAGGCCGACGAGCCCTCTGCGTACCCCGACCCGTGGGGAGGCCGGACCGGGGTGGAGGCCTCTTCGGTCCGTGTCCTTAGCGACACCGAGGTGGTTGGAGCCGCGCTCAGCACGGAGGCGGCGCGGATGTTCGCGAGATCCGGAGACGGCACGCAGGCGCTCTCGATGGCCGAGACGGCGCTTCGGCTCGATCCGCGTTCCCCGTCGGCTCGAGTCGCGCACGCGACCATCCTGGCCGAGTCGGGTGGCTTGCTCCAGTCGCTCGAGGAGCTCGAAGCCGCCGCCCAGCTTCGACCGGACGGCCCGCGCAAGCTCCACCTCGTCCAGCTCAAGCTCGCCGAGGCTGCCCTTCTCGAAGCAAACGGCGAGGCCGCCGCCTCAGAAGCGCGCTTTGCCGAAGCCAATCGCATCGTCGCGGACATCATCGAGGCGTGGCCCCGCTACGGGCGTGCCCATTTGATCATGGCGACCGTCCACCTGGCGCTCGGCGATCGGGAGCGAGCATTCATCGAGCTCGAGGCCGCGGAATCCCTGAGCCCGGAGCTGCCCGCCCTCTGGGCCGTGTGGGCTCAGTACGACCTGGCGAATGAAGCGCCTGCCGCAGCGGTTGAAAAGATCGGTCGGGCGCTTCAGCTCGATGGTGAGAGCTGGCAGCTTCGCGTCCAGGCGGCGAGCGTGTTTATCGGAGCTGGCGAGGTGGAGGCCGCGCGCGAGCAAGCGGAGGCCGCTCTCGAGCTCGTGACGGGCGACAGGCGCGCCCAGCTTCGAAGCTTTCTCGACGAGATGCTGGCGACCGAAGAGCCTGTCGAAGCGCCGGCCGATGAAGCCGAGCCGGCGCTGATCCTGGGGGATCCATCCGAGCTTCGGCTGCGGGACCCCGGCGAAACCCTGAAGCTCGATCTCGACCCGTAGCTCGGTTACGCGGGGGCGTCCGCCCGCTCGATGCTGCTGACCGTGAGGAGCCTCTTCCACAGCGGCTCCCTGCCGTCGCCGGTCACGGAGCTGTAGGCGATGATTCGACGACCGAGCTGAGCTCCGAGCGCGGCGAGGGCTGGTTTTCGCTTGTTGGCAGGAAGCTTGTCGATCTTCGTCGCAACGATGATCGGAGTGACCTCGACGCTTTCGAGAAACTCGATGAGCTGAGCATCGTCGTCCTCGGCACCACGTCGAATGTCCAAGATCACGACGGCGCCGCGAAGTCCGGGACGTTCGCGCAAGAACCCTTCGATCAACGGTCCCCAGGACCTGCGTTCTGCTTTGCTTCGCTGCGCATAGCCGTAGCCAGGGAGGTCGACGAGATCGAGGTGTGCTTCGCCGCTCTCGGTGCGAAGGCGTGCCCGAAAGATGTTGATCGCCCGGGTGCAGCCAGGGGCGCTGCTCGTTCGCACGAGCTTTTTCCTACCGACCAGACTGTTGATCAAGCTCGACTTGCCGACGTTCGAGCGCCCCGCGAAGGCCACCTCGGCGAAGGTGGGCGCCGGCAGCTGCCCGATCGCGGTTGCCCCGGCGATGAATTGCGCGTCGAGCACGTCCATGGGGCCGTTCTAGCGCCGTTACGAAGTCACGCACGTACGCGACGGCGAATCGCCGAACGCAGGTCTCCGAGCTCCTGCGCGCCAAGCATTCGAGCCACGGCCAGATAGGTCAGCAGCCCGCCGACGGTCGTGCCCGCGAACACCAAGAGGTTCGTGGGGTCATTGCCTCCGAGCTCCCACTGGCCGAGCTGGGCCCCCGCCCAGACGACGGCCCCCATTGCGGTGCTCGCCCCGAGGATTCGCAGCAGGCTTGCCTGGACCTCCGCGAGTCCAAGCGGACCCGTGCGCCATCGAAGAAGCGCGAGCAGAGCAACGAGCTGGGCGACGGCCGCTGCCGTCGTCGCCGCGGCGAGGCCGGCGTGTTGCATCGGTCCCATCAAAGCCGCGCTGAGCGCCACGAACGTGACGAGGTTGAACCCGCTCGCGAGAACCGGTGTCCGCGTGTCGTTGTGTGCATGAAACATCGGGACGATCGTTCGTACCGACGCGACGGCCCAGATCCCGGCTGCCTGCCAGACGAACGATCGAGCCGTTTCCTGGATCGCCGTCGCATCGTAGCGACCCCGCCCGAAAAAGACGGTGACGGCTGGTTCCGCCAAGAGGGCAAGCGCCACTCCCGCAGGTACCGCGACGAAAAGGGAGAGGCGAAGCGCGTGGCGAAACAGTCGCTTGGCTTCAGCCTCGTTTCCGTGCGCCACCGCGTCGCTCAAAGAGGGAAGGGCGGCCGATGCAATCGCGAGCGCGAACATCCCCTGCGGGATCTCCGCGAGCCGCTGCCCATAATAGAGGTAGCTCACACTTCCCGTCGGCAGAAAGGAGGCAAAGAGGCGCGAGAGGAGGACGTTGAGCTGGTAGACGCCGAGGCCCGCCAACAGCGGGACCATGAGGCGCGCACACTTCCGAACGTAGATGTCGCTGAAGCCGACTTTCGGACGAACGGCCAGCCCCTCCTTGGCTAGCGAGGGAAGTTGGGCGACGAGTTGCAGCAACCCTCCGAGGAGTGCACCGATCGCGAGCGCGTAGATGGCCGGCCATCCCAAGTCGGCGACGACCGGCGCCAACAGAAGCGCCGCAGCGATCAAGGCGACGTTGAGAAGAGCCGGCGCGAAGGCGGGCGCAGCAAAGCGCTTGCTCGCATAGAGCGCGCCCATCATCAGCGCCGAAACCCCCATCAGAAAGATGTACGGAAATAGAACCTGGGTCAGCGTCACCGTGGTTTCGAAGAGCGCGTTGTCTCGCTGAAACCCCCAGGCGTAGGCTTTCACGATCCATCGTGCGCCGACGATGCCGACCACGGTGACGAAGAGCAGCACGACCCCCATTGCACCGACCAGGTTTCGGAAAAACGCGCGCGCGCGCGCGGCGCCTTCACGCTCGCGAACCTCGGTAAACACGGGGACGAACGCCGCAGAGACCGCGCCTTCGCCGAGCAGCACCCGAAGCGCATTCGGGATCGTGAACGCCAGCCAAAACGCGTCGGTTGCCGCCAAGGCAAACACCGCCGCCACCACGGCGTCGCGAACAGCGCCGAGGATTCGGGAAGAAAGGGTGCCCGCTGCGACGACGCCGGCGCGGCGGACGATTTCTCCGCCGGAGGTCTCAGTGGACGTCGCAGACATCGGCGGAAGGATGCGCCGCGGGCGCGGTTTGCGGCAAGAAAGCCGGGGCGCTCAGCTCGCGCTCAAGAGGCCCTGCAGCTGTGCGATTTCGACGCTGTACGAGGCGCCACAATAGTCGCAGCCGATGCTCAGCGTTTCTCCCTCTTCGACGAGCTCCTGAATCTCGGAGCGGTCGAGCAGGCTGAGCGTGGTCATGACGCGCAGATGGCTGCACTGGCAGCCGAAGCGGACGTCGCTCCGGTGCAGCCACGTGAAGGGCATTCCTTCGAAGATCTCTTCGACCATTTGGGTCGGGGATGCGTCCGAGGCCTGCAGGCGTTTCGTGATCTCGACGAAGCCCTCTAGCCGCCTCGTCATCGTCTCCATCGCGGCCTCCGCCTCCGACGCTTCTGGCAAGAGCTGTACGACGAAGCCCCCTGCCGCAGGCCGATGACCCTCGACCGCGGATCCCAACGAAATCATCGACACGATTTGCTCCGATAGCTGCATATAACGCATGAAGGCCTCCGAAAGATTCCCGCTCTCGGGGACCTGGACCACGCCGCGGTGAAGATCGGAGCGAGGGAGCGTGCGCATCATTTCGAGCGTGGCCGGGAGCTTGCGGATGTCCGGCGGCGTCTCGGGGGTGGACGTCTGAAGGAGGCCGCGGCTCCAGCCATCGGGGTGCGAATCGGCTACGAGCTGCCCGGCTCCCTCGGAGAAGCGAACGATGCATTGAACCCGCAGCGATGGCGCCATCGTCTCCCGGTAGAGAACCGCCGCCGTGACGAGGTCGGCCATGTCTCGGGCGATCGGGCCCGAGAGCTCTTGCGCCGCGACCACGGCGCTAGCCGTGTCGGTGGTACGGGCCGCCACGATGCGAAAAGCGCCATCATCGGTCATGGCCCGGATGACGGTGTCGGTTTCCGGCATGTTTCTCCTTGAAGCGCATTGGCGTTCGCAGCGCAAGCGCTACTCTTGGGCCGGGAGCTGGTAATGACAACGCATCAGATCGTGCTCATCCCGGGCGACGGCATCGGCCCGGAAGTCGCGTCCGCTACGACGCGGGTCCTCGAAGAGGCCGGCGCGCCGCTGGAGTGGTTCGAGCAGCACGCCGGAGTCGCGGCGCTCGAGAGCCAAGGGGAAGTCCTGCCGGTCCAGACGCTCGATGCAATTCGAGAGCGCGGACTGGCCCTCAAAGGGCCCTGCACGACGCCGGTCGGCAAGGGCTTCACCTCGGTGAACGTCCAGCTTCGAAAGCGCCTCGACCTCTACGCCGCGGTGAGACCGGTTCGCAACCTACCGGGGGTTCCCACGCGCTACGAGGGCGTCGACCTCGTCGTGATCCGTGAGAACACCGAGGGGCTCTACAGCGGCATCGAGAACGAAATTACCGATGGCGTCGTGACGAGCCTCAAGGTGGCGACCGAAAAAGCGTCCACGCGAATTGCTCGATGGGCGTTTCAATACGCGCGAGAACGGGGCCGAAAGAAAGTCACCGTGATGCACAAAGCAAACATCATGAAGCTGACCGACGGGATGTTCATCCGCTGCGCGCGCGACGTTCACGCCAACGAGGGGTTCGACGACATCGAGCATGAAGAGCTCATCATCGATGCCGGGTGCATGAAGCTCGTGCAGGACCCGACTCGGTTCGACGTGCTCCTGCTCGAAAACCTCTATGGCGACGTGTTGAGCGACCTCTGCGCGGGATTCGTCGGTGGGTTGGGCGTGATTCCCGGCGCGAACATCGGAGGCGAGTACGCGGTGTTCGAGGCGGTCCACGGATCCGCCCCCGACATCGCAGGCAAAGGCGTTGCGAACCCGCTTGCACTCCTGATGTCGGCGGTGATGCTCCTCAACCACATCGCGGACACCCGCCGCGACGAAAGCTGTCGCGACGTCGCGGGGCGCATCCGCGAGGCCTACAACCGGGCCCTCTCGGAGGGGCAAAAAACGCGGGACCTCGGCGGCGCGCTCGACACCGAGGCGTTCGCATCGGCCGTGATCGCGCGGCTCTGAGCCTACTCGGCTTCTCGGACGCCACCGCGTCCGCCCGCGACTCGCAGCAGCGGAGGGAGCACGATCAGCGTCGCGACGAGGCAGCCGCCGATGGTGACGGCGATCAGCTCACCGAACGACCGAACGGGCACGAATCCGCTGAAGAGAAGCACGCTGAAACCGACCATCAGCGTCACGCACGAAATCACGATCGCGCGACCGGTGCCCCGCGCGGCGCGGACCAGCGCTGCCTCGCGGCCGATGCCCTTTCCCATTTCTTCACGGAACCTGGCAAGCACGTGAATCGTGCCGTTGACCGCGAGACCGAGGCTGATCGAAAAGATGATGACGGTCGAGATGTTGAGCGGGATCTCACGCCAAACCATGTAGGCCATCGTCGCGACCAGCGGGATGAGGTTCGGCGGAATGCTGAGGATACCGAGCCGGATGCTCCGAAAGAAGAAGGCGAGAAGCAGAAAGATCACGACGACCGCGACGAAAAGGCTTCCGAGCAAATCGCTTACCACCGCCGCTTGGCCACGAGACCCCGTGTAGGCTTCGCCGGTAAAGGAGACCGATACGGTTTCGTCGCTGCCTATTTCCCTTTTGATCTCTTCTTCGAGATCGGCGAGAAAGCGAATCGTTGCCTGCGCGCCCACGTCCCGGAGCTTGAGCTGTACGCGCACCTTTTTCCCGTCTTCGGTCAGCCAATCGCTCAAGGGGCTCGGCCGGCGTTGGCTCATCATGGTCACGAGCCCCGCGACCTGCTTGCGGCTCTTGAAGCGCTCGGAGCGAACCGTGGGGTCGTCCGCGAGCAGTGCATAGGACTCGCGAAGGATGTCGCCGTAGCTGAGCGTTCGGATGATTTCGGGTCGGAGAGCCGCCCAGTTTCGGATTCGCTGGATGCTCTCGATCATCTCCGGCTCGAGAAAATGATCGTCCTCGGTGCTCACCAGAACTACCTCGAGGGGCCGCACGCCGGCTAGCTTCTCCTCGATCAAGATCGTGGTCGTGTAAACGGGGTCGGTTTCGTCGAACTGGTCCAGCAGCGCGTGATCGACGGTGATTCGGCTCGCGACGTAGCCCGCCCCGATCGTGACGAGCGCGGTGACGAGCAATACCAGCCAGCGCCACTGAAGAAGCTTTGCAACGAGGCTGCTCGTGACGTTCGTGAACATGCTCGTTCGCTCACGGCGAACCTCTTCGCGCTTGGGCGGGGTGACCCAAGTCAGGATCGCAGGCACGAACGTGATCAGCACCACGTAGGAGATCATCACTCCGATGCCGGCGGTGAGACCAAAGTGCCGGAGCATCACGGTCTTGGAAACGACCAGCGATGCGAGCCCGACGGCAGTCGTCGCCGAGGTGAGCATGCAAGCCACGGCGATTGCGCGAACGGTGCGGCGTCCCGCCGGGGCCCGGTCGTCCCCTTCGTCGAAATGAACCTCGTCGCGATAGCGTTGGATCAAGTGCGTCGCGTCGCTGATGCCGATGATGACCAGCAGGGGTACGATGACGTTGTTGAGGATGTTCATCGGCTCGCCGACGAGCCCCATGCCCCCGACGGTGACCAGTGCGGTGATCGCCACCGCTCCGAGCGGAAGCAGCACCCCTGGAATCCAGCGGAAGGACAGCCAGAGCAAGACGAGGCAAACCAGGACGGTCAAGGGGATCAGCCGGAGGTTGTCCGCCCGCATCTTGCTGACGATGACGCTCCGGAGGTAGGGCAATCCGCCGACGTGGAGCGTCACGTCCCGAAGCTCCGGCCGCTCCAGCGAGTCCCGAAGATCATTCATCGCCCTCTGCATCTCGCGCGGATCGAGCTCCGGAAGCTGCAGCGCGATCCCCGCTAGCGTGCGGTCGTCGTCGATCAGCCGGCCGACGAGCAGGGGATTGCCCTCGATCGCCTCGGCGAGCGCTTTTGCCTCTTCGTCCGTGACCTCGGCGCCCTGAATGATCGGGTCGGTCTTCAGCTCGGCAGACAGCGCTGGACCGACTTCCGCAATGCCTCCCGGGAAGCGATCGGGGTCGCTTTCGATGATGTCGAGAAGCGCGTTGAACGCGGCGTCCTCGAGGTCCCCTTGTGCATCCTCCTCCTCGTCGAGGTCGAGCGAGTCGAGGTCGTCCAGGGAGTCGAGATCGTCGAGGTCGCCCGTGTCGTCGTCTTCGACCTCCTCGAGCCCGTCGAGGTCCATGTCGTCGTCGTCCGATGCGTCCTTCACCCGCCTCGGAATGTTCAGCGTCGTCAGCCCGGCAACCTTCTGCACCCACGGCTTTTCGGCGAAGTAGAGCGAGATGTCGTGGACCCGCTGGAGCGTCTCGCGGGAGAGCACGTCATCGGCCTCGACGAGAATCAGCACCGCCTCCCGGCGCTTCCCGAACCATTCCTCGAACTTCTGCTGGATGAGCGCGTACTCCTCTCCTTCGAACGAGGAGAGGAGGCTTTCGGGGTTGGGGTCGGCCTTGATTTTGGGAATCTGCGTCGCGAAGGCGAGGGCCGTCAGAACCGCGACCACCACGACGAGCTTCCGACGCTCAGTAACGAGCTTGGCGAGCCAATTCAGGGTTTGCTGGCGTCGGGACACGAGCGTGTATGTCTGCTTGGAGGCGGGCCCGCAAGGCTCTCATCCCGGCTTGACAGCGCTGGCTGACAGGGCTACCACCGGCGTCCCCACGGGGAGGATATCAGAGTGGCCAACCACGCTTCAGCAAAAAAGCGAGCCCGCCAAACGATCAAGCGCACCGCGCGCAATCGGCACATCCGCACCGGCGTGCGCTCGTCCGTCAAGCGCGTTCGTGCCGCGGTTCAGGCTGGCGATGCCGACGCGGCGAAGAAGGCGCTCGTCGAGGCCGTGAGCCGCATCGACGGCGCGGTGTCGAAGGGCATCTACCACCGCAAGACCGGCTCGCGATACATCTCCAGGCTCACCCATCAGGTCAACGGGCTGTAGCGATCCCGCGCGTGCGCGTGCGAGCGATCCGCGCAGAGCTCGAGCACCGCTTCCTGAAAGATCGTATCCGCGGGGCGCTTGCTGCCCTTGAGCGCTCGGTCGGTTTCGGCGATGACGGCGAAAGCCCAGCCTAAGCTCTCCGCCGTGAAACGACGCGCCGACTCGGTGAGATCGCTTGCTTTGAAGGGTGGGGCGCCGGCGCGCTTCGCGGCCTCTTGAGGCCGAAGGCCCTGCGAGAGAGCTTCTCGCATTTTTGCCACGATACGAAGCTGACGGGCGACCATCGCAAGTAAGCGGAGCGGCGGCTCCCGGTCGTCGAGGAGCGACTGCGCCGCTGCAATTCCCTTGCGGCGATCCTTGAGGCCGATGGCGTCGACCAAGCTCCATATCGATTCGACGCGGATCCGCGTCACGCACTGCATGACGGCCTGCGCGTCGATCCGCTGTCCCGCACCGACGAAGAGCGACAGGCGTTCCATCGAATCGTCGATGGCCGCCAGGTCGTCACCCACGGCGTCGAGCAGCGTCTCGACGGCTTGTGGCGCGATGTGGTGATCCCTGGCGCTTGCTTCGGCTCGGATGAACTCACGGAGCTCGCGACCGCGCAGCGGTTTCGCTTCGACCAAGAAACCCCTCTTTTTTGCGGACTTCACCAGCTTGGACCGGCCGTCGAGCTTTTCGGCGGTGAGCACCACGCACGCCGTGTCGGCTGGATCGTCGAGGTAGTCGGCAAGGCTCGTCTGCTCCGAAGGCGTCATGGCGTCGACGTGCCGCACGAGCACGAGCCGCACGTCGGCCATCATCGGAAGGGTTCGCGCCGCCGAAATGACGGGGCCGGCCTCGAGACCTTTTCCCACGAAGACGTCGACGTTGAATCCGGGCGCGCCCATGTCGTCGACGGCAGCGCGAAGGGCGTCGACGGCGCGTTCGATCAGGAGCCGCTCCGGTCCGACGAGCACGTAGACCAGGTCGATCGAGCCTTCTGAGGCCCTCGTGGTGACGTCATGGAGCGTGGGCACGGATCAGCGAGCTTCGTCATCCGAGAAGGTGACTTCGCCGCTGTGTTGTACCCTGTCCCCGAGAATTTGAAAGCGGTATCGGCCCACCTCCTGGCGCCGGACGGTCACCACCATTTCGAGCCGACGGTTGGGCTCGAACTGAGGACGCTTGAGCCGAAGCTTGTGGACGATCGTGCGCTGGCTGCGGTCGTTGACGAAGACGGTCATCGCCGGAGCGATGAACTTCCGCTCGGCGGTCTGAATGTCGTAGAAAAGCACCTCGAACTCCGAATCCCCCACGGCCTGGTTGAACCGGACGACCAGGTTGGCGCGCCACTGCCGATCCTCGATGGGCGCATCGGTGCTCTCGGCGAGGCGCGTGGCCTTGTTCGCCGCCGCGAAGCGAATCACCCCGGCTTCGGAGAGCGACCGGGAGATCCCCTTTTGCGTCAGGTAGATCTTCGCGCGGAGCCCCGACGCCGCATCCGCCTCCTGCCACGGGGTGGCGGCCGTCACGAGGGCCGCGAGGGCCATGGCAAAGAGTCCGAGGCGTGGATTCACAGCTTGCTCCTGGGTCGGGGTCCAGGATCAGGCTAACAACTAGAACTTTACAGTGACAGGGCGATAAGGTGCTGAAATGTAGGACTTTGGCCACATTGGTTTTGGGGGTCCGTCGAAAAGTTGTGCCCCAAGGCGGTGACAGTTACCTCCGAGCAAGGAATCGAGCAGGAATGACGACGGTCAGCGGGGGTGTGAAAGGACTGGTCGCACGCGCGCAGCGCGAGGCTCAGCGGCGGGGGCAGAGCCCATCGACGGCGTATCTGCTGTTGGTGATGCTTCAGTCCGGAGGTCCGATGGGGAAGCTGCTCTCGGGCCTCGGCGTCAAGGAGGGAGATCTCCTGAGCGCGATTCGGGTCGTCGATTCCGAGCCGGTGAGCGCACTCGAGCGCGCGGTGGAACGTGCCTATCGGATCGCCAAGGCGATGGATGCGCCGCAGGTCTTGCCGGCGCACCTCCTCTTTGCGATTGCCCGCGACGCGAGAAGCGCCGCGCACCGGAGCCTCGACGAGATCGGTGCAGGCTCGAAGCGCGTCCAAGAGGCGGTGCACAATGCGCTCTACCCGGCGGAAGCGCCACCAACGTCGACGACCACGCACGTCAGACCGACGGCTGCGTTCACCTCTCCCAAAGCGGCTAAACCCGCGCGGCCGTCCGCTCGCCGTCCCGCGGAGCCAACGCCTTTCATCGAGCTGCGCGTGGAGACGTCAGACGCGGAGACCGAGCCTCCGGAGGAGCCGGTGATCGAAGCCCCGCTCCGCGGCCCTGCGCAATCCGACGAAGACCTGATCGTGCCGTCGTCCTCCGCGTTTGGTCTCGATGCGCGACTGTACCCGACGCTCGCCAGGCTAGGGCGAAACCTGACGGAGCTGGCTTCGCTCGGGCGGATCGACGAGGTCATCGGACGCGACGACGAGATCGAGCGGCTGCTCGACGTGCTGGCCCGCCGGCGCTCGAACAACCCGATCCTCGTCGGTCCTCCCGGTGTCGGAAAGACCGCCATCGTCGAGGGGCTCGCACGGCGAATCGCCTGCGGCGGCAAGGGGGTGAGAGGGCTCGAAGACACGATCTTGATCGAGCTCTCCGCGGGGGCGCTCGTATCGGGGACGGGCGTCCGGGGTGCGCTCTCCGAGAGAATGCAGCGGCTGCAGTTCGAGGTGAAGCGCGCCAACGGCAAGATCGTGCTGTTCATCGACGAGGTGCACGCCTTGTTCATGGGCGGTGATTCTCCGGACGATCTCGCGCACGAGCTGAAGGCATCGCTTGCTCGCGGCGAGCTCCCATGCATCGGCGCCACCACCGATGTCGAATACCGCAAGTACGTCGAGCGCGACGCCGCGCTTGCGAGACGCTTCTCGCCGATTCACGTCGAGGAGCCAGCGCCCGAGGACGCGATCGAGATCCTTCGGGGGATCGCGCCCAGGTACGAGGTGCACCACGGAATCGAGTACGAGCCGGCCGCCGTCGAATCCGCCGTCGAGCTTTCGGTTCGCTACATGCCCGAGCAAACGCTGCCGGACAAAGCGATCGGCTTGCTCGATCTCGCAGGCGCCCGGATTCGACGACGCGGTGGCGGCCAAGTCGATCGCGACGCCATCGCTCGAGTCGTCGCGGAAAAGGTACGCGTTCCCGTCGAGCGTCTGCTGGTCACCGATTCCGAAAAGCTGCTCGCGCTCGAGCAGCATCTAGCCGAGCACGTCGTCGGACACGCAGAGGTCATGCGCAGCGTGGCTAACGCGCTTCGGAAGGGTGCGGCCGGCTTCCACGGTCAGCGACCTCTGGCGACGTTCTTGTTCTTGGGACCCACCGGCGTCGGTAAGACCGAGACGGCCCGCGCGCTGAACGAGCTCTTCTTCATGGGTTGCCCGATGACCCGCATCGACATGAGCGAGCTCAGCGAGTCTCACGCCGTGGCCAAGCTGGTGGGTGCGCCCCCAGGCTACATCGGGCACGAGACCGGCGGACAGCTGACGGAGGCAATCCGCCATCGCCCCTATCAGCTCGTGCTTCTCGACGAGGTGGAAAAGGCGCACATCGACGTGCTCCAGTCGCTTCTTCCCCTGCTCGAAGACGGCCGCTTGACCGACGGCAAGGGACGGACGGTCGACTGCACGCACACGATCGTCGTCATGACGTCGAACGTCGGCGCCGAAGAGTCGGGTCGGAGCCGAAATGCAATCGGTTTCACCGAACCGGACGAGAGCTCCGTTCGCTCCGGGTCGGGGGTCCTCGCGGCCGCGCGTCGTGCGCTGCCGCCCGAGCTCTGGAATCGCATCGACGAGCCGCTGGTGTTCGGCCGCCTGAGCCGGGACGAGGTCTCCGAGATCGCCAGGCGAATGGTTCAGGCCGTCGCGCAGCAGCTTCGGGAGCGGCAGGGCGTCGAGCTCGCGGTAGACGCGGCGGCCGTCGACGCGCTCGTCGCGCTGGGTGGCTACGACGCGGAGCTCGGCGCGCGGCCGATGCGTCGCGTGATCGGCCGGATGGTCGAGGCGCCGCTCGCCGCGGCGATCCTAGCCGGTGAGTTCCAGCGTGGAGACCGGGTGCTTGCGCGCGGCACGGCGGATGGCATCGACTTCGAGTCCGCTGACGGCTCCGTCGAAGCCGCCGAGTGATCAGCGCTCCCGCTGCCGAAGGATCGCCAGAGCCTTCGCTCTCGAAAGCCCGGACGCACGCGCGCAGTCGACCACGACCGGGAGCACGGCATCGTATGCGCCGAGGGCACCACGGCCCAGCCGCCCGAGCGCGCGCCGATGGCGTGCGACCGTTTGGGCCTCACCGCGTGCGATCGGTCCGGTCAGGGCAGCCGGGACGCCCAGGCTCTCGACGTTGTCGCCGACGGTTCGCAGAAGCCCACCGATCGCTCGCTCCGCGGCGCGCCTGTCGAAACCTAGGCGCTCGAAGATCGACACGGCAGCAAACGCGAGCCCCGCTGCGCCGTTCGCGGCAAGGGCCGCCGCGGCGTGGTAGCTGGCATCGCCCGTGCGCGCGACCACGACCCGTGCACGGCACGCCGACGCGATCTTTCGGCTGGCAGCGATTGCCGCCGGCGCACCGCTCACCGTAAAGGTGGTCCCGGTGAGCCCTGGGCTCTTCTTCGCACTCGGGAACGACACCAGCGGATGCATGACGCCCGTCGGTGCACCTCGGTCCGCACATGCCCTCAGCTCCTCGAGACCGCGCGAGCCCGCGCAGTGGACGACCGGAGTCCTCGGCGCGAGGTGAGGCGCAATCCGTTCCGAAACCATTTGAAGCGCGTCGTCGGGGACGGCGATCACGATCACATCCGCCTTACGGATGCGTGAGGGTTGGGTCGAACGCCCGAGGGTCGCCACCTCGAGCCTCGACGCGCGCAACGACCGCCTCAACCCGTTGCCCACTCGGCCTCGGCCGATGATCAGGACCTTCATACCTTCTCGTAGAGCCCCTGCTGGCGAATGTAGTCGACGACTGCGCTCGGAACGAGTCCCGCGAGATCCCCATCGCGGTCGAGCGTGCGTCGGACCTCGGTCGAGCTCACGTTGGGAATTGTAATCGGGCACCCCTCGGGGAGCGGGTAGCCTTCCCTGCCGACGACGAGCGGCGGTGCGATCCCCACGACGGCTTCCCACCTGTGCCAGCGGTTCGTCTCGAGCAACACGTCCGCCCCGATCAGCAATCGAAAGTCGGCGTCGGGATTTGCGGATTCCAGTGCCTCGAGCGTGTCGAGGGTCCGGCTCGCACCGCCCAATCGCTTCTCGATGTCCAAGAGCTTCACGTCGCGAAAAGGCGCAAGAGCCAGCTCGCACATCTTCATGCGAGCGGCGAAAGGCGCTCGATGGGCTTTGTCGAATGCGTGCTCCCACGTCGGAATCACCCAAATCTGGTCGACATCCGCGGCGGACAGCGCCCAGGCGATCGAGAGGATGTGTCCGAGGTGCGGAGGGTCGAAGCTTCCGCCGTAGACCGCAACTCGCAGGGAGGTCATGGCGCCACCATGACCTTCGCGCCTCTGCCCTGAATCGGTTCGCTCCATCCGATTTCTCCGCTTGCGTCGATCGCCTTCAGCGCGACGCCTCCCGCTTCCGAATCGTCTTCGACGAGGCCGACGTGGCCGGCCCGCAGCGGTCCGGGGCAAAAGAAGCAGCGCGGCCCGAAGCGCTTGAACATCAGCTCCGGCCCATCCCCATAGACGACGAGATTCGAGTTGACCACGTCCTCTTCGCCGAGGGTTGCTTTCTCTCTGACGACCAGCACGATCCGGTCGTCCAGCATCTCCATCGCGCGCGTTGGTGGCCGGGGCGCGACTCGAAGCTTCTCGAGGTAGCGCGTGCCCCGCAGTCGCCGAAGAACGTCTTCGATGTCTCCGGGCGACCCGGTCGCGGCGACCTGGGCAACGCGCTGCTCGATCGGGTCTTCTTCGCCCTTCGACTCGTGTGCGGCCACGAAGGCTTGGAGCGCATCGTCCTCGCCGAGATAGATGACCTGATCTACCTCGAAGTCCACGACGAGGAGCCTTGCAGCCTTTTCGAGAGCAGCTGCGTCCGATTCCGCAGGTCCGATGAAACCGATTCGCATCGCCCTAGGGATGTACACCAGCTTGGGTCCGAGCTTCAAAATGTGCGTCACTGATGGCGAATCGGACGAGCTCCCAGGCCTCCGCGGTCTCCCGAATCACGCCGAGGCGGCTCGCGTGACCGTGCGGGACGTCGTGCCCCGCCGCCCCGAGCAGCGCGTCTACTGCGCCCGGTACGTCGCCGGTGAGCGTGAGGGCCGCCCGATCCCCGAGCGTGCTCACCGAGAAGTGCACGAGGCGCGTCGAGAAGCGCGAGTTGCCGCGCAGCTCGAGCACGAGGCTCTCGACCTCGTCGCGCGACCTTCGCGGGACCGCCTTGATCAGCTTTTTTCGAAGGTCGTGAAGCTGCGCCGCTCGGGCATCGCTCGCCCGGCTCGGATCGTGTCCCTGAAGAAGCGCGAGGAGCGCGACGTCGAGCTCCTCGGGCCGCGCGCGCAACGCCGGCGCCATGTGGCTCGCTGAGACCTTCAGGGCGCGCGCAAAGAGAAACATGCGCTGTCGCTCGCTCGAGAGCTCGTGAAGCTTGCCGCCGACGACCAGGGTGGGTGGGTCGCCCGTGATCGGCATGCATGACGCGGGCGCGATGTACGTCATTCTGAGCCGCGGCTCGCTGATGCCGAGCGCCTCCGCAACGGCTCCGGCCTCGTCGACTAAAACACGGTGCGCACCCGAAGGCCTTCGAAGCCGCCACGCGCTCGCGTCGAATGGGAGCATCTTGTCAAACGCGTGCTCGCAGAGCTCGAAGAGGCGACGCACGGCTCGCGGAAGACCACGCGGTGCGACCGCATCATCGACCTTCGAAGACAGCGGGAAATCCGGTTGCCCGAGAGCTCGGCCATCGGTCGCGACACTGCCTTCGAAAAGCGAAGGCGCGTGACCCAGCGCGATCGCGGCACTGGCGGCACACGAGGCCGCGCCCGGTCCGTGACGGCGTTCGAGCACGCGCACGAGAGTGGTCCAGAGCGTCTCGTCGCCGGGCGCGAGGTCGATCGCCTCGCGCAGATCGTTGGCCGCGCGATTGAGGTGCATCGACTCGGCGGGGCCGGCGCCTTGGCGCGCGTAGTGGTCGGCCAGCGCGAGAATCACGTCTGGCTGAGTGGATTGCTCGACCCGAAGCGCCTCGAGCACGGCTTCCGCCTGACGCGCGTCGCCCGCGCGCGCCACGGTCTCTGCCAGCCGGATTCGGTAGTCTCGCTGCTCGACCTCGCTCGTGGCGATCTGGACGAGCGTCTGAAGCAGCTTTGCCGCCTCCTCGGACTTCTCTTGCTCGGTCAGCACCGACGCGAGTCGATCGAGGATTTCCGTGTGCGCTGGAGCAAGCGCCAACGCGCGGCGGAGCGACGCCTCCGCGCGCGGCAAGTCGGCGAGATGCTCGTGATACACCTCTGCAAGCTGGGAAAACGCCCAGACTTGCTCGCCGACGCTTCGGTTGAGCCGCGCAATTCGGATCAGCGCC
This sequence comes from Myxococcales bacterium, assembly GCA_024643985.1. GTDB lineage: Bacteria > Myxococcota_A > Polyangia > Polyangiales > Houyiibacteriaceae > SG8-38. The sequence continues at coordinate 8,563 of JAHELW010000019.1, read as the reverse complement.
TCGGCTGCGCCCTGCCAGTCCCCGACGCTTCGATGGGTATCGACCAGCTCGCGCAGCGCTCCGAAGTGGTGCGGATCGAGCTCCAAGCACTCGGCAAGGGTTTCGTTCACGCCCTCGACGTCCCCGCGTCTGCGGTGCTGCGCCGCCTTTTCGAGCAGGAGGCTCACGAGGGTCGGGGTGTCCGCTCCGGCCTGGATGCGCACGTCGGTGAGCTGCGCGAGCTCCTCGTGAAGCCCCTCGCGCTGGTAGAGGGCAGCCAAGCGGCGATACACGTCGCGATACCGCACGTCGCAGCGGGTGGCTGCCTCCCAAGCCGCGACCGCACGTTCGAGAAGCGACAGCTCCGTCTCGTAGATGGACGCTGCCTCGCGCCAGAGGGAAGCCGCGCGCTGCCGGTCCTTGGAACGTTCCGCGGCTTCTCGATAGACGGCCGCGGCGTCTTCCCAGCGCTTTGCCGCACGCAAGAGCGAAGCCTCCGCCTCGAGCGCGAGCGGGTGGTCTCCGGCGGTGTTGAGGGCTTCGAGCGCCCGACCCGGCTCCCCGTTCCGTTCGAGCCACCATGCCGCATCGAGAGCGAGGGCAGCGCGTTCGAGTGGCTGTCCGAGAGAGGCTTGCAGCGCGATGAGCGCGTGAAGACCTGGTTCGGTCTCGACCTTTGCGTAGGCGGCGCCGAGGACCTGGCGCGCCAGCCCGGGATCGGCCTCGAGCGGCTCGCGAACGCTTCGCAAGATGCGGTCGATCTCGTTTTGCAGAATGTCGGGGTCGGCTCTCAGCAGCTCGATCGTGAGGCGCCTTCGCGCGATTCGCTCGGGTGCGGTCTCCGGCAGAGCGTCGATCAGACGGCGGGCGCTCGCACGAATTCGCTCCGGATCTCTTGCACGCAGAGCATCCCACTCGAGCGCGCGGGCGGTCGGCACGTGGTCAGGGCGCAGCTCCGAGATCGACTGAAGCGAAAGACGCGCACTCTGAAGGTCTCGCCGGGCGAGCCGGTCGAGGTCAGCCATCGCGGCAAACGCGCCGAGCCGGCCTGCCTCGTCCGGCGCTTCCCGCGCTCGCTGCATCGCTTCATCAGCAAGGCGGGCAAACTCGGACGCGTGGAGCTCGGCGTCCTTTCGCCGTACGCGGAGGGTCGCGTCTTCGGGCCGGGCTTCCGACGCGTCCCGGAGCGCTTTGGCCGCCTTGCGATGAAGGCCCGCCGCGCCGTAAGCGCGTGCAGCTCGCGCTAGATACTGCTCCCCGCCGAGCCTGGCCGAGCCGAGCATCATCCAATCGCCGGCCGCCTCGCTCGCGTGCCCGGCGGCGGCTGCGAGGTGCTCGAGGAGGACCGGGTTCGGCGCCTCTCGATCGAGCGCAGCCTCGGCGTACCGGGCCGCCTCGCCCGAGCCGGCCGTCCACGACGACGCCCGGAGTTGGTGACGCGTCGCGAGGACCGGATCGGCTTCGCCCTGAAGATGGGCCGATCGAGCCCGAGTCTCATCCGAGCGAGCGTGCTGCTCGAGGCTCCACAATGCAGGGAGATATCCTGGGTGGTGTTCGAGCGCAGCCTCGCATGCGCGCTCTCCGGCTTCACTCGCCTGAGTGAGGCGAGCGGCCATGCTCAGTGAAAAGGCGCTGCGCGCGCCGCTCGTGGCCTCGCTCTCAGCCCGCCACCTCAGCGCAGAGCGGGAGGTGTCCGGATCGATTCTCGAGAGCGCCAGGCGAAGGATCGCGCCGCTCGTCGCTTCTTCTTCGGCGGCGAGCAGCACGCTCATCCTGCTTTCGGGCGCTGCCGCCTCCGCCAGCCCCAGCCACGCCCCTTCGCGCATCGGCTCCGGCACGCCGTCGAGCTCTTGCTCGAGCGCCTCGATGAATGCTTGCCGATCGCCCGCGCGTGCGGTCTCGTCCGCGTTCGAGCTCTTCGTCGTCGGGCTTTGCGCGTCTTTCCGCGCGACGCGGAGGGCGTCGTCGAGCTTGACCGCGCGAAGCGACCCAACGTAGTTTTCGAGCGCCGGGTGCACCTCGACTCGTGTGCTGCTGCGCTCACCGAGCTCGGCTGCCAGGCGCAGGGCTCTCACCGTGCTCACACTGGAGAGCTCGAAAGTGCCGTCATCGATGGACTCGAGCGCGGCGCGTGCTCCGACCACGTCGCCTTCGAGCGCTGACATCTCCGCGACGGTCCACGCCGAAGCCACGTCGGTCGCTTCCAGGAGAAGCTCGATCGCCGACGGCCGCCGCCCCGCGGCGCCGGCGACGACCGCAGCGGTCCGGCGCAACGCGGCAGCCAGCGTGGCGGGTGCGAGCGGGATCGCCGCCTCGAGCGCGGTCGAGAGCTCGTCGGGTTCGCCCAGGTCTCTCGCCGCGCGAACGACGCCGAGCCTCGCGGGCAGCGACTCCGGGTGGAGCTCGAGCACGCGCCGAAACAGAGCGCCCGCCTCCTCGGGTTTTCGCGCTCGTTCCATGAGCTCGGCGGCGCGCATGAAAACGGCCGCCTGCGCGGGCGGCGAGGGCCAACGCTCCGCCGCGTTCGCCAGCGCCCGCGCGGCCTTGTCGGTTTGTCCCCGCGCAAGCCGGGCGCCTGCGGCCAGGATACACGCGACGAAATCGGCGCCGTCGAGCTCCGCCGCGTGAGACGCAGCCTGCTCGGCTGCGGCGGCATCGCCGAGCTTCGTCAGCTGAACGTGGGCGAGAAGCTTGAGCGCGGCGACCCGCTCTGACGTTTCGAGCTCGAGCGCGGCCTCTTTTTCGAGCGACTCGACGGCGGCTCGCCAATCCTCGCGGCGAATGGCGTTCCGTCGGAGCGCGCGAAGCACGACGACGTCGCGCGCATCCGCCAACGCCGCTTGCTCGTAGGCATGCCTCGCTCCTTCGTCGTCGCCGAGCTGCTCGCGAAGCTCGGCGGCGGAGGTGAGAAGTCGGGCTCGCGCAGAGCCGAGCGCGCGCGCCGCCAGCGCGTCCAGCAGCTCGATTCGGCGCTCTCTCACGTCGAGGGTATCGCCTACGAGCGGAAGCGCCTCGTGCCGCGACGTGTGTTGAAAGACGGTGCGCTGTGCGGCTCGAGCGCCCGCATCGTTCTCGTCGGGAGGGCGGCTCACGCGTTTGGACTGTGGGCCGGTCTGGGTTTCGATGAAGCCGTCGAGCAGCGTGGAGATCGCGTCGTCGTCGAAATCAAACGACGGCGGAGCGCTCGAGCCGCGATCGGCGCCATGCACTTCGTCAGACATCCTGCCTCCAGAGCGGGGAGTCGGCTTCCATCCAGAAGCGCAGCAGGTCGACTGCGCGGCTCGACGAGCGGAGCGCATGCACGTTCGGCGGTCCTTCACAAAGGACCGTCAGAGCCGCGTGAACGTCTCCGGATGCGAGGAGGCCCGCGCGATCAGCGGTTCGTTGGATGCGGCGGGCCGCAGCGAGGAGCTCGGTGGGTTGGAAAGCGACGTCCCCGGCGGCCTGTTGAACGCTCTTTCGAGCGCTGCGCCGAAGCTTGACGGTCACCGCTGGGAGGATCGGCTCTCCGGGTGCGGGGGGACGCTGTGCGGCGCGCAGCACCCCAGCGAGAAAGCCCGCGGCTTTTTCGGGCGACTGGTCCACCAAGGCACCGGCGCCGCGAGGTAGCGCCCACGCGAGGCGCGCGGCCCTGAACGTCTCGACTGCGTCGAGCCCGTCGCGCGACGCCCGTGGAACCACCCAGTGAAGCTCGCCGTCGCGGCCCAGCGAGCCGACGAGCGCCGACGGCCGATCGGTCGCGCCTGCCGAACCAAAGCGGCCGCCGTAGCGCTCGGTCAGCTGCTCGAGCTCGGCATGAGCCGGATCGGCGGCACCGAGCTTCTTTGCCCGTCCCCGTGGGCTCGAGAGGGCAGGGGCGGCGAGGGCGAGCAAATCGTCGATCGTCGTGGACGCATCGCGATCCCAGATCGACGCCATCGACACGTGGCTGAGATCGGTTCGAGCCTCGCCTTCCGGCGACCGAGACTCCAAGGCGGACTCGACCGCGCCGATCGCGAGCGCGCGCTCGAGGTGGCCGCGCCAATGAGCGACCTTTCGCAAACCGTCGAGGGTGGTTTCGTCGAGAGCACCCTCTTCGATGCGGGCCCAAGCCGCGTGCTCGTAGCGGGCCAGCGCCCCGTCTCGTACGTCGCCTTTCGCAAGCGCAGCGACGCGCTCGACCGCCGTATCGTGAGCAGGCTCCGTGCGAAGCGCTTCGAGGTAGGCCTCGAGCGCGGCTTCCGAATTTTCGAGAGCTTCCTCGAGCTCGCCGATGCGGAGCCAGGTGTCGGCATCGGCAAGTCCAAGCGCCTCGACGGCGCGGAGCTCCGCGAGCGCTTCTTCGTTTCGACCCAGCTTCGCCCGAAGGAAGTCGGCGGCCCCGAGGTGCGCGACGCGGCGCTGTTCGTCCGGAATGCTCGACTTCGAGAGTCGTCGGAGGCAATCGACCGCCTCCTCCCAACGTTGGAGCGAAACGTGCACCTCCGCGGCGAGAGCGAGAGCGCCGGAGTGCTCCGGCTCGGCCGCGAAAAGCTCGTCGAGGACCTCGAGCGCGCCGGGTCGATCGCTGAAACCGCGGAGCAATCGGGCTCGCTCGTAGAGGAGGCCGGGCCGGTCTTTGGGTCCGCCGAGCGCGAGCCGCTCCGCGACGAGCGCCTCGAGGGCCTCCGCGTCCTCCCTCGCCGAGAGCAGGTCGTGAAGCCTTCGAAAGGCGGCGTCCCGAGTCGGATCGACTTCCAGCGCCGCGCGGAACAGGTCCTCGGCCTGCGCGAGCTGCTGTAGGCAGTCGAGGCGCACGACGCCGGCCTCCTCCAACAGGTCGGCCTTGATCGTGCCTTCGACGAACGGCGCGAGTCGTTCACAGGCTTGGGCAACGAGGGCCCACTCGCCGGACTGACGCGCGGCGCGCCGGAGGGTCTCCCAAAGGGACAAGTCGTCGGGGCGCCGGTCGATTGCCGCCGTGAGCGAGGCGACCGCGTCGGGTCCTCGGTCTGCCTCGACGAGCGCGCGGCAGCGTGCGGCGTCGAGGGCCGTTCGGCCGAGCTCGCCGCCGTAGCCGAGCGCGCGCTCGAGCGCCGCGCACCGAAGCTCCGCATCCTCGGAGGGGGTCAGGGCCTCCTCGACGGCAATGGCCGCCTCGGGGTGACGGGTCGCGAGGTCGGTCGACTCCTGTGCCAACATGAAGATTTCGTCCGCGGCTTGCTCGCCGCGGCTGATCCGGACGTCTCGGAGCCCTTGGAGGAGGGCGCTTGCGCGCAGCTCTTCCGTCGGCGCGACCCTCGCCAGCTCGAGCCAAGCGTCGCCGCTCGACGCACCCTCGCGCCCGAGCGCATCGCAAAGCGTCGTGAAAGCGGCGTCGAAGCCGCCTCGAGGCCCGGGCGGCAGGGCTCCGGTATCGGCGAGGACCTCTTCGGCCGCGGCGCGTTGGTCCTCCGTCACGACGGAAATAGGGGAGCTGAGCAGGCCTATCGCTGCCGACGCCCCGGTCGCGTCGTGGTCGAGCGCCCGTTCGTAGAATGCGCTGGCCTGCCTCGAAGGTGCACCCGTCCAGCCGAGCGCATCCGCGTGAAGCAATGCGAACAGCTGCGGCACGCCGCCGCCGAGCGAGCCGTCCGCGAGGCTTTGAAACGCTCTCAGGCGCAGCGCCGACTCGGTCTCTTCGCGTGTGACGTCCAACAGCGCGAGCGCGGCCGACGGGGAGTCGGGCGCCTGGCGTAACACTTGTTCGTAGGCACGCCGCGCTGCGTTCCGGTTTCCGCTCCGCTCGGCCGTGGCGCCGGCGAGCAGGAGGGAGCGCTCGTCGAGCCCGGCTTCCGACGCTTCGGAGCGTTCCCTCGCCAACGCCACGACCTGCTCGGGTCGGCCTCCTTCACGGAGCACCGTTTGGAGCTCCTCGATGACGTGCGCGTCGGTGGGCGCGGCCGCCAATGCGTCCCGGAGAACGCGCTCCGCAGCTTCCCATCGTCCGAGACGTGCGTGAGCCCGTGCGGCCGCGCACGAGTGCCCGACGGCGACTTCGACGCTCTCGAGGCGCGCAAGCCTTTCGTGGGCGTCGGCTAAGAGCGCGAAGTCGCCAGAGAGCGCAGCGCGCGCGCGCGCGACGTGCGGCGCCCATCCATCGTGCTCGAGATCTCCAAGCGCGGCGCGCAGCAGCTGGTCGGCCCCGTCCCGATCCATCGCGGCGTGCGCGCGGACATCGTATTTGCAGAACGTCAGCACCGCGCGTTCGTCGGGATCGGCGCCTTGCTCGAGGATCTGGTCGCACCGTGCCTCGATGGCGGACGCATCGTGGGCGAGCAGGGCGGCTCCGAGCGCGTCCCTGAGGATGTCCAGCTTGGATCGCGTCGCGACTTCGACCGCCTCGTCGTAGAGCGCTTGATCGTTCGCCGCGAGCCTCGCAGCCCGCCAGAGCAACCGTGCTCGCATCTCCCCGTCGGCCGACTCCGCACGCCGACGTAGCCTCGTGACCTGCTCGTCGACGGCCCGTGCGCGCACGAGGGCGACGTCCAGCGCAGCCTGGGCGTATTCGGAGTCGGGATGGTTTTCGGCGATTTCGCGCACGAGATCGAGCGCAGCCTCGTGCTCGGGGCTCGAGAGCGACCGGCGCAGCTCGTGGGTAATGAACGCCGGATGAGAAGGCGCAGCGTCCAAGAACCACGCCCGCGCCCGCGCCGCCGCATGTGCGTCGCCCGTTTGCTCGGCGCCCAAGAGCAGCTCGAGACGAAGTCCCACGTCAGCCGGGAAGTACCGTAGCGCCTCCTCCCGAAGGCTCTCGGACGCGTCGGGGTCATCGAGCTTCTCTGCGCTCAGGGCTGCGGCCTCGTCCAAGAGCAGCGCAGCAAGCGCGAGCCGTTCGTCTTCCGGAACGCTCAGGCTGAGCGGGTCGGGCGGTGTGTCGCCCTCGAGAAAACGCGCCATTGCGACCGTTGCGCTCCGCCACGCAGCGAAGCGCTCGTGCTTCTTTGCGATGCGCCTCTGCAGCGAGCGCGCGGACCAAGCGAGCGCCTCGCTCTCGCATGCGAGGTCGAGTGCCGCGAGCGCCGCGTCGACGTCCCCGGCGTCGGCCTCCGCCAGAGCGAGGTCGAGCCAAAGCGCGGCCCGAAGGTCGGGATCCGACGTGTGGAGTGCCTGGGCGCGCAGGGCCTCGCGAAGAGACGCATCGTCGCCCCGCGCGGCCGCTAGCCACTCCATGATGAGCGCGGGCACGACCGGGTCAGCCGAACGCGCGATCGACTCTCGGAGGAGCGCGGGCCACTGCTCCGAGTGAAGGGCGAGGTCGAGGAGCACGGTCGCGTCCACACCGGGGTCGGCGAGCTGGGCTCGCGCTTCGCACAGAGCCCGGACTTTGCTGTCGGGCTCCGACCGTTCTGCAATTCGCATGCGAGCGATCGCCGCGGGCGTGAAATGAGGATCCGAGTCCTCGGAACGCCTGTAGCGAGCGATCGCCTCGTCGGTCAGGCCGAGCTCGTGCTCGTACACCGACCCGATGTGGTAGAGGATGGCGGCACGGAGCGTTGGGTCGGTTTCGGCATCGAGCTCGCGGCGCAGATTCGCGATGCGAAGCTCGACGAGGTCCAGCTTGCGCGCGACCCCAGGTGGGCGCGGTGGCGGCTTCACCATCATCCGCCACCCCCGCCTACGCGAGCGTCCAACCGCCGTCGATCACCATGACACCCCCCGTGACGTAGTCCGATTCGTCCGAAGCCAAGAAAACCGCCCCTCCCGCGATGTCTCGCGGCTGCCCGACACGTCCGGCAGCCGTCCGGTTGACGATGCTGTTTCGAATTTCGTCGTTGTCGACGAGAACCTGAGCGAACCGGGTCTCGACGAGCCCGGGTGCAATCGCGTTGACGCGAATTCCCGACGCGCCGAGCTCCATCGCGAGTGTCTTGGTCATCGAAATGACCGCCGACTTGGTCATCGCGTACACGCCTTGCATCGGGGCCGCCATCAGACCGACCACGCTCGCAACGTTGACGATCGACCCCCGCGCGCCGCGCTTCTGGAGGTGTCCCGCGACGAGCTGGATCATGCCGAAATAGCCCTTCACGTTGACCTCGAAGGTCTTGTCCCACGCCCCCTCGTCGATGGTCAGCATCGGGCCGAAGTGAGGGTTCGTGGCGGCGTTGTTCACGAGGATGTCGACGCGGCCGTAGGCCTTCAGCGCTTGCTCGAGCATGTCCTCGCGCTGGTTGCGATGGCCGACGTGACAGGCGATCGGCAGCGCCTCTCCGCCTGTGCCCCGGATCTCGGTCGCGATCGCCTGGAGCCCCTCGATCTTGCGCGAGACCAGGACCACCTTGGCGCCTTCGTCGGCCATGTTCGCGGCGATCGCAGCTCCGATTCCGCGGCTCGCGCCGGTCACGATCGCCACCTTGTCCTCCAGCCGTCGACCCATCCTCGTCTCTCCCTCCGGTTCCGGACGGTATAGCGCTCCGCGGGGTGGTTTTGCCAGCGCGAACTGCACGGGACTTGCGTGCACGCGCTCCTGAGCAAGACTGCCGCTTTCGCCTGAGTCCTCGTGAGGTCGCCCTGACGCTATTTTACGCCATTGCCGCGGTCATGGTCGGCTTCGTCGCGGTCGTTTGGGGGGCAGATCGTTTCG
>JAHELW010000160.1 GCA_024643985.1 Myxococcales bacterium | reverse complement strand
CATCGCGCCGTAGTAGACCCATTCGTCGTCTCGATCGATCGCGATGCCGTCGACGCCGGGCTTCAGTACGACGAGCCCTCCGAAGAAGCGCATGTCCTTGGTTGGATTGCGTATCAACCAATCCTGAGCGGTCACCGACGGGTCGCTCTCTAGCACCCGGCGCGCCGTGCCTCCATCGACGTCGTATACGATGAGGCCTGGGTTTTTTCTCCAAAAGCTCACGTCCGCGACGAAGACGTGCTTTCCGGTCGAGTCGACCTGCAGATCCTGTAGAAACGATCCGAGCTGCGCGACCGATGAATCGAACGCATGATCGTGGACGACGCCGCCGGTCGCGAGGTCGAAAGCCACGAGGCGCGGCGTCCCGGTCCCGTGATTGCCGTGATCGATGACCCAGAGGCGGGACTGGCGGTCGATTGCGACACCGAGAGGCGTCTCGAACGTGGACTGCGCGTTCTCCGTGGGAAACGGCACGGGCGACCCGTCGACCCACTCGAGCAGCTTCGCGCCCTCGGGACGGCTCTCCGGATGAATCGTGTAAAACACCCTTCCGTCGGCCGATACCGCGATGTTGCCGATGGGCTCGAGGCTCGTGACGACGACCTCGAGAGCGCTTTCATCGAACCGCGGAGCGCCGTTGAGATCTGGATACGGCTCGCCCCCGCCGTAGCGGCCGTACAGGACGACCGCGAGCAGCGCGAAGACGACGACGATGCCGATGACGAGTCGAACCGCGAAGGCTTTCAGCACCCTGCGACGCTAGCATGTCCGAAAAGACTTGCTCAACGCGGAGGGGGTTGGAGAAGGCTCCGGCGGGAGCTAGAGTCGAGCCATGGCGCAACCCTCAGCTCGGCTCGTCTTGGCTCTCCGCGAGACGGCGGCAAGACTGCTCAGAGCCGACGTCACGTATCGGTGGGCAAGCTTTGCTCACTGCAACTGCGGTCACCTCGCGCAGACCATCACAGGCCTCGCACCCGCCGAGATTCAAAAACGGGCAATGCGGCGAGAGGGAGATTGGGGCAGTCAAGCGCGGGAGCATACGCCCCGGCGCTTTCCCGATTTCGACTTCGGGGACCGTCCGGCTTTGGATGAGGGGGCGTGGGAGCCGGAAAACGTAGGCGCTTGCCAAGTCACGGGCGCGCCGCTCGATGACGTGCTGGATCAGATGTATTCGCTCGGGCTGAGCCCGACGGACGTGGGACACCTCGAACGTCTGAGCTCTCCCGAGGTTCGAAGGCGCTTGGGAAACAACACCGAGTACTTCCCGCACCACCGCCGTGAAAACTTGGTGGCCTACCTTCAGGCCTGGGCTGCGCTGCTCGAAGATCAGCTCGACGACCAGGTCTTCGAGGAGCACTTCCTCGAAGCGGCCGAGTAGAAGCGTGCCGGAGGCCAAGCGGTAGGTCTGCCGTGAAGGCCCTGGATCGGAAGCTTTTTCGCGAAGTGCTCCGGCTGCGAGGCCAGGCACTCACGATTGCAATCGTCGTTGCGTCGGGGGTTGCATGCTACATCTCGTTGCGAAGCGCTTGGCGCGCGCTCTACGACTCCCGCGACCTCTATTACGAGACCAACCGATTCGCGGACGTGTTCGTCCACGTCAAGCGGGCGCCGAAGTCGGTCGCGGAACGAATTGCCGAGCTCCCCGGCGTAGCGCGAGCCTATCCGAGAATCGTCGAGCACGTGCGCATGCCGATGGACGACCTGATCTCGCCTGCGAGAGGCGACCTCATCTCCGTCCCCTCGAACGGCAGGGCCGCGCTGAACGGCCTCGTGCTTCGCTCGGGCCGAAACCTCGAGCCGGGACGGTACGACGAGGTTCTCGTCAACGAGCCGTTCGCGCAGATCCACGGCCTCGAGCCGGGAGACCACCTGCCTGCAGTCATCAACGGCAAGCTTCGCGAGCTTCTGATCGTCGGTCACGCGCTTTCTCCGGAATACGTGTTCGCCATCGACACCGGTCTTTTGATGCCGGATGACGCGCGCTTCACTCCGCTCTGGATGCTCGAGGACTCGATCGCCGCAACCTATCAAATGGAGGGGGCGTTCAACGACTTGGCGGTGAAGCTCGAGCCAGGCGCGAACGAAGACGCCGTGCTCGCGGCGATCGACCGCGTGCTCGAGCCGTACGGAGGCTTGGGTGCGTATACGCGCGAGCACCAGATCTCTCATTCGATCATCACGAGCGAGATTCAGGGAATCGAGACGCTCGTCGTGTTCTTGCCCGGAGTGTTCTTGGGCGTGGCTGCCTTTCTGCTGAACGTGGTGTTCAGCCGTCTCGTGTCCCTCCAGCGCCCGCAGATCGCCGTGCTCAAAGCGATGGGATACCGGAACACCGCCATTGCAGCGCACTACTTCAAAATGGTGTCGGTGATCGTCAGCTTCGGTGCGCTGATCGGTCTCGCGCTCGGGATTTGGCTCGGCAAGGGAATGCTCGGGATGTACGCGGAGTTCTTTCGGCTCCCGGAGATGCCGCAGCGAGTCGACCTGTCGGTGAGCATCAACGCCATCCTGTTCAGCCTTCTCGCGGGCGCACTCGGCGCATCGCTCGCCGTGCGGGCCGCGGTTCAGCTTCCTCCCGCCGAAGCGATGCGCCCGCCCGCCCCGGCACGCTATCGCGCCGCCGGGGTCGAACGGTGGGGCGTGAAGAAGTTTCTCACGCAGCCGGCTCTCATGGTGGTGCGGGAGATCTGGCGAAGACCGGCTCGAACGGCGCTGTCTTCGCTCGGAATCGCGCTCGCCCTCTCGATCGTGATTCTAGGGCGATTCGGGTACGACGCGTACGGACCGATGATCATGGTCCAGTTCGAGAAGCAGCAGCGCGAAGACCTCACGGTCAGCTTCGTCGAGGCGATGCCCGAGCGTGGCCTCGGCTACCTGGAGCACGTCCCGGGTGTTCGTGAAGTCGAGGGCCTTCGAAGCACACCGGTCCGAATGCGGTCGGAACACCGGTGGCGCGATACGACGCTGATCGGCATCCCCGACGAGGCCCAGCTGCGCCGGCTGTTCAACCTCGACTTCGAACACGTGCCGATTCCGGAAGAAGGCGTCTTACTGACGAGCGTTCTCGCCGAGATCCTCGACGTAGAGCCGGGGGATGCGGTTGAAATCGAGCTCAAAGAGGGGGACCGCGGGGTTCGCAGTCTCGTCGTGGCCGGCCTCATCGAGGAGGGCTTCGGCCTCCAGGGTTATCTCTCGAAGCCGGTTCTTCATCATCTCTTGCGGGAGGCCCCGAGATTCTCGTCGGCGCTCGTCCGGATCGACAAGCCCCTCGAAAGCGTCGTGCAATCGCGGCTCAACGACATCCCTGCAGTGCAAGCCGTGTCGAGGAAGAGCGACGCCCTCGCGAGCTTCGAAAAACAAACCGACGAGACGATGAAAGTCATGACCTTCGTCATGACGCTATTTGCGATCGCGATTGCGATCTCCATCGTCTACAACAATGCGCGAGTCAGCGTGTCCATGCGCGGCCGCGACCTCGCTACGCTTCGGGTGCTCGGCTTCACCCGCGGCGAGATCTCCGCGATCTTGTTGGGTGAGCAGGCCGTGCAGATCGCCCTAGCGATCCCTCTAGGGCTCGGCCTCGGAACCGCGGGCGCAAAAGCCCTGATCGCCTCGTGGGCCGATCCCGAGATCTTCCGAATCCCGTTCGTCATCTCCGATCAGACCTATGCCTTCTCGGTGGCCGTCGTCTTGTTCTCGGGCGTCGCAAGCGCGCTCCTCGTCCGCCGAAAGCTCGACAAGCTCGATTTGATCGGCGTGCTAAAGACTCGAGAATGACAGCGTCTCGCGAACAATCCGGAAAACGTCGATGACGGGCAAGGTCTTCCACGGGTCGCTTGCGCGAATCAGCGACCTGGAGTCCGCACCTTTCGAATGCGAGCGAATCCAAAGAGCGCAATGGGAGTCCGGAGACTACGTGGTGGGTGAGGTCACGCTCTCGCGCGGAGGTTTCTCCGAAATCGAGCTTTGCACCGGGCGACTGACGCGCCCCGTGAACGGCGATTTGATTCTCGGGGCGTTTGGAGTCCGGCACGCCACGTTGGAGGTCGTTGGCTCTTTTGAGAGAATCGAAGAAGACGGCCGGATGGACTTGCTGGGCGCGGCGGGGCTCCTCGGCCGGGCCACGTCGGTCTGCGGGCTGCTTCCTTCGCTGATCCGGGTCGACTACCGCGGTCACGCCACTCGAGGCGGCAAGAAGCTCAATATGCGCGACTTCGCGAAGCGGCCAGCCAAGCGGACCCCGTATGACATTCCGACCATCTTCATCGTCGGAACGTCGATGTCCGCGGGAAAGACGACGTCGGCGAGGATCATCATTCGCGAGCTGAAACGCCTCGGCTACCGGGTCGCGGGAGCAAAGCTGACTGGCGCGGGCCGGTACCGAGACATTCTGGCGATGGCGGACTCCGACGCCGATGTCGTCTTCGACTTCGTCGACGTGGGTTTGCCATCTTCGATCCTTCGCCCGGACGACTACCGAGAGCGTCTCAACGACCTGCTGGGCCTAATCGCAGAAGCAGAGCCGGACGTTCTGGTCGCCGAGGCCGGTGCATCGCCGCTCGAGCCCTACAACGGCTCCACGGCCCTCGACGAGCTCGGGAAGTCGGTCATCTTGACCGTGCTCTGCGCTTCGGACCCCTATGCCGTGCTGGGCGTAGCGCGCGGATTCGAAATTAGCCCGGACCTAGTCGCCGGTCTGGCGACGAGCACCATCGCCGGGGTGGAGATCGTTGAGAAGCTCACAGGCGCAAGGGCGTTGAACCTCCTCGATCCGCGCTCAATCCCCGCGCTTCGCGAGTTACTGGAGGCAGCCTTGCCCGGCTAATCGGACAGCGCTGTCTCCTGCGTTTCGCGGAGCTCTTTTTCGAGCTCGGTGACGCGCTCCTCGAGCGCTCGAACTCGCTCTTTCAGCGCAACGACCTCGCTATGAAGCGCCGGCTCCTCTTGTGCTTGTCTTTCCGACATCGTTCTCCTCAGGTAGTCTGCCGTTCACGACCGCGCAAGCAGCCTGCGGAGCTTCGGCCACGATCGGGCATTGAGAACGTCTTCGGCCTCGAGCCACCCTCTTCGACCTTGATCCACGCCGAAGCGCAGACACCCCAGCCCGTCAGCGGAATGCGCATCGCTCGAGATCGCCACCTTGAGCCCCATGTCTTTCGCCATCCGGCAGTGCACGTCGTCGAGGTCCAGCCGCTCCGGCTGTGCGTTGAGCTCCAGGTAGCAGCCCCGTTCGACCGCCGCCTCCATCACACGCTCCATGTCGATGTCGCTCGCTGCCCGCTGGTTGATCAGCCGCCCCGTCGGGTGCGCCAGAATCGTGAAGTGAGGGTTGTCCATGGCGCGAATGATTCGCTCGGTCTGCTTGTCTCTACCGATCCCGAGCCCGATGTGAATGGCACACACCGTGAGGTCGAGGTCTTTGAGGACGCCGTCGGCGAGATCGAGCTTTCCGTTTTCGAGAATGTCGACCTCCATGGCCTTGAGCAGGCGAAGACCCCGGAGTCTCGAATTGAGGCGGTCGATTGCCTCGAGCTGCTTTCTGAGCCGCGCCTCGTCCATTCCGTGGGTGACCGCGACGCGCTTCGAGTGGTCGGTGATGGCGAGATATTCGTAGCCGAGCGCTTTGGCGGCGCTCGCCATCTCTTCGAGCGAATTGCGGCCATCGGTCGCCTCCGTATGACAGTGCAGATCGCCCCGAATGTCCGAGGAGGAGACGAGCCGAGGCAGCCTGCGCTTCCTCGCAGCCTCGATCTCGCCGCGGTTTTCTCTCAGCTCCGGCTCGATGTAGGGCAGCCCGACCGCCCGAAAGATCTCTCGTTCGGTCTTTCCGGCAACGCGACGCTTCCCTTTGAAGACCCCGTACTCGTTGATCTTGAGCTTCTTTTTGACTGCGATCGTGCGAACCGCAACGTTGTGCGCCTTCGAGCCCGTGAAGTAATAAAGCGCGGCGCCATAGGAAACCTGCGCCACCACGCGAAGGTCGACCTGGAGCCCGGAGTGAAGAACGACCGTCGAGCGCGTGGTGCCCTGGGAGAGGACCGTATCGACCTCGTCGTACTCGACGAAGCGCTCCATGACGGGGGAGCCCTTCTTGCACGTGACGAGGATATCGAGGTCGCCCACGGTCTCCTTGCGTCGGCGATAGCTTCCAGCAGCGACGACCTCCCTCACGCCCGAAACGGCCTTTAGATGGTCGACGTAGCGATCGGCGATGTCTTCGACATCGGAGAGCAGAAACCTGCGTTCTTCCTGGGCGCGCCGAGACAAAGCCTCCAGGATTCGCTGCTCGGTTTTGGCGCCAAACCCGGACAGCTCTCGAATGTGTCCGGCCTTCGCGGCACGCCGAAGCTCGTCGAGGCCGGATATTCCAAGCTCGTCGTGTAGGGCGCGAACGCGTTTCGCACCCAATCCCGGCAGCCGAGTGAGATCGACGAGCCCAGCGGGAACCTGTTTCTCCATCTCCTCGAGCGCCTCGAGACGTCCGGTATCGACGATCTCGGCGATCTTCCCCGCCAAGTCTTTTCCGATGTCCGGCAGCTTCGACAAATCCTCCCCCTCGGAAATCATTGCCTCGAGGCTCCGCGGCAGATCGTCGACCGTTCGAGCTGCGTTTCGATAGGCACGGATGCGAAACGGATTGGCACCCTGGATTTCCAAGAGGGCCGCCATGTGGTCGAAGATCTCGGCGATTTCAGCGTTTCGAACCGTCATGACTGCTACCAGGGATCGTGGACTTGTGAGATCCTACTAGGCGAGATGGGGTACGTCATTCGACCAGCGAACGTCGCGGACCTAGAGGCATTCGATGCTCTGATCCGCGAGGCGCGCGCCGGAATCACGTCGCTTGCCATCGATCGCGAAACCCTGCGCGAACGTCTAGAGCACTCCCTCGCATCTTTTTCGAAAGACGTGACCGAGCCCGGCGACGAGCGATACTTCTTTGCGCTCGCGGACGACCTCCACGGCAACGTCGCGGGCATGTGTGCGATTCGTGCGGCCGTCGGTCTGAAGGAAGCCTTCTATAGCTATCGGGTCGGAACCGAGGTTCACGCATCGAAGGAGCTCGGCGTCCACCGCATGCTCCCCGCGCTCTCTCTCTCGAACGACTACACGGGATGCACCGAGCTCACGTCGCTGTTTCTCGGACCGGAGCATCGGGGCAAGAAGCTCGGCGCGCTCCTCTCGAAGTCCAGGCTTCTATTCATCGCGGATTCCCCCGAGCGCTTTGCGGGCAAAGTCATTGCAGAAATTCGAGGCCTCTCGGACGCGGACGGCCGCTCGCCGTTTTGGGACGGACTCGGACAACACTTCTTCGCCATGGATTTCCCGACCGCCGATCATCTCGTGGGTGCGGGCAACAAATCATTCATTGCAGAGCTCATGCCGAAGCACCCGATCTACGTCCTGTTTCTGCCCGCCGAGGCGCAGGAAGCGATCGGCCAGCCCCACGAAAACAGCCGGCAAGCGCTCCGACTTCTCGAGGCGGAGGGGTTTCACTACGAAAACTACATCGACATCTTCGATGCGGGGCCGACCG
>JAHELW010000159.1 GCA_024643985.1 Myxococcales bacterium | reverse complement strand
TAACTCCGCCGCAACAGTCGAGGCGGCAACAGCCGAGCCAATCCGCAGCGTAGACATAGCCAACGGGAAGCGCGACGAGGTAGTAGAGCCCAGCCAAGAGCAACACCGCCCGCAACCCAACTTTTCGTCGCCGCCGCATCGATCAAGAAGTGCAACGACCCGGCGGATGCCGCTATTCCCGAGCGCCAACAAGCCTGTGGTTCCTCACACAGGCTTTCTCGCAACCCGGGTGCGGTCGTCGGAACCATTAGCGTTGCGGAGGGGCTTCGTGTCCCCAGCGAAGCACCAGAAATCCGATCGCCAGTGCGAAGGGGACCAGCACCGCGGCATGACCCGCAAGCAGATGCTCGGGCGCCACGAGGGGGCAGTGCAGGTGCAAAGCCAAGTTGGCCGCGAGGACACCCGCGAGGGGTGCCATCATGGGAGCCCCAAGCCATGACGCTCGCGCCCGGGTGAGCAGCCGAACAGCGAGCGCAACCGGAATGCCGATGGCAAGCCCCACCGCGAAGCATGCCGCCGCTCGCCTCGGGAAGTCGTCACCCACCCCCGCGAGGGATTCCGGGTGCAGCGCATGCGCAGCGGGCATGGCGGCTGAAATCACAACCGCCCCAACGGCTACAACCAACAACGCGCGCGACGCAGTAGAAGAGAGCGCCGGCCGATGCAAGGGTCTCAGGCCGGCCCACACGGTCAGCCCGAGGATCGCCGCCAACACAACGAAGATCGCGACGAATCGCGTGGTCGGATAGACGAAGATGTCGACGCGATGGCTGGCAATGCCATAGACCAGTGGAAGCCCAAAGCAGAAGGCTCCGGCAAGCAGTATCCGCGTGCGTGTCGCGCGATCGCGCAACCAGGCACGAACGCCCCGGTCGGCGGAAAGCGACCGCTCAACCGCGCTGAGCACGCGATCGAGGTCCGGTATATCGATGCCATCGTCGGCACCAAGGCCCTCGACCTGGGCGGCCACCTCCGTGCACTCGAGGCACGCATCCAAATGGGCCTCGAGGGCGGCGTCGAGATCGCCGCCTGCTCGCAAGTGGGCCTGAATGCGTTCGCAGGTCATCTTCATTGGTGATTCATCCCATCGGAGCGAATGGTTACAGGCTTTCTGTCGGTCAGCAGGGCACGGAGCCGTTTGTACCCTCGGTGCGCTCGAACTTTCACGGCTGATGGATTGGCCCCAAGCACAGCGGCCACTTCGGGGAAGCTGAAGCCCTCGAACCAGTGCAGCTCGATCACGGTTCGCTGATTGTCTGGGAGTTGAGCCACGAGCTCGCGAACCTCAGCTGCCTCCGCAGCCGAAAATGGGTCCGCGACCGTCGTCTGGACAGCCATCGTCGAAGCGCTCTCGAGCCAACCCTCCGGACGCCGCTGAATCCTCCGGAGGTAGTCGCGCCGCACGTTCATCGCGATCGTCGCTAACCATGGGCGAAGCGGTCGCGAGGGATCGAAATCGGCGCGCCCTCGATGGAGCTGAAGAAACGTCTCCTGAACCAGCTCGCTCGCCACGTCCTGCCGCGCAATACCGCGGCGGATGATGCGCGCGACCAGCGCCGCGTGCCGATGAAAGAGCTCGCGAAAGGCGGCTTCATCGCCAGCCGCATGAGCCTGCATCAGCTGTTCGTCGCTTCGCACTCGCCGCAAAGCAGAGTAGTGGAAGCGCCGGGGATCGTCCAACCGAGCGGCGAGGTCACGCCCGCCGAGTGACCTCGCCTCGGGCTTGAACCTATTGAACGCGCTCGATCGTGATCCGTGCGACGGGATTCGTCCAGTCGTGGATCGCGACGCTGAGGTCTGCGATCCCCTCGATCCCGTCGTGAGGATGGATGACGCCATTTTCGGCGAGCGCCGGGTCGCTCATTCCCGTGCCGGGGTCATCAGACGGCACTCCCGTGAGCACGGGACAGGGCGGCACCATGTCCGCGAAATCTTCCGTATTGATCTCGGTCCCGGCATCGTATCCGTCCGATTCTACCTCGACCAGCTCTCCCACCCGTTTCGGCAGTCTTACTCCGTCGACGCCGGTGAAGCCGTCGTTCGTGCAGATCAGCATGCTGGCGAAGGACAGGTACTTGGCCCCGCGCTCCGCGCTGATCTCGATCGACACGGATTGGCCCGGCAAGACCGGCGGTGGATCACCGGCCACTGCGACCACGACCTCATCGACATGCTTGTCTTCGGACAAAGCCTCGACCAATGGCTCCAGATTGCCGTTCTCCGCTATTTCCTTGACACCGAAACTGGCCAGCGACCCGACCTCGAAGAGACCGGTTGGCTTTCTGTGCGTGGCGATGACGGGCGGAGTCATCGGTTGGCCGCCTGTGAGGTTTTCGACGGTGACCAGATAGACGGCCTGGCCGCCGATGGCTTCCGTAGAAGCTGCGACGGCTTGCGAGTCACCAGATGGGGAGTCGGAGCAGCTCACGAGTAAAGCAGCTGCGAGCAACGGGATGAATTTGATCATCGTGGTTCTCCTTTGGTAGGGGTTACGTACGATGAGGTACGCACGCCGGCGCGTTTCGGTTTCAAAAAAGGACGTGACGCAGCCTGCGTGTGCCTTGGAGGGCGCAAAAGGTGCGGGTCCTAGGTCGCGAAACCCCTGGAAACACCCGAATGCAGGCATGGTACCCGGATGCTTTGGGGTGAGCGGAGGTTTCATCATGGTTTGCTTCGCCAGCTAAGCGCGGGTTTTGGCGCTACCGTCGTTTCCGGTGGAGGTAGTCCGAACAAAGGCGCTATCGGCCCGGCGCGCCACTACCAACCAGGCGCGCGATACCTGACGATCCGCGAGGGCGCGGACAAAGCACGGTACGGGTGCGAGCGGAGCGGACGAAGTCCGAGGAGCCGCAGCATTCCAGGTGCAGTACGGAGGCCCGGAGAGCCTACTCCACCGTAGGTCGAGTCCTCGTAGATATGAACTCCCCGTTTACGATGAGCCTGGTGCGGAAGAGAGGACTCGTGTGTGACTGGAATGCGACAAGTGGGAGTGGACGAAGTCCACGGAGCTGTCGAATTCCAGGAACAGTACGGAGGCCCGGAGGGCCGAGTACACCGTAGGTCGAGTCCTCGTAGATAAGTACGTCGCCGTTTACAACGGGCCTCGGTGCGGAAGAGAGGACTCGAACCTCCACGAGTGTTACCTCACTAGATCCTTAGTCTAGCGCGTCTGCCAGTTCCGCCACTTCCGCGAGAAAGCAGGGAGCGGAAGCTACCCGTGTGGTGGCTTGTGTCAAGTTGGCTCAATGTTTGGCAGTGTAGATGCGGGAGTGTGGGCCCATCATCCCCACCCCGCCGCCCCCACGCGAGCGCCTAAGGGGGCTCGCTGTTCGGCAAGCGCTAGACCAGGAATTCCGTGGGAACCCTGCGCGCGCTCGCGGCGAGCTCGCGGGAGGCTTCCCGGAATCTGATCAACGTCGGCAGGTGCCCCCTGGCGAGCCTGAGCCTGCCCTCGATCATCGCCTTGGTCGGGTCCAGCCGTCGTTCGATGATGTCTTTCCATTGCAGGTACGAGCCGACGGTCACGAACTCCGCCTCCAGGGGTCGTGCGTACCCCTTGACGAACCGCGCGTCACGGCACTTGCCTTCATGCACGTCGAGGATCACCCCTGTGTCTCGCTCGAGTCCCAACGACACATCGCATTGGACGATCAAGGCCACGAATCCGAACGTCCAGGTCTCTGCCGCTTTGCGAAATGCGAGGTTGTAATTGATGGCGTTCTTATACGCCTCCGTCCATCCCTCGGAAGGAAATCTATGCATAGGTTATCTCCAAGTTAAGTCGCGAAAGAACGCCTTTTAGCTCGGAGTTGCGGCTCGCGCAACGTCGTCGTGATATGAAATACCGTGTGTCCGTCTTGCACTCGACCCTTCTGGATCGACATGGCTTTCGCCACGGTTTCGCAACGCGCCTCGGGGGCGTGAGCCGCGCGCCCCACGATACGCTGAACCTCGGGTATCATCTTGGCGACGACGAAAACGCCGTCCGCGAAAACCGCGAACGCTTCCTCAGAGCGATCGGTATCACGCACGATCGTCTCTTCGAACAGCGGCAGGTGCACGGAGCCGCCATTCGAGAGATCTCCCCGGGCGATCGCCCAGAAGCGATCGCGAACGTCGAGGGCGATGGCCTGATCGCATGCGTCACGGAGTACGGGGTCGCCGCACGCACCGCCGACTGCGTCCCAATCCTCATCGGACACCCACCGAGCGGTCATGTCGCCGCGGTGCACGCCGGTTGGCGGGGAGCCGTTGCCGGGATCGTTCCCGCCGCAGTCGAGGCGCTCGCCCATGATCCGACCCAGCTCGTCGTGGCGATCGGCCCGCACATTCGCGTCGGAGCCTTCGAGATCGGCGAAGAGGTGGCGGCAGAAATGAAGCGCGCGGCTGGTGTCGAGGGAGTCATCGACCGCACCGGCCCGAAGCCACGCGGCGACCTCGCGGAGCTGGTCCGCATACAGCTTCGCAACCGTGGCGTTCCGGATCACGCGATCGATGACGTTGGGGGATGCACGCACACCGAGCACGACCGCTTCTTCTCGCACCGTCGTGACCGCGGGGAGACAGGGCGTCATCTTTCGGTCATCATTGCGCGAGACCCGGCTTGACTTCACCCCACGGGTCGCTCGGCCCAGGGCTTCGTGCTAGCGACACGCGGATGGCGGAGTTCGTCAAGACCAAAGCCGGTGTCGATGCCTCCGAGAAGAAGACGCTCGGTGAAGGTCTCTTTCGGAAGTGCGACGCGTGCGGGGACGCGGCAAAGAAAGAGGAGTTCGAGCGGAACCTCGAGGTCTGCCCGGTCTGTGGCTGTCACTTTCATCTCCCAGCCGAGCGGTGGATCGAGCTGCTCGCCGACGCGGGGACGTGGGCGCCTCGCGACACCGAGCTCACGGCTGGCGATCCGCTCTCGTTCGTCGACACCAAGGCCTACCAAGAGCGCATCGAGATCGCGCAACGCGACACGGGGGTGAACGACGCGATTCTCGCCGGGGAGGCCAAGATCGATGGGCGACCGGTGCAGCTGGGGGTCTTCGTGTTTCGCTTCATGGGGGGCTCGATGGGTTCGGTCGTGGGCGAGGTGGTCACGCGCATGATGGAGCGTGGAGCCGAAAAGAAAGAGCCCGTGGTGCTCCTGTCCTGCTCGGGAGGCGCACGGATGCAAGAAGGGTCTCTTTCCCTAATGCAGATGGGCAAGACGCTGTCTGCGCGAAGCAAAGTCCGCGCCGCGGGTGCTCCATTCATCAGTGTCTTGCTCAACCCGACGACGGGCGGCGTTGCGGCGAGCTTTGCTCTTCAGGGTGATGTGAACATAGCAGAGCCCGGCGCGCTGATCGGCTTTGCGGGGCCGCGGGTCATCGAGGACACAATTGGTCAGAAGCTACCCGAAGGATTTCAGCGCGCAGAGTTTCTGCTCGAGCATGGAATGGTCGACATGATCTCGACCCGCCACGAGATGCGCAGCAACATCGCCCGCATCGTCGAGTACTTGTCAGGGTGACTCGCTACCAGGAAGCGTTGTCTTGGCTCTATGGCGTGGAGCCACGCGGCATCAAGCTCGGGCTCGATCGCATTATTGAGGCTGCAAATGCCCGTGGAAACCCGGAGCGGGGCCTCTGCTATGTCCACGTGGCTGGCTCGAACGGGAAAGGCAGCGTTGCGACCATGATTGAAGCGGTGCTTCGAGCCGCGGGCTACCGTACCGGACAGTTCACGTCGCCACACTTGCAGCGGTATGTCGAAAGGGTTCGTATCGACGGCCGACCGATCCGCGAGAGCGAGGCCGCGGCACGGCTCGATGACCTTCGTGCCGACTCGAGGCTCGCGAACCTCAGCTTTTTCGAATACACCACACTGCTTGCCTTCGAGGCGTTCCGGGATGCCGAGTGCGACGTGGTCCTTCTCGAGGTCGGCCTCGGTGGTCGGCTCGACGCAACCAACATCGTGATCCCCGAGGTTTCGGTCATCACCAACGTCAGCCTAGAGCACCAGCGCATCCTCGGAGACAGCCTGTCGAAGATCGCTCGCGAGAAAGCGGGGATTCTCAAAGCGGGAGTCCCTTGTGTGGTCGGCGCGCGGAATAGCAGAGTGCGCCGTACACTTGGCAGCCGAGCAAAAGCCATCGATGCCCCCCTTCGAACCATCGGGCGTGACTTCGATGCACACTGGGAGGACGGGACCCTCTCGGCTCGGGTCGGCGATCTCCACTGGAGCCGTTTGCGACTCGGCTTGCGCGGCCGTTACCAAGGCGACAACGCAGCCTGCGCGTTGGCTGCGATCGAAGAGCTCCGCGATCGCGGGTTCCAAATCTCCGAGGCGAACGTGCGCCGGGGTCTTCGCCGAGCAAAATGGCCGGGCAGACTCGAGTGGCACTCTGAGCGACCCGCATTCCTCTTCGACGCTGCACACAACGCTGCCGGTTGTCGAACCCTCGCGCGCTACCTCGAAGAGCTCGCGTTTCCCGGACGCGTGGTCTTGTTGTTCGGTGCGATGAAGGACAAGGACCATCGCGCCATGATCCGCGCGTTCGACGATTCCGTGGACCGTTTCGTCTTCACCGCGCCCAAAATCCGACGCGCCGAGAGTCCTGGGCGCCTTTCCCACATCAAGAAAGGCACAGTCGCGCGGAGCGTTCGCGACGGCATCAGCCGCGCCAAGCGAGCGGCGGGCCCCGATGGCCTCGTCGTCGTGGCAGGCTCAATTTTCCTGGTCGCCGAAACCCGGGGGCTCGTCAAAGGCGTCCGCACCGATCCGCCTATTGCGATGTAAAAGGGGACTGTCCCCTTTTTTGCGCTACAACCGTGTGCGATGAGTGTGTTTCTCCAGGCCTGCCGACGGGAGCCGACCGAGTACACGCCGATTTGGATCATGCGGCAGGCGGGGCGCTACCAGCCGGAGTATCGAGCGCTCCGCAAGAAGGTGAGCTTCATCGAGCTGTGTAAGACGCCGGAGCTCGCGTGTGAGGTGACCGTTCGCGCGGTCGATCAGCTGGGCGTCGATGCGGGGATCATTTTTGCGGACATTCTTCTCGTGCTCGAGCCTTTGCACATCGGTTTCGAGTTCACCGACGATGCCGGCCCGAAGATCCTGAGTCCGATCCGCACCGCTCGTCAGATCGATGGAGTCGCAGAGAGTATCGATGCCGCGGGGTCGCTCTCGTACGTCATGGATGCCATCCGAACGACGCGAAAAGAACTCAAGGTCCCCCTCATCGGGTTCGCGGGCGCGCCGTTCACGCTCGCTTCGTATGCGATCGAGGGCGGCGGCTCGAAGACCTACCACGAAACGAAAAAACTGATGTACGCCGACGAGGGCTCGTGGAACGCCTTCATGACGAAGCTCTCCGGCGCGATTGCGAGCTATCTCATCGCTCAAATCGACGCGGGCGCCCAGGCCGTGCAGCTGTTCGATAGCTGGGTAGGGTGTCTCTCACCGTCCGACTACCGCCGCTATGTGCTGCCGCACACCAAGACGATCTTCGATGCGCTGCCGAAGAGCGTTCCTGCGATCCACTTCGGTACGGGCAACCCGGCGCTCTATCCGGCGATGAAGGAAGCAGGCGGGGACATCATCGGGATCG
>JAHELW010000158.1 GCA_024643985.1 Myxococcales bacterium | reverse complement strand
CAGCTGTTTGGGGGTGACCGCAGCCTCTTCGTCTAGATCGT
Organism: Myxococcales bacterium; assembly: GCA_024643985.1. Lineage (GTDB taxonomy): Bacteria > Myxococcota_A > Polyangia > Polyangiales > Houyiibacteriaceae > SG8-38. Next base: position 7,554 of record JAHELW010000158.1, on the reverse strand, counting down.
ACCCGAACGACTTCGCCACCTGACAGAACATCGAGATCCGATCCGGATCCGGCTTGCCGTGAACGCGAAAGACCCCCGGGGCCGCGTGGCGCTTGATGTGCGATGCCACCGTCTCGTTCGTGACGAGCATCATGTCCTCGACGATGCGGTACGCTTGTCGAATGCCCGGGTCCTTACGAGACTGGACGATCGCCTCGGGTTCTCCGTGATCGTCCAGTACGACCTTGCCTTCCGGCAGATCGAAGTCGAGGGCCCCGCGCTTGAGGCGCCGTGAACGAAGCCGCTTCGACAAGTCGAGGAGCACCCTCAAGCTTTCGACGCGCTTGTCTGCGGCCGGCTGGTGAAGGCCCCGCCTCGTGAGTCCGAGGGCGCGCGCAACGCCTTCGTACGAGAGCTTGCCGTGCGAGCGCATGACGCCTTCGAAAATGCGATGCGACGTCACGTGGGCTTTGTCGTCGAGGTGCATCTCGACCGCCATACAAAGCCGATCGCGATTTGGGAGCAGTGAAGCGAGGTTGGTCGAGAGCTCGGGAGGCAGCATCGGAATGGCGCGGTCCGGCAAATAGACGCTATTGCCGCGGCTCGCAGCTTCGCGATCCATCACGCTCCCCTCGGGAACGTAGTGTGAGACATCGGCGATCGCGACGATCAGCTTGAAACCGCCCCGTTCGCGCTTGACCCAGATCGCATCGTCGTGATCTCGCGCCGTTTCCGGATCGATCGTGACCAGGTCGAGATCGCGCAAATCCTCGCGCTCCCTGGCTACGTTCCGCTCCACGCGAGCAGGCAGCACCGCCGCCTCGTGGTCGACCTCTTCTGGAAAGGTCTCGCGAATTCCCTCGCGGATCTTGATCTTCTCCACCTCGATGCGGGCAATCCCCTGCGCGCCGAGCACCTCCAGGACCTTGACCTCCGGTCGGTCTTCATCCCGCTGCGGGAACGCGACGATTTCGGCCAACGTGACGGTGCCCCTCTTCGCCGACTTCGGCGCGTTTCCGACGACCCTCATCGGAGAGCGCAACCGTTCGTCGTCCGGTTCGAGAATCATCCCGCGGCCTCTCGGCCTGAGCACGCCCGTCACTTCCTTCGGACGACGCTCGACGATCCCGACGACGTGTCCCTCTCGGCCCTTCGGTGAGGGTCGGGCGCGAATCTGGACCATGTCGCCGTGAAGGGCAGGGCCGACCGCGTCGGGTGGGATGAACACGTCATCGCCGCCGTCGTAGACGTTGACGAAACCGTAGCCTTGGCGCGTCATCGTGAGCCGGCCTTCGATCACGGGCGAAAGCGCAGCCGAAGCCTCTTGCCGCTCTCGCGCTTTGCGTCCCCGGCCGCGCGTGGACTTGGCTTTGTCGCGGCCTCGCTTCTTGCTCGTGGCGCCTTTGACCGCGCGAAACCGGAGGCCCGGCATTTCGCCGACGAGGTTTTCATCGGCAAGCAAGAGCAGCTGTCGGACGACCTCGTCCTTGGCGGTCCGTGGTAACTTGAGGCGGCCGCAGAGCTCGCCGACGTGCATGGCACGAGGCGCGTGCGCTTGGAGGACTTTCAAGATCTCGTCTCGATTGGAAGCTTGTTCTTTCATTGGACCTAGCGGACGGCGTGAATTCCGCCGTCGTCGGAGCCGAAGTAGAGTGTGCCATCTGCCCCGATGTCTACCGTCGAATCCACGTCTTGTCCGACGTTGTGGCGCCAAAGAACGGAGCCACTCGGATCGATGCAGTAGAGAAAATTGTCTTGAGAGCCCACGTAGATGCGACCGTCCGCATCGATACGTGCGGAGGCCCTCACTCGGCCTCCAGTGGCGACCTTCCAACGAAGATTGCCATTCGGTGTAATCGCATACACGTGGCCGTCGTACGAGCCGACGACGATCGTGCCGTCGCGTCCGATGGCAGGCGTCGCCCTGACCTCGTCTCCCGTCCTGAAGCGCCAGATGACAGCGCCGCTCTCGTCCAGCTGGATTACCTCGCCGCGACCGGTGCCGGTGTAGATGTGACCGTTTTCATCGACGGAAGCAGCCCCCTCGAGCGCACCCCCGAGCGATGTTTCCCAGGCCAAGGTCCCGTCGCGCCGAATCGCGATCAAGGAGCCCTCGGTGGTTCCGATGACGATCAGACCAAGGGGGTGAACCACCGGCGCCGTGCGGACGTGGCCGGCCGTGGGCTTGTGCCAGTGCAGCCGACCCAAGAGGTCGACCGCGTAGGCGCCGTTGGCAACGACGTAGATGCGCCCGTCGGGGCCGAGCGTGGCAGATGCGTCCACGACGTCTCGCAGGGGCAGCTTCCACCGTGGCTCACCCTGTAGGGACAGCGAGACGAGCTCCTGTCGATGTGTTCCGAAAATGACGGAGGTGCCGACGACGAGCGCGCTCGGGTAGATCTTCTGGCCGGCCGCATACCTCCACTTGAGGGTGCCGTCCGAATTGAGTGCGACGAACTGCCCGTCCAGCGACCCCACGTAGATCGTGCCGTCATGACCGACGACCGGGGAGGCAAACACGCGGGCGCCGGTCTGATAGGTCCAGACCACCGATGGCCTGGTCTTCGGTCCGCGGTGCTCGCTGCGCCCCGTGTGTCGGGCGTCACCCATGAAGCCGTTGGCGCTGCGCGGCAGGCTTCCGGGGTCGCGCGGCGCAGGGGGCGATGCGAGCTCGGCGAGTACCTCTTCGACGAATCGGCACTTGCCTTCGTGGCAGATCCGGTCGGCGCGGCACTCGGTATCCGACATGCAGGGGGTAGACGGCTTTGCACGCGGACCGCTGCACGCCACCACCGCGAGCAGCGGCGCGAGAGCCCACGTGAGTCGCGGAAGAGAGCGCAAAGCGCCGGGACTATACCACCGCGGATCCATCGTCACAGCCGAGGCCCCTACCACGTAAGCACTCGAATTTCATTGCCTTTTTGCAGAGCGACGCGCTTGCCGTCCGGGCTGATCGCGACGCTTCGAAGCTCGCCCGGCACCGTGCTCCAGTCGGAGGGCCGCAGCCACAGCCCTGCTCCTCCCTTGCGCCAGTCCCGGATGACGATGCCCTCCGAGTGCGGGATCACATAGCGTGCACCGTCCGGCGTCACGCGCGCACCGCGAATCGGAGCCGGCAGCGGGTTCCCCGCCTGGAGCTCGACGGGCTGGCCGGCCTGCTTCCCGAGCTCGTTCAGAGGGACGACGCGGAGAAGGTCTCCGCTCGCGACCAGTAGCCCCTGCGGCGCCCACCCCAAGACCGCCCATTCGAGCGCGGAGGCCGGTCGATCGATTGGCGTCTGGCATGGGATGGTGCCTGGGCGACGCTCGATCAGCACGCGGTGTGTGCGCTTTCCAAGAATGGGGCCCACCTCCGCCTCGAAGCCCGCGCAGGTGACCCTCACACCGCGCACGGCGAAACGCCCGTTTGGGCTTCGAATCGAAGGCACGGCCTCGACGCTCGACAGTCTTCGACTCGCGCCGGTGCTGAGGTCGATCGAACGCGGGGTGAAGCCCTCGATCACCAGCGTGTTGGTGTCCTCGAAGTGCAGGGTTGCCGTCCCGCTTTCTCGCTCGACGAGCCGCCAAGTCGCGCGTGCGCTCGCTTTGGCCTTCTGCCACGCTGCGCGCACGAGGTCGCGCTCCTCGGCCGTCGGGACCATCGCGCTCGCGCTCCACCAGCGTTGGAGCTCGAGGGCCCGCACGAACATCCCCCGCCGAATGGCGGCGACCATTGCCACCGCAACGGCGCGCGCGGCAGCCTGCGATTGCTGGCACTGAATCCCCTGCGTTCCCGCGAGCCCGAGCCTCGCGATCCCGCTTTCCCGACACAGCGCAATGAACGCGTCCAGCACCGCGCGCGCCCGCGTCTCCGATCCGCGCGGATCGGAATCGAGAAACGCCCAGGCGTCGTCGGCGAGAAGCCGAAGCGCCGCCTCCGGCTGGGAGGCATCCCGTGCGAAACCGCCCGGCCGGTTCAGCCAGACCAACGGGACCTCGACCTCGCCGACGCGGACCGTGGCGAGCAGGTCTTCGTAGCCGTCGGCATCTCGGTCCTCGACGCTCAGCGCGAGCTCGATCGTTGCCTTCGAGCCGTCGTTGGGGGGCAGCACCGTGATTCGCTCCCGGACACGCGGCTGCTTTTCGACGGTGAGAACCCAAGCGTTCGTCCGCGTGCCGGTCTCGCACCGGTGGTCTACCCGGGCCGCAACCAGCGACGCCGACAGCTGCTTGATCTCCGAGGTGGGGTCTTCGCAGTGCGCAGGCACGAGGAACGAGTCGATCGGTCGCGCCGAAACGCCCATCCCCTGCTCGAACGCCGCCTGAACGCGGACGTCTTGGGGATCGGCGGAGACCACGATTGCGTCGAGCGGCTCGCTGCCGTCGAGGTCGAGCCGAAGGGCAGAAAGCGCATATCCCTTCGGCAGGACCAGCGCCGACTCGCCCAAGGGAACCTCGACTTGCCCGGGTTCGAAGGCCTCGCCGACGGGAAGCTCGGCTGCAGCGGCCGTTTCCGCTGCGGGCTCCGCGTCGGGAGCTCCAGCTTCTTCCAGTCCGAACGGCACCTGTTTTCGGCCCGTGCACCCCACGAGCGAGCCGCCAGCGACGCAGAGGACCAGCACGGCAGCCCACCCCTTCGTTCGGCTCGTGCGCATGACCGAGGAAGTAGCACGGGTTGGTTGTGCGGGCCCGAAACCTTCAGAAGGGACCCGGGACGCAGATCGCGTCCAACGGATCGACGGGGCAGGTGTCCGGAGTCGCCCCGCAGAGCTCGAGCGCGCCGAGGCAACGAAAGCCTTGCAAACAGCTCGCGTCGCTATCGCAAGGCTCGAAGCAGATCAGGGTGTCGCTGGCTCCCCCGGCAACGCTTGCGGGGTAGCAGCTTCCCGGTCGCCCGATGAGCGCGCGGGAGCAATCGGGTGAGATCGCTCCTTCTGCTGCGCACTCAGTCGTGCAGATCGCGTTGCTGTATTCCAATCCAGCAAACTCCACCACGAGCTCTTCGCAGCGCGTTGCCGCCTCGACGCAGTCGTCGAGGTTGAAACAGGCGTCGTAGACAGCTGGCGTTACCCCCGTGCCGCCGGAGCAGCCCAGCAGGATAGAAGCAAGGAACACGCCTGAGACCGCGCGCAGCATCGGTCTAGTTCAGCCACCGCGGCTCGTCGGGGCGGCCGCCGTCTACGACGTCGAACGAGCTTCGTTTTCGGCGGCGCTTGGGGCGTCGTCGTCGTTTTGGCGGGCGCCGCAGCCACTCGATGAAGCCCATGCCACCTCCGATGGCGCCGAGATCCGCTGCGAGCGCGACTGCATCGCCGGACGTGATGAACATCAAAGCGCTGAGCGCGAGGACGAGGTAGATGATGTGGACCGGCTTCATGTCGATCACACCGAAGAAGCTCATCCTGCCCTGACCTCGATAGGACCACGCAAAGGCCGCGATCGAGCCGAGCAAGATCGCCTGCGCGCCGTAGAGACGCGAGGGATTTGGAACGACGGCTCCGACGAGGAGCGCGAGGGTTGCCGCGCTGAGCGCCGCGACGACGCAGAGCTGGATGGTTCGCTTCTGCCCGAACCGCTGTTCGAAGGGTGCCAGCATCCACCACAGAAAGACGAGGATGATCAGCATCGAAAAGACCGCCTGCGGGCCGGTCGGAAACGCAAACACGTGGGTGCCGAGCTGCCAGAGAGTGGCGACCCCCGGGCGAGCCGTATCGAGCGCGAGCACTTCGAACATCGGTACGCCGCCCCAGTTCTGAAGAAGGATCTGAACGATCCACGCGCCAAACAGAGCGATCAGCAGCTTCTTGACGAAAGGGGTGAGTGGGGGAAATCGAAACACGATCTTGGTGTAGTTACCCGCGGCCGCTGCCGCAAGCTCAGGGCTCCGGGCACGCGACGCCGCCATCCTGAGTGATGAAGTTCACGGTGCCGACGTCGAGGAGCAGGTCTCCATCATTTTCCGTAACCGCATTCAGCTCGATCGGGGAGCAGTCCACCACGAATTTCAGCTCCGTCGTGCCGCGCCACCGCGACTTGTACTCGTTAGCCAAGGGCTCCCGCAGGATCTCTCCCGAACCCCCGCATCGGTTGCGGGTGACGATTCGCGTGTCGATGTACGCTCCGCCGTCGATCGTCACCGAGTTGTTGTCGTTCTCGGGGTCGCACCGGAGCGAGAACTCGGGCGCGACCCAGAATTGACGCTCGAGGTCGTCGATGATCGCCAGCTCGACCAACGCAATGTTTCCGCAGTTTTCGCTGCTGGGGTCCTGTCCATCCACCAGCCAGCGGCCTCTGACGTGTACGTCGCAGCCGGACGGGTTGAACCGCACGTCTTCGATGCAGCCCGCCGGCAGCGCGCCACCCGTGAGCGCCAGCGCGAGCAGAAGCCTCTGAACCCTCATCTCCGGCTAGCCTATCGCGCCCGAAAATGCAGTCAATTTGAGAGTGTTGACAGGCGATTTTCGATGCTTAGCTTGCGTCCATCGCAGGCAAGCGCCGAACGCGCGATGGTCGTGCGGGGCTGAATGCCTGTGAAGAAAGCAGGCCTGCGTTCGCGGGCCTACGGAGGAGTACATCATGTTGGTTCGTTGGGATCCATTTGAAGAGATGAATCGCCTCCATGACCACTTCTTCAGTGGCAGGGGGCTTTCGAAGCAGGCGCTCCAAGTCGCGGTCGACATCCGTGAAGAGGACGACGCCTTTTTCGTGGACGCCGAGGTTCCAGGCCTGAGCGCCGAGGACATCAAGGTCGACATCGAAAAGAACGTCTTGACCCTCAGCGGAGAGCGCAAGGTCGAAAAAGAAGAGACCAAGGACAAGTACCGGCGTGTCGAGCGCCAGTACGGCAGCTTCACGCGGTCGTTCAGCCTACCGGAGACGGTGGACACCGAGAGCATCAGCGCCGACTTGAAGGACGGCATTTTGGAGCTGCGCCTTCCCAAGAAGGAAGCGCCGACCCCGAAACAGATTTCGGTCAACGTCGGGAAGAAGTAACCCGACGAGGTCAACGCAAAAAGCCCCGTCCGAGGACGGGGCTTTTTGGCGTCTGGTCAAGGCAGCGGCAGCACTGGGGTGTTGCCGTGCACGCCTCCGAACGAGTTGAGCGCGCCAAGCGCCCAGTTGTAGAGGTTGTTCGGGTCCGCTTCCGCCTCGTCGCTGTGGCAAGAGCCGCATGCCCAGTCGAGTGAGATGTACGGGTTCGCCGGTTTCGCTCCCGTAGTCGAGAAACTGCTGTCTGGATTGATGGGATCGACCCAAGTGTTGATGCCGAAGAGGTGCGTCATCGTGTCGCCGTAGAACGTCCCGGCCTTGACCGCAGACTTCGTCGCATGTGGCATGTGGCACTGCTCGCAGGTCACGCCGGCCATGCCCGCAACGTTTGCCGCCCAGACGTCATAGCTCTCGGCCTGGCTGAAGTGGCACGAGGTACACTCGATCCGAACGCCGCCGAAGTTCGGGAAGTCCGGGTTCGGGTCGTCAGGCGTATCGTCCAGCGTGATGTACGTGTCGGAGAACCTCACGGGCTCGTGCGAATCGTGGCAGCCCTCGCACAGCAGCGCCGAGTGCTTGCCCTGAATCAGCTCTTCGAACTGCTCG
>JAHELW010000002.1 GCA_024643985.1 Myxococcales bacterium | reverse complement strand
GACACCGGGATCGATCGCACCCAGGTGTCGAGGCTGTTGGGATCCGCGATGCGCAAGCTGGGTGTGAGGAACCAGACCGAGCTGGTCGTGAAGGTCCGCTGTCTCGAGCGCCATGGACTTCTCTATGACCGGTGAAGGGGGGACACCCCAACCGATTTGTGTTACCCCGGCTTCCGTGTCGGTCGCTGAAGACAACGCGCCGTGGCCCCGCGTGCGGAACGTCATCGATGCGCTCGTCTCGGGGCTCCGAACCGGTCGATTCATCGAGGAGGCCCTCGAGTCTCTTTGCGTCGAGCTAGGGGCGAGCTCGGCGTGGAGCACGCTCGAGACGAAGGGCCACGGGCCGCTTCATCGTTCGAGGACGGCGGGTTTTCAAGGGGTCTCTCTGGCCGTTCTTGCACAGCATGTGACCGAGGTGCTCGAGCGCGTGCAGGACGAGCGGGTCACGACCGCAGGCCGCGTACCGTACGCCGAGGTCGGGTCCTACGTTGCCGTGCCTCTTTGGTCGGAAGCCGATCGCAGCGCAAAGACCTGCGAGTTCGTCGGCGCGATGTACCTCGAGTTTTCAGGAAACCAGGGGACGCAGGACGAGACCCTCGCCTTCATCGAGGCCATGGCCACGCTCCTTGGGGGTATGATCGCCCAGCAAACCCGCATCGAGTCGACGTCTGAAGACCTTCTCGTCGAACGCGCGACCGATCGCCACGACAGCTACCTGGAGCTCGACCAGCTCCTCGCGCCTGAGAGCATGCGTGGCATCCGAGAAGAGCTTCGGGCCGCGATGCAAAGCGGCGCGTCGATCATGATTCTCGGCGAGTCGGGGACGGGGAAGACGCAGCTCGGCACGGCCTTCGCTCGGGCGGTTCGCCAAGAGCCCATCGTGCGCGCAACGCTTGGCATGGCGGACGACCTCAACACGATCACATCGGAGCTCTTCGGTCACGAGCGCGGCGCCTTTTCCGGGGCGGTGTCGAAGCGAAAGGGCCTTGTAGAGCACGCCGACGGCGGGACGCTGATTCTCGACGAAGTGCTCAACCTGCCGTCGAACGCGCAGAAGCTACTGCTCGACTTCACGCAGTTCGGGCTCTACCGGCCGCTCGGCTACCAGGGCCGCGAGCCGAAAACCGCGAAGGTTCGGCTGATCTCGGTGACCAATGGCGATGTGCCGCAGGCGATCAAGGAGCGCCGCTTCCGCCAGGATCTCTACTATCGGCTGGCGAAGGTGCCCATCGTTCTTCCCCCGCTGCGTGAGCGTCGTCAGGACATTCCGAAGATCGCGACGCTCTTTCTTCATCACCTGGACGGCCAGACGGATTGGGAGCTCTCTCCCGATGCGCTCGATCTGTTGACCTCGCCGCATTTGCCCTGGGAAGGAAACATCCGCGAGCTCGAAGCTGTGGTGGAGCGCGCTCGAAATCGCGCGCGGGCGGGCGAGGGCAGCGATGCCGTCATCGACGCCCGGCACCTCGATCTGCCGGAAGGCACGTCATCGCCGCCTCCTCCAGCGGAGCCACCGGCGACCTTCGAGGGGGGCGACATCGCCACGCGCTGGCAGAAGATCTTGGAGACACGGGACGGACTCGAGGCCAGCGAGAAGGCGATCATCGAGGAGACGCTGGCAGCGTGTGAGGGCTTCGTCGCGCGCGCAGCCCGCGTCCTGTCGATGTCCAGGACCGGGCTGATCAGCCGCATGGCGACTCTCGAAATCGACGCGGACGCGTTTCGTCGTCGGCGCCGCGAGGGCTGAGGCGCGTCGCGCGATCGCGCCCGCTTCCTACTCATCGGGCTCCTTTCCGCCTACACTACCGCCGCGACGCGAGTGCTCGCCCGGCGTCGTGAGTGGCTCACCAACGGATGGACAAGGCAGGCTTCGATACGTCGTCTAACGAACCGGACCGCAAGGAGTTCGGCCCGTACACGGTGGTGCGTCGCCTCGGGGTCGGCGGCATGGCGGAAACGTACGAGGCCATCCGAAGGGGCCCGGAAGACTTCACGCAGCGCGTCTGCCTGAAGCTGGTCCTCCCGTTCTTTCGGGATCGCGAGGACTTCCTGACCCTCTTCAAGCGGGAGGCCCGCCTGGCGGCGAAGCTTCGTCACAGCAACGTGGTCGGGGTCATCGACTTCGGAGAGATCGACGGGGTCACGTACATTGCGCTCGAGCTCGTCGACGGAACGGACCTCGCGACCCTCCTCGATGCTCAACCAGGCACGCGTATCTCGCCCGAGTATGCTGCGCTCGTCGGGCACGACATCGCCGCCGCGCTCGCCCACGCGCACGACCCGCGGCGGGACGGCTCGGCGGACGGGCCTTCGGACAACGCGATCATTCACCGCGACCTTTCTCCCTCGAACGTGTTGGTGAGCCAGCGCGGCGAGATCCTTCTCACGGACTTCGGGGTCGCCAAAGCGGTCACGGGTACCGCGCGCCAGCAAAGCGCGATCAAGGGCAAAGTGCCTTACATGTCGCCGGAGCAGCTTCGCTCCGAGACGCTCGACGGTCGCGCCGATCTGTTTGCGCTCGGGGTCGTTTTGTACGAGTCGTTGGCAGGTCACCGTCCTTTCCAAGGGGACCATGACCCCGCGACGATCATGCAGATCCTATACGGTGATCGGCCATCGCTTCTGGAGGTCGCACCCGAGACGCCGACAGGGTTCGCAAAGGTCGTCGAGCAGCTCCTTGAACCCGATCGGGACGCACGACCGAAGAGCGCATCGGCGCTGCTCGAGATGCTTGACCCGTACGTTCCGTCGCCGCGCGAGCGGCGAGAGCTCGGCAAAGCGGTATCCATCGTGAGGGACTCTCTGCCTTCTCCTCCGCCTCCGAGTCCCGTGAGCGGGAGCGCGCCGACCGAGGCGAGCGGGGAGGGCAATCGTGAGGCGAGTGGGGTGGGTCCCACGAGCAGCTCGCTCGCCGGCGCGCAAGCGGCCGGAGGAGCGCCGGCGCCTCACGCCGAACGGAAAAGCTCGTCGCGCTGGTTCGGGATGGCGGCTGTCCTCCTGTTGGTCATCGCGGCGGGGTTTGGCCTCTGGGTCAATCGAGGGGAATTGACGCGCACGCCCGAACCTCCGGCGGTGCTGGAAGAGACGGCCACACCCGAACCCGCGGGCACACCCGCGGCGACTCCCGAGCCTCCGCCGAGCCCGGCGACCGAAACGAAAACCACCGCCGAATCTCCAAAGGAGCCTCCGAGCGAGCAACCGGCTGCCGAGCCCGCGGCCGCCGAGCCCGTCGCGCAGGCTCCCAAACCGGCACGACTCTCGGTCGCCGTCTTCCCGTGGGGCGACGTCTGGATCGACGGAAAACCTCGAGGGCGGGCCCCGCTTCGCATCGCGCTTCCGCCGGGCCGACACAAGGTGGCTGCAGGGCAGGGCGAGCCCTCGAAAACCCGGGTCGTGCGCCTCAAAGAGGGCCAGCGACTCCGCCTCCAGTTCGACCTCTCGGAGTAGGGGACAGTCTCCCCCCTCAAAACAGTCTTGATTTCGAGGAGTTCCGACCCATACCGCGAAAACCCGGAGCTCAGCCGCCCGCTCGATGATTGCGCAATCTCCGGGAATCACGAATATTCGGGCTTACGTGTCTCCGCGCGGAGGGTCGGAGGCGCACGCTTTCGCGCAATCCAAGGCGAAGCCTGTCCATTCCATCGCCCCGGTTCCGCGCCGGATCGACGCCGAGGCCCGAGCCGTGAACTTTGCCGCCGCGACGGAGCTGGACTCCCGCAAAGAGTCGCACTCCGACATGAATGACTGGCTGAACGTGCTCGTTCGGAAACGGATCGCCAAGGCCAGGGCGAACGGCGAGACGCTTCCGCCGGAGATGGCCTGGGTCGCGGAGCACGATCACCAAGTTTACGTGAAGCGCTTCAAGCCGCTCGTATGGGTCGTCCTCGCGCTTTGCGCCTTTGGTTTAGCTCAAACGACGCAGCCTCTGGCGCTCGTCGCCACCGCGGTCTTCTTCTATTTCTACATCGATTTCTACAGCGGTGTGCTCCACGTCGTGCTCGACAACCCACAGTTCGTGAAGCTCCCGCTCATCGGGGTGCCCTGCGTGGAGTTTCAGTGGCACCACACGTTCCCCTTCGATATTTCGACCCGCCGCCTCTTCGACGTGTGGGGCGATCTCAACGTGCTCCTGATTGCGAAGTCGGTATTCCTCTTCGGCATTTGCGGCTTCACGACGACGACGTTCATGGTCGCCGCCGTCGGCTACGCGTGGGGATACGCCAACCAGCTCTCGCATCGGCTCACGCACACCGCGCCTCGCCAGCGCCCCAAGCTCGCGACCTGGATGCAAGAGAACGGCGTGCTGCTCGAGCCTTCGGTCCACCACGCGCACCACGTCGACCACACCGTGTCGTTCCCGGTCCTGAACGGCCGAAGCCGCGGGCTCATCCAGCGCATGCTCGGCGTCGTCCCGAACGGCTATCCGTGGCTCGTCCTGTTCGTGCTGCTCACCGCGTTCGATCTCGTCGCCGTGGTGTGGTGCATCGAGTGGATTTGGGGCTAACCCCCAATGTCAAAACCCGGCGTTTGTGTCCGGTGGTTGTGCCAAGCACAGATGTCCGCTTCCAGATGGGGACCGTGGGGCAGGGGGCCCGCAGTGGGCAGGGTGGTTTGCGGCCTGAACCCCTCGGTGAATCAGGGGGAACGTCGCGGTGGGGCGAAAGGGTGGAGGGCTTGAGAGGTCGTCGGTAGGCATCGAGCAGGGCGGCCGGCTCAGGGCCCCGGAGGCGGCAACCGGTCGGCAAAGCGGTCACGCACGATGCGCTTCTCACGCTTGGTCTTGGCGGAGCGGACGAGCGCCTGTTCCTTTTGCTGTTGTCGCTTGCGAATCTCGTTGAGGGCGCCGCTGAGGAGCTTGTTCTCGACGATGGAGCCTTGGGTCACGCTGAGGTCGCTCATCGCGCGCCCAAACTGCGTGAAGCCGTCACCGGCTTTGGGTCGCTTGGCATTGACGCGGAACACCCCGGCTTTGTCGCTGTAAAAGGCCACCGGCTTGCCGTGCCGCTCTAGATACGAACGAGTCGCGTGAAAGTAGCTGAACGCCGACTCGGTTTCGCACATGCGAAGCGCCATGAGCTTGCCGGTCGCGTCGTCGACGTAGACCAGGAGCACACACCGAGGTCCGCGGTCTTCAAACCAGTGATGGTCCGAGCCGTCGATCTGCACGAGCTCGCCGTAGCAATCACGGCGGTGACGGGGCTGCTGAATGCGTTTGCGACGCTGCGCCCGAGTCTTCCAAATGCCGTCCGCGATCATCCATTTTCGAAGCGTCTCGGGTGCGACTCGGATGTCGTGGTGCTCCTGCAGCTTCTCCGCGGCGAACGTCGGGCCGAAGTCCGCGTAGCGCGCGCGTACAAGACCAAGGGCGTGCTCTTGGTAGGCCTTGGGAATCCGATTGGGCGCAGGCCGGCCACGGCGCTTGTCCACGAGGCCCGCTGGGCCGTCTTTTTCAAACGCTCGCAACAGCCTCCGAACCTGACGCTCGCTTCGGTCAAGAAAACGCGCTGCCTCGGCCTGCGTCATGCGTCGCTCCGCGAGCGTGAGGAGATCGCCGGTCATGGGCCGGGATTGAACCCTCAACCGGACATCTATGCTTGGGAGAAACCGGACACTATGGCTTGGGGCCTACAGCCGAATTTCGCAGAACGTATATTATGTAAACTTAACCCCGTTGCCCGCCAAAGCTCCGGCCAATCTCAGACCAAGGGCCTCGGGACTCGGCGCTCGGGCCCGTGCCCTGCGGGCTTGAGCGCCGGGCTTTGGGCTCGGGACTCGCGGCCCTCGGCCCGTGGCCCGAGTTGCCCCGATCGTCGTCTGCCAGCAGCTCAGTCCTGCGGAGCAAACACGAACGGAAACGTGAACCGCAGGCTCTTCCCCGTACGGCGGCTGGGAAATCGAATCGCGCTCACGACGCGCGCGACGCAGCGCTCGACGCCCGAGTGACCGGTCGTGTTCTCCAGGACCTGAAGTCCCTTCACGTGTCCCTTGCGCACGACCGCAAACCGCACCTTCACTTTGCCCGCCAGCTCCGGCTCGTAGCGAAGCGCCGACTCGTAGCAGCGGTTGATCTTCGGAAGGTCCTTTCGGATCTTCGCCCGCACGACGGACGCGTCGACCCTGCCGTACGCGGCGTGCGCCGTGCCCGCCGATCCCGTCGCGATGAGCGCGGCGGCGGCCGCGGCCGTCATCATCGCAAGGCTCCGAGACACCATCTGCCCGGAATACGCCCCGAGACGCTTCGATCGCAAAAAAAGCGCGGTTGCGCGATCCATCCCCCGGAAACCGCGAGCATTCCGCAGTCCGTGATACAAATTCCCCATGTCCCCCCGACGCTCGGGAATGTCCTGTATTCGACGCTCGCGCAAACGGCTGAGAAACATGGCCAATGCGGCGATTGGCGAAGGCTTCTTTGGAACCATCTCGCGGCTCGGCAGGCTGCACCCGCTCTCGAACCCCGCCCGCCATGGTGTGCAGGTGATCAGGGACGTCGAATACCTTCGCACCGGCAACGCACGCCATCGGCTCGACATCTATCGCCCGCGGAACCGCTCCGGCCCGCTCCCCATCGTGCTCTACGCGCACGGCGGCGCGTTCAACCTTCTTTCCAAGAACACCCATTGGCTCATGGGTCTCGCGTTTGCACGCGCCGGCTACCTCGCGTTCAACGTCGACTATCGACTGGCTCCCAAGCACCCTTACCCGGCGGCGGTATCCGACGTCTGCTCGGCGCTCGAGTGGATCGCGGACAACGCGGAAGGCTACGGCGGCGATCTGAGTCGCATGGTCTTCGCGGGCGAATCCGCAGGAGGCAATCTCGCGACGGCGCTCACCATCTGCTGCTGCTACCGGCGGCCGGAAGAGTTCGCACAGCGCGCCTTCGCAACGGGCGTCGTACCGACCGCGGTCGTCCCTGCGTGCGCACCGCTTCAGGTCACCAATCCCGGCCGCCTCAACCGCAAACGAAAGCTGCCTCGCTGGGTGAACGACATCCTCGAGGGGATGAACGAATCGTACGTCGGAAGCCTGCACGACCCTGCGCCTGGCGAGCTCGATCTCGCCGACCCCCTACACGTGTTCGAACGCAAGGAGCGCCCTGACCGCGCCCTCCCCGCGTTCTTCGTACCGATCGGAACCCGGGATCCCCTGCTCGACGACACGCGCCGCCTCGACCGTGCCCTGAAGTCGATGGGCGTCGTCTGCGAGGCGCGCTACTACGAGGGGGAGCTTCACGCCTTTCACGCGCTCGTCTGGCGACGGCAAGCGCGCCGCTGCTGGCGCGAGCAGCTCGCGTTCCTCGCGCGTGCCCTTCAGCGGCCTCGCGAGCCGCGTCACGAGTTCGTAGCCCAGGCCTGATCGTGCGGAGCGTGTGGGCCCAAGTCGGCGGAGTCGTTTTCGTGCTCGCGCTCGTCGTCCTCGTCGTGCTCCCCGTGTTCGACAACGGCTTCGTCTACGACGACGTCGACATCATCGAGCGCGGCGACGTCATTCACGACCCGTCGAATCTGTGGACGATGTTTCGGCATCACACGTTGTTCGTGACCCCCGATCACGCCGGCGAGGAGCTTCTGGTCGATACCTACCGTCCGATCACGCTGGTCAGCTTCGTCTGGGATGCGGCCGTCTCGGGACGAGAGCCGTGGGCCTATCATCTCACCAATCTCTTGATGCACCTGACGTGCATCCTGCTCGTTTTCTTGTTCGCAAAGGAGCTGCTCGGCGAGGACCTTTGGCCGTTCGCGCTCGCTGCAGCCGCTTGGTTCGGGCTGACGCCGCATCCGTCGTCGGCCCACATCTGGATCAACGGACGCTCGGACTTGTTCTGCACGGCATTTGGGCTGGCCGCGCTTCTCGTCTGGCGACGCGGACTGCGCGGGACGGGCGGAGCCGAGCGCGCGCTCGGGCTCGCTCTCAGCGCGGCGCTCTTTTTGGCGGGGCTGCTCAGCAAGGAAACGCTGCTGTTTGCCCTTCCCGCGGTCGTGCTCTGGCCGGAGCCGAGCGCGCACTTCGGGCTCGTGACGAGACTTCGTCGCGCCGGCGCTCTCGTCGCTGCGGGTCTTGGCTACCTCGGCCTTCGCGCCGCCGTGCTCGGAGGGCTGCGGGCGCACGAGGGAGGCGATCACCTCTGGCAAACCGTCACCTTCGTCGCCCCGCTCGAGATCGAGGGACTGCTCGGCGCGCTGGGGCCGAGGCGGCTCCACCTCAGGTTTCTCACCGAGGAGCTCGGCAGGCTCTCGTCCTCGGAGCTCGCCGCGTATGCATGCGTGTTTGGCGTGCTCGCCGCCGGCGCGTGGCTCCTGCGACGCCGACTGCCGCTGGTTGCCTGGGGCGGATTCTGGTTCGTCTGCACGCTGGCCCCGGCCGCGATCATCGCAGGCATGCTCTGGCCCGGATTCGGCCGATACCTCTACCTGCCCTCGGTAGGCTTGGCCGTGGCGCTCGGCAGCGCGGCGGCAGGTCTTTACGACGCCCTCCCACGATGGCGTCCGCTCCTGACGGCAGCCGGCGCGCTCTACCTGGCCGTGCTCGCGTTTCACCTGCGAGGATGGGTGAAGGACTTCCGGGATCAAGAGACGCTCTACACGGCAGCCATCGAGAAGAATCCGGAGGGGGCGCACGGGTACGGGTGGCTCGCGATGGCGTATCTCGCCGACGGGCGCGACGAGGACGCGATCGGTCCGCTCGTCGTCGCGCACCGACTTGCACCGGACGAGGTGCGGTACCCGAAGGAGCTCCTCAAGGCGTTCGTTCGAACCGAGCGCACGGACGCGGCGATCAAGCTTGCGGAAGAGTGTGCCCCCCGATACGAGCGGGACGCGACGGCGTTTCACATGACGCTGCTGAACGCGAAGCACATGACCGACCCCGACGCCGCGTCTTTTCAGGTGCTCGAATGCCTCCGCAAGGAGCCTTCGAGCCCCGACTGCGCCGCAGCGCTCGAAAAGCTCGTGACCGCCCACCCGAAGCGCACGGAGTACCGCGCGATCGTGCAGGAGAAGCTTCAGGACGAGCGCCTCGCGGCGGTCCGGCGGCAAACCGAGCCGCTGATGCAGTCGCTGCGCTAGCGAGCGATCAGGTCTCCCGGCTCGCGGGAAGCGCGATCGGCTTGGCCTTGAACTTCCGCCGCCGCGCGAGCCCGGCCTCGCGGCCGAAGTGCCCGAAGAGCGCTCCCCAAGCGCCGAGAGACGCAACCGGCTCTCGGCCTTCGCTGAGCTCGATGATCTGCCGGTAGAACCAGGCAACCTCGGCCTGACCGTTCAGCGTACGCATCGAATGAATCGGGCTGGCCCGGCCGAGCATCCCGGGCCCTAGTCGCAGATCCTTCTCCGGCGTGGGAAGCGGCTCGCTCCCGCCCTGCGTGAGAACCTGGGGCAAATCGGTGGCCACGCAGAGAGGGCGCCCGATCCCGATGACGTCGACCTCACCCGCCGCGACGACCTCCCGCATGAGCGACGGCGTGCGGAACCCGCCCGTCACCATGAGCGGCATGCCCTCCACCGCCTGCCTCATGTCGCGCGCGTACTCGAGGAAATAGGCCTCCCTCCGCTTCGTGCTCTCGGCCTTGCGCTCCGCGTCGTCTCCCATGTCGCCGAACAGGGCCATCTGCTCGTAGGTTCCACCGGAGATCTCCAGGAGGTCGAGGCCGCGCTCCGCGAGCCAGCGAGCCACCTGCGTCGACTCCTCCTTGCTGAAGCCGCCCTTTTGGAAATCCGCGGAGTTGAGCTTCGCCGCGATCGGAAACTCCGGGCCCACCGCCTCGCGCACCGCGCCGTACACCTCGAGCAGGAACCGCGCGCGGTTTTCGAGGGAGCCGCCCCACTCGTCGGTCCGCCGATTGGCGCGGGGCGAGAGGAACTGACTCGAGAGGTAGCCGTGCGCGGAGTGGATCTGCACCCCGGTGAAACCGGTGTCTTTTGCGATTCGCGCGACGTGGGCAAACCGCCGAATGATGTCGTGAATCTCTACGATCTCGAGTGCGCGAGGCGGCGCCATCAAGCCCATCATGCCTTTGAGCTTCACGGACGACGAGGAAACCGGATGACTGCTGGACATGCGCGTGCACTGCCTGCCCGGATGGCTGATCTGCATCCAAAGATGGTTTCCGCCGCGGGTTCCGGCGGCGGCCCACCGACGAAGCGCCGCCTCTCCGCCGTTGCCATCGATCACGACGTTGCCGGGCCTCTCGAGGTAGCGACGATCGACCATCACGTTGCCGGTCAGCAACAAGCCGGCGCCGCCGTCGGACCAACGGCCGTAGAGAGTCTCGTGACATTCGGTTGCGTTGTCGTTCGAGTCCGCCAGGCCTTCGGTCATGGCGGCTTTCGCGACGCGGTTTTTCAGAGCGGCGCCGCAGGGCAGCGCGAGTGGCTTCGATAGTGGATCCATGGGAGGCGGAGCATAGATCGATTTTGGGATCGCGCGAAAGCGCGCTCAGCGCTCGTCGTCGCCGCCGAGCAACACGTTCATCAAAGGGCTGCCGTCGACCTTGGCATCCTTGATCAGCGTGTCGAGGAGCTGCTTACCGAAGCGGGCGAGGTCGAGCAGCTCGCGCACGCGTTGCTCCTGAAAGTGCGCTCGTTGTCGCGACTCGGGCTCCTTGGCCTTCGCCCTCAGAAAATCGATCGCGTCTTCCATGATGTCGATCGCGTCGAGCACCTCTACGCGTTCACGCTCGTTGAACACACGGGAAATCATCTTCCAGAAGTTGCCTTCCGCCGTGTAGTGGTCTCGCCGCTCCCCTTGGATCCAGACCTTTTTGACGACGCCCCAACGCAAAAGCTCGTTGAGCGTCATCGAGACAGCGCCCGCGCTGAGCTGTAGCTTTTGCTGAATGTCCGGTGCGCTGTGCGGACGGTCGGAGAGATACAGGATCGCCCAAAGCCGCCCCATGTTCCGCTTGAACCCCCAAAATTCGATCAAGCGGCCGATCGAATCACTGATCAGAACTTCGCTTTGCCAGAGCTCGCCATCGCCCTCTGCCACCTTAGCGCCCTACCCCGAACGCTTACGCTTGACCAGCCGCCGGCTCGCATGAAAGCTCCGCCGCATGGAACGACTTACGTTCGAAGCGATGCTCGACGCCGCCGCCGGCATCGAGCGAACCGGCAGCCAGTACACTGTCCAGGACGGCTTCAGCTTGTCGGTCTACATCGGAGAGCCGGGGCAAGCGATGGAGGTGTCCGAAGTCGCGAGCCTCCAGCTCCACGAAGCATTCTGTGAAGCAACCTCGCGCGAGCATCACTCGGTCTACTGCGTGGAATACAGCAGCCTACACGGCATCTGCGTGCGACCCCCGAGCGGTGGCGGAGGTCGCCGAGCCGGGTTCGAGTAAGTCTCGTGGCCGCGTCGCGGTTTTGACGTAGGATGAAGGTTGGGGGTGACGAGCCGTGTCCGTGCGTATTTTGGTCTGCGACGACGAAGCGAGTCTGCGCGAAATGCTGCAGATCCTGCTCCGGCGCGAAGGCTACGACGTCGACGTGGTCGACGGCCTGCACGCGGCACGCGATCAGCTGGGGAGCTCGGACCCGTATGATGTCGTGATCACCGACCTGGTGATGCCAGACGGCACCGGAATGGAGGTGCTCGATGCCGTGCGCGCGCGCTCGAAGGACACACAAACCCTGATGATCACCGCGTACGCCACCACCGAGCAGGCCGTCGAGGCGATGCGCCGCGGCGCCTATGACTACGTTCAAAAGCCCTTCAAGAACAGCGAGCTGCTTGCCACGCTCGAAAAAGCCCTCGAAAAGCGCGCAATCGTGGCCGAGAACGAGAACCTTCGAGCCCAGGTCAAGTCACGCTGGAGCGAAGGCCAGCTGATCGGCAAGAGCCCTGCAATCGAACGGCTGCGGGACCTCGTCAAGCGGCTCGCCGGCTCGACGACCAGCGTGCTGATCACGGGCGAGAGCGGCACGGGAAAAGAAATGGTCGCGCGCTCCCTTCACTTTCAGAGCCCGCGCTCCGACCAGCCGTTCGTGGTTCTCAACTGCGGAGCGGTTCCGGAAAACCTGATCGAAAGCGAGCTCTTCGGGCACGTGAAAGGGGCGTTTACGGGCGCAACCGCCGCCAAAGAAGGGCTCTTTCGCGCAGCCGACGGCGGCACCCTCTTCCTCGACGAGGTGGGCGAGCTTCCACCCGCGCTCCAGGTGAAGCTGCTTCGAGTGCTTCAGGACCGAAGGGTGCGCCCCGTCGGAGGGAGCGACGAGGTCGAGGTCGACGTCCGAGTCATCGCTGCGACCAATCGCGACGTCGAAGCGGAGGTCGAGGCGGGCACGTTTCGGGAAGACCTCTTCTACCGGCTCAACGTGATTCGGATCGAGGTTGCGCCACTTCGCGAGAGGCAGGAAGACATCCCAGTCCTCGCCAACTATTTCCTTCAAAAGCACGCAGCCCTTCAGGGCCGGCAGCTCGAGCTCTCCGCCGAGGCGATGCGCTGGCTCGCGCAGCAGCCATACGCGGGCAACGTTCGTGAGCTGGAAAACATCGTCGAACGCGGCGTGACCCTCGCGCGCGGCAAGACCGTCGAGCGGGAAGACCTCGGCGACAGTCACCCCGCGAAAAAGGCGGGCGCACCCTCGGAGATTCCCGAGGGCGGCTTCGATTTGGATGAGTACCTCACACAAGTGGAGCGCGAGCTCCTGTTCCGCGCGCTCGACCAGTCGGACGGGGTCCGCAAGAAGGCCGCCGAGCTTCTCGGCATGAGCTTCCGTCAGTTCCGGTATCGTTTGGCAAAACACATCGGGCCCGAAGTGGGCGATGCGGCGAACGATTGATATACTGCGTGCTGGAGGATCTTCCTTGGCACATCATCGACGAAGCGCAGGCTTCACCACGATTGAGCTTCTGATCGGGGTGGCGATCGTCGGCATTTTGGCTACTCTCGCCGTCCCGGCGTTCAAAGGCTACGTCTATCGTGGGCGCGTCAGCGAAGCGGTCACGGTCCTGAACGAGATCAAGACCCGGCAAGAGACCTACCGAAGCCGCTTCGGCAACTACGCCGCGGTGAGCGGCGGCGGGGACTGGAGCGGGGCAACGTATACCCCCACGACGGTTCCGGGGGCGAACCCCGTGGCCTGGCCGGGCGGCACCGGGTGGGAAGAGCTCGGGCTCAGCTCGCCAAACCAGGTCCGTTTCCAATACGCGACCGTCGCAGGCGCGCCGGGATCGACACCTCCCACCAACAGCAACATCAGCAACCGCGACTTTTGGTTCGCTGCGCAAGCCGTAGGGGACCTCGATGGGGACGGCACGACCTTCTTTCTCGAGGTCTATGCGGATTCGCGCATCATGTACAACAGCGCGGTCGGTACGGGAGGATACGAATGAGGCGCAATCAAGGCTTTACCATCACCGAGCTCATGGTCGCGGTCGTGATCATCGGCGTTCTTGCGAGTCTCGCGATCCCGACCTTCACGTCGTACATCTACAAGGCGCGAGTTTCAGAGGCGACGAACTTTCTCGGCAAGATCAAGCAGCGCCAGGAATCCTACCGAAACGAGTTCGGCCAGTACTGCGCGGTGAACGGCGATAGCTGGGGCACGTACAACCCGACGACGATTCCGGGCATCGACCCGGTCGGCTGGGAGACCACGGACGAATGGGACCAGCTGGGCGCTGCCCCGGACGGGCCCGTGCGCTTCCAGTACGCCACCATCGCGGGCTTCCCCGGCGACACTCCGCCGAGCGGCACGAACCTCGACGACGACGACCACTGGTTCGTCGCGCGGGCCCAGGGCGATCTCGACGAAGACACCGACACGTTCTTCCTCGAGATGTACTCCCAAGCCACGCATGTTTATAACAGTGCCACTGCAAAAGGCGGCTGGGAGTGACAATTTCCGTCACCTGTGGGTGACAAAATCTGTCTCTAGCGGTCACTTTCCGACACCCGCGCCAGCCGATTTGCCAACAATTTCCACTAGAGCCCGTCATCGGGACAATTGGCACGGCAACTGCATCGTCCTGGTGCCAAGCAACTCTGGATTAAGCGGGCACTGGGCCCGGGGGAAAGGTAAACCGAAACATGAACAAGCTACTCTCGAAGAAAGAGGGATTCACCCTCATCGAGCTGATGATCGTCGTCGCTATCATCGGCATTCTCGCCGCGATCGCGATCCCGGCATTCATCAACTACGTGAAGCGTTCGAAGACCTCGGAAGCGGGTGCGAACCTCAAGTCGCTCTTCCAGGGCGCTGCGGCCTACTACGAGGCTGAGAACTGGGCGGCCGGCATGGTCACCGCGGGCGACAGCGCCGCGGCTTCGACCCACTGCACCGTCGACCTCGCGGCACAGTCGGGCGATCCAGATGATGAGAAGCGCGTCGTCAACTGGGGTGCTGAGACGAATGCCGCGTCGTTCAGCGCGGTGAACTTCGCTCCGGCGGACCCGATCTACTTCGACTACAACATCCTGGCCTCGCCGACCTCGAGCACCTGCGGCAACGGGGCGAGCGACACGACCATCTACAGCTTCCAGGCCTACGGTGACTTGGACGGCGACAACACGAACTCGACGTTCACGCTTGCCGCCGGCTCCAACCCGGACAACGCGCTCTACCGCGCGCCTGGCATCCACTCGGTCAGCCCGCTCGAGTAATCACTCTTCGGGTAAGACCAACGACGGCAGGGGCCGCGACCAAAGTCGCGGCCTTTTGCTTTTAA
Source organism: Myxococcales bacterium (assembly GCA_024643985.1). Lineage (GTDB taxonomy): Bacteria > Myxococcota_A > Polyangia > Polyangiales > Houyiibacteriaceae > SG8-38. Next base: position 66,385 of record JAHELW010000002.1, on the reverse strand, counting down.
GGTTCGGCGGCTTCTTTTGGCTATAATCCCGACGACGATGGGGGCCCGAGTCATCGCAGTAGTCCTTCTGCTCGCCGCGCTCGCGGGGATGTGGTCGCTTCGCGGCAGGGCGATGGAGGACTACCTGTCCGCCCAGACCTACGAGGACATCTACTATCTTCCGCCCCCGGCATGGCTCGAGGTGATGAGCCTCGGCCATCGGCGCGCCCTCGCCGACCTGATTTGGCTCCGCGCGCTGATCTACTTCGGCGACGAGTTCGAGAACCGCGGCGCGGTGAGGCACGTCTTCAAGTACGGCGATGCGATGCTGACCCTCGACCCGGATTTCCGGCGCGTCTACCGCTGGGTGGGGGTGGCCGGTGTCTACACTCCGGAGGGGAGCCCCCTCGAGTTCATCGAACGGGCCATCGACGTGCTCCGGGCCGGCGTCGCGCGCTTCCCCGAGGACGGCGAGCTCGCCTGGGATGCGGGCGCCACCATCACCTACGACCTCCTCCCGCACCTCCCGAGGGATCATCCCGACCGCGAGCGCCTGCGCCTCGAGGGCAACGAGCACATGATGGCCGCCGCGCGGCTCGGCGCGGGGCCGGACTGGCTCGTCATCACGAACGCCACCTCCCTTCGCAAGCTCGGCCAAAAAGAACGCGAGCTCCGTCATCTCGAGGAGATGTACTCCCTCGTCCACGACCCGGATGTGAAGAAAGAAATCGAGATTCGATTGTCGCAGCTCCGCGACGAGGCCTACGCAGAGGCCTTTCGACGAGTCAATGAGGAGTTCGAGCAGCGGCGGCTCGAGGAGTACCCATACATGCCGCCGACGCTCTACTTCTTCGTCGCCGATCCCGTGCAGAGCGCGTCCGGTTTGGAGGATGCGGGCTAGTTGGCTCGAGGCGGCCCGAGACTGAGCGTGATCGAAGCCGGGCTGCTGCTCAGCCTGATGGCGGTCGTGCTTGCGGTGTTCGTGCCGACCTTCGTGCGGCGTGTTCGGACCAACAAGATCAGCGAGGCCGGAGAGCTGCTTCAAGCGATGAGCCGAGGAGCCAATGCCTACTTCGATACGACGTGGTCGTCGAGCGCGCAACGATGCCTTCCGCCCGAGGCAGGGCCCACGCCCGAGGCGCCGGCTGTCGATCCCGAGCACGTCGACTTCTTCTCTTCGGAGTGGACCGGACACGAGTCGTGGAGGGCGCTTCGCTTTCAACCGAGTCGTCCGGTTCGCTTCAGCTACCGCTTCCTGCCAAGCGCCGACGGGTGCGCCCTCGGCGAGACTGGCGACGCCGTGTCAATCGTGTTTCGCGCCGAGGGCGATTTAGACGGTGACGGAGTTCGCTCGACCTTCGAACGGGGGGCGACTATCGGCCGGCGCGGCTTCACGACCGGCGAGGCGCTCGTCGTGCACCAGCGAACGGAGTGACGTCTACTCGGTCGCGCCGGATGCGAGCAACGCCTCCGCATCGACGAGTGCGGTGACGATTTCGCCCGAAGCGCGTCGTAGCGCCGGCGGTGCACCCTCGCCGAACCGGTCGGGATGGAGGTCGCGGACGAGCTTGCGGAGCGCACGCCGAGCGTCCTGGCCACGGGCATCCTCGGGCAGGTCGAGCAGCGCGCGCGCCGAGGCGCGCTCACGGACCTCTCGTCTCTTGCGAAGGAGCAGCGGGTACGACCCGGTCGATTTCGGCGCGGCGCAGCGCAAGAGCTTCAGCATCCACACGAAGCGGTAGCCCGCCACGCCGCATCCAGGAAGGGTCGGCACGTCCTCGGCCGAAACCCCTCTTCGAAGCCAGACGACCACCGCGGTCTCTTCCGGCCGAAGCGCGATGCCTCGCATGAGCGCATCCCCGGAGGCGGTGAGGTGATAGACCGTGTCGCCCAGGTCCGCGCGAATCGTCTCGATATCCACGCGCTTCGTGGCAGCTCGCAGGAGGTGAAGCGAAAGCTCCTGCGCGGACGTGGGCTCTGCGAGCTTCCACCACGTGACGGCGAAAGGCCCGGGTGCGAAACGAAGCACGAGCCCCTCCCACCCGCTCGTGCCGAGCATGCTTTCGAGGAGCTGGCGGTGCGAGCTCGCGACCCGCCGGTCGACGTTCGCCGCAACCAACAGGCCGTCTTCCAGGCACAGCGTGGCGCGCCGCCCCTCACCCTGGAGGAACAGCCTTCCGGTTGCACTCGCTCGGTCGAGGCCGAGCAGCACGCGGCAAAGCATCGTGGTGCTTGCGGGCGCACGCATGAATCCCGGATAGGCGATTGCGCGAACGCTGGCTACTTTTCAGCGTGACGCCGCGTACCTCGGATCGCCGGGACGCAGTGCAAGCGCGTTTCGGATCTGCGCAAAGCGGGCGGACACCGAAGTCGGCGCCACGCCGTATCGACGGGCAACCTCCGCCTGCGTGCAGCCGGGCCTTCGTTCAACCACCGCGATGGCGTACTCGAGCGCGGCCGCGAGCACTTCGGGTTTGGTGACCCGGAGCTCGCAGTGGGCCTGCATGTCGGACCAGAGCTGCGTCGCACGTTCGATCTCTTCGCGCGAAAAGCCCGCTTCGCCCATCTTGAGCTGTACGGTTTCCGCGACGCGGTCGGTCGGCGGCCGACGAGGCTGAGCCGACGTCGCCGGCGAAGCCGTCGCGCCACCGCGAATCCATCCGAGCAGCGCGTCGTGGTCGGGGTTGCACGGCCCCTTTTCTCGCGCGAGCTCTGCGAGGCGCTCCGCCTCCTCGAGGTCGCCGAGGCGCGCCACGCAGTGCGCAAGCGAGCCGATGATCTCGTCGTGCTCCGGCTCGAGCTGGTAGGCGCGACGAAGATGAGGCTCCGCGCCAACCGCATCGTCGAGCGCCACGTCCATCAGGTGTCCGAGATTGTGGTGGTACCACGGAGTCTGCGGAGCCAGCTGGGCCGCGTCTCGATAAGAGCGCACGGCGACGCGGTAGTTTCCGAGAAGCGCATGACAGAGCCCCATCAGCGCGTGAAGAACGTCGTCGTCGCTGTAGAAGCTCAGGACGCGGCGCAGGTGCAGCGCGGACTTCCAGGGATTGTCTTCGAGATGCAGCTCGGCAAGATGCCGGTGCGCGAACAGCGACGCGTCGCTACCGTCCTCAGCCATGGACACGAGCCGAGTCAATAGGCCCTCCGCACGCTTCGACGACGCCTCGAGCGCTTCTTCCGCCTGCGCCCAGACTTCTTCGACCGTGCTCGCCCTTCGAGTCATCTGCATTCGTATAGCTGTTCATTTTTTTGAAAGCAAGACTCGGCAGTAACGTTCGAAACGACCGAGGGGCGCCTCCAAAGCGTCGGCAGCTCGTGCACGAGCTCGTGAAACTGCACTCGGAGCCCGCATGAGGTATGCTTGGCGCAGCGATGCCAGAAGAATTCGACGAAGAAGCGTCCACGGACACGGAGCAAAAAGAACGGGAACGTCGTTGGTCCGAAGGTGTCTTGCGCGACACTCTTCGCAAAGCCGTCGAAAAGGGCATCGAAGCGGGAGTTGGCACGCTCCGGAGCGCCGACAGCGCGCTTCGCGGGGTCACGCAGGACGGAAAGCTCCCGAAAGAGGTCATCGGGTACGTGTTCGCGTCCATCGATGAAACCAAGAACGCCCTGGTGCGCGGTGTCGCCAAAGAGGTGCGCGATTTCCTCGAGGCCACGGATATGGCAGGCGAGTTCTACCGTGCGCTCACTTCACTGTCCTTCGAGGTCAAAACCGAAATCCGCTTCATTCCAAACGACGCAGGCGGCGTTCGCCCCCAAGTGAAGGCGCGGGCGGTCCAGAAGCGTAAGCGCAGCAAAGGCGTGGTCGAGACCGAGCAGATCATTCCGCCCGCCGACGATTCGGGTGAATTCTGAGCAGGATGGCCGCACCCGGCAGAGTCTACTTGGTGGGCGCGGGGCCGGGTGATCCCGAGCTGATCACGACGCGCGGCCTGCGGCGACTTCGACAGGCCGACCTCGTCCTGTACGACGCGCTCGTCCATCCCGATCAACTCCACGCGGCCCGCCCCGGCGCCGAGCTCGTCTTCGTCGGGAAGCGCGCCGGCCGCATCGGCGAGCGCCAGGCCGAAATCAACCGGCGCTTGGTCGAGGCGGCACGCGCAGGCAAGACCGTGGTGCGGCTGAAGGGCGGCGACCCCTACCTTTTTGGGCGGGGCTCCGAAGAGGCCGAGCTCCTCGCAGCGGAGGGAATCGAGTTCGAGGTCGTACCCGGAGTGCCCTCGCCTCTCGCCGCCACCGCATATGCCGGTCTCTCGCTCACTCACCGCGAGCTCGCGTCGAGCGTCGCCTACGTGACCGCGACCGAGTCGGTGCAGAAGGACCGCACGGACCACGACTGGGCCAAGCTCGCCACCGCGACCCAAACGCTCGTCATCTTCATGGGAATGCGAAAGCTCGACTCGCTCTGCGAGCTGTTGATCGAGCACGGCAGGCCTGCGGACACCCCGGCGGCGGTGGTGCAGTGGGCCTCGCTGCCGAAGCAGCGAACGGTCGTTGGCACGCTTGCCGACATTCACGCGCTGGCCTCGAGCGCAGGGCTCGGGTTGCCTGCGCTCACCATCATCGGGGAGGTCGTTCGGCTGCGCGAGAACCTGCGTTGGTTCGATACGAAGCCGCTCTTTGGAAAGCGCGCCCTCGTGACGCGGGCGGTTCATCAGGCGGGCTCGCTTACCGAGCTGCTCCGCGACGAAGGCGCCCAACCGATCCTCGCGCCGACGATCCGCCTCGCCCCGCCGGAGGACGAGGGGCCGCTCCGCGACGCGGTCAGGCGCCTCGACTCCTACGAATGGGTGCTCTTCACGAGCTCCAACGCCGTGGACGCATTCTTCACGATGCTTCGAGACCAGCGACTCGACCCGAGGGCGCTCGCCGGCGCCAAGGTGTGCGCGATCGGCGGCAAGACCCAGGCCTCGCTCGATGCCCGCGGCGTCCTCGCCGACCTCGTCCCATCGGACGCGCGGGCCGAAGGCGTGATCGCCGCGCTCGGCCCTCTCCTTTCGAAAAGAGCCCGCGTGCTCTTGCCGCGAGCCGAGGTCGCGCGCGAGGTGTTGCCCGAGTCCCTTCGCGCCGCGGGGGCAGAGGTCGACGTAGTGGCGGCGTATCGAAACCTCCCGCCCGACGACCCGCAGGCAGAGCGCATTCGGGCGCTCGTCGATCCGTCGGAGCTCGACCTCGTGCTGTTCACCTCTTCTTCGACCGTCCACAACCTGTGCAGCGTGCTCGGCGACGACGCGGCGGCGCGGCTGAAGGACATCGACCTCTTTTCGATCGGCCCGATCACGACGCGCACCGCAACCGAGCTCGGTCTTCGCGTGGCAGGCACCGCAGAGCAGCAGACGATCGAATCACTGGTGGATGCGGTGCGCGCGTACTATGCCATGGGCGGCGATGGAAAGCCTTAGACCGGTTTGGAATGCAGGCGCCGTCCTCTTCGTGCTCCTCGGGGCCGGGTGTGGCGGCGGCCCCTGTGGGAGCTCGGAGGATCGGACGGTCTTGGAGGCCGATCTTCCGTGCAGCGCCATGGGCTCCGATGGGATATGGGAGTCGCATCCACTGCCGCCGATCGACGACGAGCAGTGCTTCTGGCTCGAGTTTCGCGGCTGCAGCACCTACAGGTTCGAGAATCCACTCGGGGAGGTGCCCACCACCGTGATCGGGTACACCTCGTTCGAGCAAAACGGGACCTTCTCCACGGTCGGCTCGGGCAACAGCTTCGTGGTCCAAGAAGCCACGGAGTCGGAGGTCACCGTCCGGAACGCGCAAAACCAGCTTTTCTACCTCCGGCTCGTCCTTCAGTGACCCCCTAGCGAAGCCCCGCAATCGGCCTTAGATTCGCCCGAGGCGTGAGGGCTCCGCGCTGGGCCGGGCCAAAGAAAGCGCTAATATGGAGTATGGGCGAAAGGTTTGAGAATGACGCCGGCACGATCACCAAAGTCCAGCCGGAGAAGAAGCTCAAGCGCCCCCGGCTCTACCGGGTTTTGCTTCACAACGATGACTACACGACCAGAGAATTCGTCGTTCACGTGCTCCAGGCGGTCTTCCATCTCGGAGAGCAAGACGCCATTCGCATCATGCTCCACGTCCACCACAACGGTGTGGGGGTGGCAGGCGTATTCACGCGAGAGGTCGCGGAAACCAAGATCCAACGGGTGGAGCACCTGGCCCACGAGCACGAGTTCCCGCTCCGTTTGACGATGGAGCCGGAAGAAGAGGAAGAACGATAGCCATGGCCGGCCCAGTCATCGACAAAGAGCTTCAGGCGACGCTCCGAAAAGCCTTCGATCAGGCCGGATTGATGCGCCACGAGTACGTCACGCTCGAGCATCTGCTCCTGGCCCTCACGGAGGACCCGAAAGCATCGAAGGCGCTGCGGGCGTGCGGAGCGGATCTGCGCCAGCTCCGGAAGCGCCTCGAGGAATTCATTCAGGAGCGGCTCGCGCGCGTTCCGGAGAACGTCACCGTTGAGCCGCGTCAGACGCTCGCGGTCGAGCGCGTGCTTCAACGCGCGGCGATTCACGCGATCTCGTCCGAAATGAAGACCATCGACGGCAGCAACGTGCTCGTCCAGCTCCTCAAGGAGGAGGAGTCGTTTGCGGCGTTCGTGCTCCAGGAGGAGGGTGTCTCCCCCCTCGATCTCAAGCGCTACATCTCGCACGGCGTGGGGACCGACATCGTCCCGGGCGAGAGCGACGCGTATACGGACACGGATTTCGACGACGACGAGGGCGACGGGGTTGCCGGTCGCGACCCCCTCGAAGCGTTTGCGACAGACCTGATCGCCGAGGCCGCCGAGGGCCGGATCGACCCGCTGATCGGACGCGACGACGAGCTCAATCGGACGGTGCAGGTGCTCTGCCGTCGGCGGAAGAACAACCCGGTGTTCGTGGGCGAGCCTGGAGTCGGCAAGACCGCAATCGCGGAGGGTCTGGCCCGACGTGTCTACGAGGGCCGCGTTCCAAAGATCCTCGAGGATGCGCAGATCTTCTCGCTCGACATGGGTGCGCTGCTCGCGGGCACGAAGTTTCGCGGCCAGTTCGAGGAGCGTCTCAAGGCCGTGATGAAGCGCCTTCAAGATCTCGACAACGCCATCCTCTTCATCGACGAGATTCACACCATCGTCGGAGCCGGCGCGACCACGGGCAGCTCCATGGACGCGTCAAACATCCTGAAGCCGGCGCTCGCATCAGGCCGGCTTCGCTGCCTCGGCTCCACCACCTACACCGACTTCAAGCACCTCGAGCGCGACCGCGCCCTCGCCCGGCGCTTTCAGAAGATCGAGGTGCACGAGCCGAGCCTCGAAGACACCGTCGAAATCCTCAAAGGGCTTCGCCCGTACTACGAAGAACACCACGACGTGAAGTACGACGACGAGGCGATCGAGGCGGCCGCGCAGCTCGCCCAAAAGCACATCGTCGAGCGGTTCCTGCCCGACAAGGCCATCGACGTGATCGACGAGGCCGGGTCGCTCGAGCGCATGCGTCCGGAAGGCGAGCGTACGCACCGCATCACCGTCAAAGAGATCGAGCGCGTCGTCAGCAAGATGGCGCGCGTTCCCGTCGAGTCGGTCAGCGCCAAGGAGCGCGACCAGCTGAAAGAGCTCGGCCCCGAGCTCCGCAAAGTCATCTACGGGCAGGACGAGGCCGTCGAGAAGGTCGTCAGCGCGATCACGCTCGCACGGGCCGGGCTCCGCGCGGAGCACAAGCCGATCGGCTCCTTTCTCTTTGCCGGTCCGACTGGCGTCGGCAAGACGGAGCTCGCGCGGCAACTGGCCCGGGTGATGGGTGTCGAGCTGCTGCGCTTCGACATGAGCGAGTATAGCGAGCGGCACTCCGTTTCGCGGCTGATCGGCGCGCCGCCGGGCTACGTCGGCTTCGACCAGGGCGGCCTCCTCACGGACGCCGTCCGCAAGCATCCTCATGCCGTCGTCATCCTCGACGAAATCGAAAAGGCCCACCCGGAGCTTTTCAACATCCTGCTTCAGGTCATGGACCACGCGAAGCTCACCGACAACAACGGGCGCGAGGCGGACTTCCGCAACATCGTCCTCGTCATGACGACCAACGCCGGCGCGTTCGAAGCCACGGAGAAGGTCGTCGGCTTCGGCGGCGGGGAAGAGCCGAAGGACTTCGCCACCGGGCGCGCGCGTCAAGCGATCGAGCGGATCTTCACCCCCGAGTTCCGGAACCGGCTCGACGCCGTCGTGTACTTCAGCGGACTGCCGAAGCCGGTCATTCGCAAGGTCGTCGACAAAGAGGTCGGTCTGCTGGGCGCGATGCTCGCCGAAAAGCAGGTCGACCTCAAGCTCAGCGAGGCCGCGCGCGACTGGCTCGCCGAGCACGGCTACGACCCGCAGATGGGCGCGCGGCCGATGGCGCGCTTGGTGGAGCAGAAGCTCAAGAAACCGCTCGCCGAGGCGATGGTGTTCGGCAGTCTCAAAGAGGGCGGAACGGCGATGGCCGACGTGGAAGACGGCGAGATCACGCTTTCGTTCCTCGACACGAACGCCCCGGCGGCCGAAGCTTAGCGGGCGAGAACGACCCTCTCCGTCCTTTGCGCTAGCCTACGGCGTCCCGCGATGCCCGTGTACCTACTCGAAAAGGAGCTCATCTTCCCTCCGCCGGAGCATGCCAACGAAGAGGGCATCGTCGCGGTGGGCGGTGACCTCTGCCCTCAACGGCTGCTTCTCGCGTACCGCCAAGGCATCTTTCCTTGGCCAGCCCGCGGCTATCCTCTCCTCTGGTTTTCGCCGGACCCGCGTTTTGCGCTGGAGCCCTCGCGCGCCCACGTGTCCCGCTCGCTTCGCAAGGTCATTCGAAAGGGGGAGCTTCGAGTCACCGCCGACACGGCCTTTTTGGACGTGATCGCGGCGTGTGCGGCGATGCCGCGCCCCCATCAGCAGGGAACGTGGATCACGCGCGAGCTTCGGGATGGCTATCTCGGGCTTCACGAGCTCGGATACGCTCACAGCATCGAGGCATGGCGCGACGACCGTCTGGTCGGAGGCCTCTACGGCGTCGCGCTCGGACGGACATTTGCCGGCGAGTCGATGTTCGCCTCGGAGCCGGACGCATCGAAGATCGCATTCACGACGCTACTCGGGCACCTCGTCACGTGGGGGTTTCGCGTCGTCGACTGCCAGGTCCACACCGAGCATCTCGCTAGGTTCGGCGCGACGATGTGGCCGCGCGAGCGTTTTCTGTCCGAGTGGCGCTCGGCGGTCGACGAGCCGAGCCTGATGGCCCCCTGGAGCCTGACGATGACGCCGGAGGAGGCCCTCACGCGCCTGAAAACTCCGCTATGATGCAGACGATGAAGCCACTCGCTCGAACGGCTCGAGCTCTTTTCGTGCTGGCTCTCGTCCGCGAGCTCGGCATTCGGATTTCCGTGCCTCAGCGCATGATCGTGCGGGACGGACCGGACGGCGAGCCCCTCTGAGCCGCCGCTACCTCGGTGTTCGCACGATGATGGTGCCGATGTCGGGTGCGAGCAGCTCGATCGGAAAGACCCCATACACCTGAAGCTCTCCCTGAAGGCGAGCCTTTTCCGCGTAGCCGGCCGGTGACGCAGCCAGGCGCTCGGCGCGCGCCGAAGGGTTGCGCACCATGGCGTCGACCTCGGGGGGAGTGTCCCAATGAAAGAGCCTGTTGGCTTTGTAGAGGTAGACCCAAACGGGGTCGCCTGCGGCTTGCTCGACCCGGAACTGACGGCTCAACCGCTGGGCGAGCCGGGAAAGGGGGATGCCCGCCAGCACGGCCCCCACGACCTGCCCGTTCTTCATCGACGGGGCTGCAAACAGGATCGACCACGACGACGGAGCCTTCGGGTCCTCGGCGTAGAACTCTCCAAGCCCCGTCGAAGCGGTTCCCCCAAGCGCCTGCCGCACGACTTCAAAGCGGGTCTTGAAGTCCTGTCCGGCCATTCGATCGGGCTCTCGATCGCGCGCGACCACGACTCCGTCCGCCCCGACCGCCGCGAGGAAGGACATCGGCGACGCGACGAATTCATCAATGCCCTTCTTGGGTTGCTGGAGAATCCTCAACGCTGCGCGCACTTCCGACTCGCGGCGTTCCGGGTTCTCGACGGAGAAGCCAGGCGCGAGCCTCGCCGCCGCCTTGGCGACGCCGGCCTGGTGATTCTCGAGGTCTTTTTGGACCAGCTCTTGGATTCGAGGAAGGTCCACCTCGCGGAGCTGGGTTTCGGTACGCTCGATTGCGGCGCTGTTTTCGCAGGCGACGAGCATCGAGACGAGAAGAAGCGTGGTCCCCGGACGCATGGGAAGAACGTAGCAGGTTCCGAGTGCGCGCGTGGCGGCACCCGGAGCGTTGAGTCAACCTTTGCCCATGACCGCCCCAATCGTCGAGCAGGTATCCTCTTCCCCCACCGCGGCGCTTCGTGACGTCGACCTCTGGATGATGACGCACGAGGAGCTCGTCGCTCTCTTTCATCGGCTTCCCGCGCCCTCCTTCGAGGAGATGAACGGGGAGTTCGCCGCCACGCTTCTCGAACAAGGCAGCGGCCAGGCGTTCATCGCGGCCTGCATGGCGCTCAACGTCAAAGGCCGCTGGCTCTGCAAGGCGTTCGAGCCGCTGGGGTCGAACGAGGGTCATGGCTACAACAGCTTCATGACGCCGCGCGGGGTGAAGCGTTCGGCGCGGATGCGGACGCGCATCGGCCCTTCGAAGATCCCGGGAGACGAAAACGACAGCTTCCATCTGGAGTACGCCGAGTTCAACAGCTTCACGCGAGGCGGAATCGGCGGCGCATTCGTGCAGACGATGTTCGACGAGCTCCGCAAAGTAGGCCCGGGCTTGTACCTAGGCATCGGCCGAGTGGGCTTCACGAAGAAACAGCTCTCGGAGCTCCACCCCTTCCTCCTAGAAGGCCCCGTCGCCCCCTTCAAAAACTAGGGGACATTCTCCCCCCTCCCAAACGCCCTCTTTTCAAACACTTACGACCCACACCTTGAAATGACAGCCTTCCGAGAGGGGGAGCATGTCCCCCTCCCTCCGCGCCTGCGCTGCGCTTCGGCTTGGCGGCGCATGCGCGCCGGGCTTCGCCCTTCGGGCTCGCGCTTCCGCCTGCATCACGCCCGCCTGGGAAGGGGCAAGACTTCGACCTAGGGGCTCGGAAAAAACGCGACGTGGGTCGGAGCGGACGTGCCAAGTGACAATCGCCACGACAGTTACCACCGGCGATTGGCGCGCAGCCCGAGGGAGCGCGTGCGCGGCCTACACTCCCAGTTCTACGGGCCGCATTTGCAGGCGCTCCCGCTCCGCGCAGGCCCATGTCGTGTTTTTTCCGAGACCCGTACGCGCGGTAGCGCTGCCTCGAATTCAGGTTTTCGCGGTGTGGGTCGTAAGTGCTTGGAATTAGGGGGTTTGCGGAGGGGGAGAATGTCCCCCTAGCCGCCGGAGCAGAAGTGCTCGTAGTCGATGTATTCGGTGATCGTCGGGTGATCGCCGCAGACCGGGCAGTCTTTGTTGCGCCGGAGCTTGAACGTGCGGAACTGCATTTGGAGCGAGTCGTACTGGAGCAGACGGCCGACGAGCGGGTCGCCGCGCTCGAGAACGATCTTCACGGCCTCCGTCGCCTGGAGCGTGCCGATTGCGCCCGGCAGCACTCCGAGGACACCCGCCTCGGCGCATGACGGCGCGAGGTGGGGCGGCGGTGGCTCAGGATAGAGGCAGCGGTAGCACGGACCGTGGTGCGGCCAGAAGGTGGTTACTTGACCGTCGAAACGGAAGATCGACCCGTGGACGACGGGGATGTTCTTCCACACGCTGGCGTCGTTGACGAGATAGCGCGTAGCGAAGTTGTCGAGGCCGTCGACGATGACGTCCCAATCTTGATCGAAGATGCGGTCGACGTTTTGGCGCGTGAGCCGCTCGTTGAACGCGATCACGTTCACGTCGGGATTCAGGTTCTCGATCGTGCGCTTTCCGCTTTCCACCTTGGATTCGCCGACGCGGTCGAGCCCGTGCAAGACCTGTCGCTGGAGGTTCGACTCGTCTACCACGTCGCCATCGACGACGCCGATCGTGCCGACGCCCGCCGCCGCGAGATAGAGCGCTGCCGGCGATCCGAGCCCGCCCGCGCCCAAGAGAAGGACCCTCCCCTGAAGAAGCTTGGCCTGGCCCTGCTCACCCACCTCGGGCAACAGCAGGTGACGCGAATACCGATTGAGCTGCGCGTCCGTGAACGTGAACGGCTGCGTGACTGGATAGCCGCCGTCCTTCCACTGGTTGTAGCCGGGGTTGGCGGACTCGACGTTGGTGTAGCCGAGGTCCTGCAGAACCTTCGCGGCAAACGCCGACCGAATCCCGCCAGCGCACACCGTCACGATCTTCGCGTCCTTGTCGGGAAGCCGTGATGCTGCCTGCATCTCGAGGAAGCCTCGCGGGATGTGCATCGCGCCTGGGATGTGCCCCTGGCGCCACTCGTCCTTTTCGCGGACGTCGAGCAGCACCAGCTCCTCACCCGCATCGAGCCGGCTCTTCAAATCCTCGAGGGAGACCTGGCGGATCGCGCCCTTCACCTCTTGGAGCAAGTCAGCGTATGTCTTGGCCATGCCCGCAATATGTAACTTCGGGCGGTTTCGTCAAGGCTAACGGGGCGTTACGCGATATCCTATGGTTTTCACATCGGTTTTGTCGGGTATTTTTTGTCGCCCCGGCCGCTAGGCTGCGTTTCGGACCACGCCCTGATCGACGGCATAGGTCCGGAGCGCCCGTCGAAGCCGCTTCCGGCCGAGGTGAAGGCGGGACATGACCGTGCCAACCGGGCACTCGAGCTCGTCCGCAGCGTCTTGGTAGGAGAGCTCCCCGACGTCGACGAGCTCCACGGCGCGACGGAACTCGGGCTGAAGCGCGCGGAGCGCGGCCGCGACCTCATCGCCGAAGCCATCTTGCGCCGAGCGCGAGGCGCGAGTCTCCATCCTGCGGAGCTCTTCGAGCGCCTCTCTCTCTCGCTTCTTCTTTCGATAGTGGTTGATGTAGGTGTTGAAGAGAATGCGGTGAGTCCAAGCACGCGCGTTCGTTCCGGGGCGAAAGCTCGCGCGCGCCTGCCAGGCGCGGGTCAGGGTCTCTTGGACCAGGTCGTCGGCGAGCGCGGTGCCGCGAGCGAGTCGTAGCGCCGTCCTCGAGAGGTCCGGCACACAGGGTAGGATTTCGTCGTGGTACGGGTCGTGGTGCATCGCTCCGTGTGATTGCAACGGGGATGCCATGTCGAAAACCCAAGAATTCCGGGTGCCCCGCGGCTTCCGCAGCGTCAGGATGTCCTCTCGATGACACGGTGTCGTGTCATCCTGTCGCCCTCACCTCGGCCGATCAGCCGAGGTGCTCGAGGACGACCGGCACGGCGTCGGCGACCTCGGATGCAATCAGCCCGCGATCTCCGACGGACGCTTCGACGCCGGCGAGCGCATGAAGCAGCGCCCCCCCGATTGCGGCGTCGACCGGCGCCAAGCTCATGCAGAGCGCGCCGACCACTCCGCTCAGCACGTCACCCGTTCCGGCGACGCCAAGCGCCGGCGTTCCCTCGGCACACACGCGAAGCTCACCTAGGGCCGCAACGATGCTGCGCGCGCCCTTGAGGATCACGACCTGCCCCGAGCGTTCGGCGAGCGCCGCGGCCGCGGTGTATCGGTCGCGCTGAACTTCCGACGTCGAGACGCCTAGCAACCTTGCGGCTTCACCGGGATGCGGCGTGAGCACGCGCGGCGCTGCTGCGTTTCGTAGCACCTCGAGCCCTTCGTCGACGAGATGGGTCAGGCCGTCCGCATCGATGACCGTCGGGACTGGCGCATGGCGCGCAACCGCCAGCGCCCACGCGCGGCCCAGGTCGTCGAGGCCCATTCCCGGTCCGAGAACCGCCGCGCGCTTTTCACGGCAGATCTCTTCGACCGCCGCGGGACTCGCTTCCCCGGGAAGCTCGGTCGTCATCAGCTCGATGACCTTTTCCTCGAGCGCCGCGCGCGAGTCGGCGCGCGCCCCGATGGTGACGAGCCCGGCACCGGCACGGAACGCAGCGCGACCTGCAAGGACGGCCGCGCCGGTCTTGCCGGGAGCGCCGCCGATCACGAGCAGATGGCCGTGGGTACCCTTGTGCGCATCGTCCGCGCGTGGGGCGATGAGCGCGGCAAGATCCTCTTGCATCCAAAGGCTCGCCGAAGGTGTGCCGGCCACCGGAACCCCGATGTCGACCACGCGAACCTCGCCCGCGTGCTCGACGCCTGGATACTGGTGGAGCCCTCGCTTGTGGCCGGCAAAAGTCACCGTCAGCGCGGCGCCCGGCGCAACGCCGAAAACCGCGCCGGTGTCTGCGTCCAGACCACTCGGAAGGTCGAGCGCGACCACCGGTGCAGCCGCCGCCTCGATTTCCGTGACGGCATCCGCGTAGCCTCCCGTGATGGGACGGTCGAGCCCGGTACCGAAGAGACCGTCGACGACGAGGCTCGCGTCGCGAAGATGCGTGCCGAGCGTGCTTGCCTGGTCGGGCGGGAGCTCGATCGTTTCGACACCGAGCTTACCGAGCAGAGCCCAATTCGCTTGGGCGTCGCCCCGCAGACGAGCCGACTCGCCGACCAGCACCGCGAGGGGTCGGTGGCCGAGGAGCAGCAGACGGCGGGCAACGACCCAGGCGTCGCCTCCGTTTTGCCCCGGCCCGCCGACGAGAACCACGCGGTCGAGCCGGTCGTCGAAAACATCGCAAAGGGCATCGGTCGCCCCGCGCCCCGCGTTTTCCATCAGCACGAGGCTGACGACGCCGAGCTCTTCGATTGCCACGCGATCGACTTCGCGGGACTCCTGTCGAGTAAAAAGCCGTTGCACGCTGGGATTATACCCTATCCTCCAGCCATGAAAGCCAGGGCCCCCTCGGAGTCGTTTACCGAGATGACCGAGCTCGTTCTTCCCCAGCACACCAACGCCATCGGCACCGCGTTCGGAGGGGTCATCATGAGCTGGATCGACATCTGCGGCTCGATTGCGGCAAAGCGGCACTGCGGCCACGTTTCGGTCACCGCGCGCATCGAGGCGATCGAGTTCAAGGCGCCGATCAAAGTCGGCGACGTCGTGCGCCTGACCGCACGTCTCAACGCGGCGTTCAGGAGCTCGATGGAAATCGGTGTGCGCGTCGAGCGAGAGCACGCGAAGACCGGAGAGCGATCCGTGTGCGCCGACGCACGCGCGACGTTCGTCAACCTGGGGGATGACGGGCGACCCTGCCCCGTCCCACCCCTGGTTGCCGAGACCGACGAGGACCGGGAGCTGGCCGCGGAGGCCGAGGAGCGGCGGTCGCGGCGCAAGCAACGCTAAGGCAGCACCTCTTCACCTCGAAAATCGAACACGCGTCCACTTTGCTCGGGGGTCAACCCGTCGAGCACCCGCAGGAGCGAGCTGGCGGACTCGGTCGGGGTCAGAAGCGTCTCGTCGGGCACGTTGCGCTGAAAAGGCTTCGAGAGATCGGTGTCGACCGTGCCGGGGTGAAGCCCGACGGCGATCGCGTTCGGCGCAATGCGGCCGAGCTCGATCGCGAGTGTCTTCGTGAACATGTTCTGTGCGGCCTTCGACGCGCGGTAGGCGTACCAGCCTCCAAGCCGGTTGTCGGAGATGCTCCCCACGCGGGCAGAGAGACTAGCAAACACCGACCGTTCGCCGTGCCGCAGGAACCGATGAAAGTGCTTGGCCACGAGCAGGGGCCCGAACGCGTTGATTTCGAACACGGTGCGAAGGGCGTCCGGCTCGACGTGCCCGAGCTTCTTTTCCGGGCCGAAACCCGGACCGTGCAGCACGCCGGCCACGTTCAAGACGAGGTGGGCGCGGCTGCTCGTCTCCGAGAAGCGTGCGGCGGCGCGCTCGATCGAGGACTCGTCCGTCACGTCCAGCTGGACGAGATCGAGTCGCCCCGGATGCGCAGCCTGCAGCCCTGACAGCGAGGCTGCGTCGGCGGGGGCGCGGCACGAGGCAAAGACCCGGAGCGTTGGGTCCCTGGCAAGCAATTGCCGAGTGATCTCGAGCCCCAGACCCCGACTTGCCCCCTGAACGAACGCCATTTTCTTCTGCTTGTCCATGTTATGTCTAGATAATGCTTGACGTGACTTAGACAACACCTAGAATCGCGAAATGAGCAACTCCTCCTCTTCGTCTTCCGCCTCGCGAACGGTCGCACTTCGAAGCCCAATCGCGACGTCCAAGTTACTGTTTTTCGCCGCTGCCGGGATTTCGTTTGCCCTGTCGATTTGGCTCTGGTTCTCGGGTGACCGTGAACGTGGCCTCTTCGTTGGGCTCTGGGTGCCCTCCATCCTCTCGGCTGGCGCGCTTCTGCTGACCGGAGGCCGAGATGACTGATCTCGATCTGCTCGTGGTCGGCGCAATGGTCACCTTCCTCACGGTGGCTGGCGCCTACGTCGCGATTCGGCATCGGGCGAACGAGGAGCCGGTCCGCTCTTACAAACCTGGCCCCGACGCGCACAACTCTCGGGACGAGTGGAACGCTCAGCAGGACGACCCACAGCGTCCACCGGCACCGCCTGCGGACACGCGTGCGAGCTAAGAGACGGCGATGGCGACAAATCACCTTCAGGCTTCTCACCTAACTCACGGCCGTTCGCGTGCGCGCGGCGAGCTGGGAGCGCTGATCGACCTCCTGCCCTCGAGCGTCGATTTGATCTCGCCGCGCAGCATCGCGCGGCAAAGCTTCGAGCTCCTGTCGAATGCGGCAAACGGCCGGCGATTCATCTCCGTCCTCATGAGCATGCAGTCGCACCTGCGGGAGGCCTCGGTGCCCGTGCTCGTGACCGGGCCGAAGGAATCGGCGGCTCTCGTCGAGCACGACGAGCTCTCACGCTCGCAGCGGCGGTGGATCGGACAACTCGCGCTCGAGCTCTACTTCACGCAGCTGTTTCGCAGCGAGGTCACCGTCCTCGACCTCTGGCCTTCGAAGTTCGGGGTCGATGAGAACGGCGATGCGGTGTGGTCTCCGCGCCCCTTCTACGTTCGCTGGGAGCCACGCTATCGGGAAGGCCTACGCGACGTATACGCAGGCTTCTTCCTCGAGGATCGAGAGCGCTTCGACCGCGGGGTCCACGAGCTCGGTCTCGAGGGCGCGGCGGGCGCGCTGCTCGGCCACCTCGGCCCTGGAAATCAGCGTAGCGTTCGCTTTGGCGCCGAAAAGCTCCGGACCACGCTGAGCGCCATGTCCGGCCAGCGCGAGGCGCAGGACCCGCGTTTGCACCCAAACTTCGTGGCTTTCGGTCTCTACCTCACGGCTCTGCACGAGCTTCTCGGCTCGCTCGACATGGCGTTCGACGTCAGAGCGGCGTTCATGCGCAGCTACCCCGGCAACCGCCAGAGGTAGTGCGAGACGAACCATTCCTGGCCGGCCCGATAGGCGAAGAGCTCCGAGCACGCCAGGAAGAATAGACGCCATCGGTGAAACCATCGACGCGCGTCACGCCCATATCCTTCCTCCAATATCGGCATGACCCGTTCCTTGCGATCGTCGAGATTCTCCAACCATGCATCGCACGTTCGCTGGTAGTGCTCGCCTCCCACTCGCCACTGATTCTCGAGCGCGAGATGCTCGTCGTACCGGCGAAAGAGAGCTTCTGAGGGCATCATGCCTCCAGTGAAAAAATGTCGGGCCATCCAGTCGCTCTGCCCCTCAGGCTCATACACGTACGCGCGCGACCGGTGGCAGAAAATGTGTGAGAAGACGGCCCCGTCCGGCGTGAGCCACCGGGCGATCCGTTCGAACAATGCACGATGGTTTCGCACGTGCTCCATCATTTCGACCGACACGACGCGATCGAAGCGGCCATCGGGATCGAACTCGTTGATGTCTGCCGTTTCGACGCGAACGTTGGTCAGGCCACGGTCTGCCGCACGCGAAAGAATTAGCTCGCGCTGAAGCCTCGAGTTCGACACCGCCGAGAGGGTCGCGTTTGGAAAGCGCTCCGCCGCCCACAGGGTGAACGAGCCCCAGCCGCAGCCGAGGTCGAGAACGTGCATACCGTCCTCGATGCCCGCGCGTTCTGCAGTCAGCGCGAGCATGGCTTCTTCGGCCGAAGCGAGATCCGGGGTGGTCGCGTCCCAGAAGCAGCAGCTGTATTTGAGCCGGGGGCCGAGCACATGCTCGAAAAACGCGGCCGGCACCTCGTAGTGCTGCTCGTTGGCCGCGGCGACGGAGACGGCGATCGGGCCCTCCGCCAGCATCTCAATCAGGGCCTCCTCTTCCCGGTCGCGACGCTCGGAATCGCCCCAGACGCTCTGCCGAAGCCGCTCCTCGAGCAGTCGTCGAATCCCGAAACGGACGGCGGGGTCGGGGAAAAAGCCTGCCTCCGCAAGCCGCGTCACGACGCCTATCAATGAGCCCTCGCGATGACCATGTTCTGCCCCCCATCGATAGGGCGAGCGCCGCCGAGAGCAACCCGGCGCTCATTCGCTTGGCGACGCCGATTCGAGCGCTAGACACCCCGCCATGACCGAGATGAAACGCGTCGTTGCAGTCACCGGCGCTACGGGTTTCGTAGGCAGCCATGTGGTAGAGCGGCTGCTCGAGGAGCGCGACGTCGAGCTTCGGTGCCTCGTGCGCCGGACGAGCGACACCAGCGAGCTCGAGCGGAAGGGCGCGCGCGTCTCGCTTTTTCGCGGCGACGTGTGCGAGCCCGACACGCTCGGCCCGCTCCTTCGAGGCGCGTGGGGCGCGGTCCATCTCGCAGGCTACCGTGATTTCTGGAGCCGAGACCGGGATCTCTACTACCGGCTGAACACGCAGGGCGCGGAAAACGTCTTTCGAGCGGCGCTTGCCGCAAAGGCTTCCAAGGTCGTTCAAGTCAGCACGCCGCTCGCCTTTGGTGTTCCCGAGACCATTCCGTTCGACGAGGAAACGGCGCCAGGCCCGCATCCGAGCAACTACGCGCGAAGCAAACATCTCGCGGACGAGATCGGGTGGCGGCTCCATCGGGAAGAGAAGCTCCCTCTCAGCGTGGTCCACCTCGCCGCGGTCATCGGCGCGGGCGATCCGCGGCCGACGATGGAGGTGAAGCGGGCCGTCGAGGGTCGGCTGCCTGCCCTCGTCGGGGCGGACACGACGTATACGTACGTGCACGTCAGGGACGCGGCCGAGGCCATCGTGCGCGCGCTGCTGAGCCCGAAGAGCCTCGGCCGCCGCTATCTCATCGGCACCGAGCGCGCGACGACACGCGAGTACTTCGAGATCATCGGCCGTCTCGCTGCCGTTTCCATACCGGAGCGCAATCTACCCGAGGGCCTGCTCCTACCGATCGCCGGCGTTCTCGAGAAGGTCGCCTCCCTCACCGGCAAGCGCCCCGCCCTCCCCGTCGACATTCTGAAGACCACCGCTGCGGGATCGCTGCTTTTCGACGGAAGCCGAGCTCAGGAAGAGCTCGGCATGCGCTACACGCCCTTGCGCGAGGCGCTCCGGGAGGCCGTCGAAGAGATTCAGGCGCAACGATGACCGCGGGCTAGAGCTGCAGCTTGACCTTGATGGTTTTCGCCGCGCCAGCGATGTCGAAGGTCGCCTTCTCGTACTTCGGCGGTCCGAAGCGTTCGGCCGGTATGTCATTCGACACGCCCCACCATTCCTTCGGTCGTCCCACGAAGTTGGTCTTGAGCTCGCCGTTCTTGTCCGCGTCGTGCATGACGGAGACCGCGTAGGTGCCCGGCTTCACGCCGGCAAACGTGCAGGTGGCTTTGCCCGCCTTCGGTTTGACGAAGGTGCTCTTCGCGGCCTTCTCCGAATCGGTCGGAAAGCCCTCCTTGCTCGCGTAGAGCGAGCATCCGATCTGCCCTTGGTCGTTTTGGATGTTCCAGACCTGTACGGTCAGCGCGCTTTGAGTCGCGTTGGCTTCCTCTGCACTTGCTGCGACGGTAAGACCGAGCGTGGCGAGGATCATCAAAGGTAGTTCGAGGTATTTGCGATTCAGCATGTCGTGAGCTCCTAGTCCTGATACCGCTCGTCCACCAGCGCCCCCAGCGCTACCTTGGCGCTCGAGCGCTCGTAGCCGTAGACGCCAACTAGCACTTGGAGCGCCTGCTGCGCCGCTTCGCGCATGGCGTCGTCGAGGTCGTCGTCGTCTTGGATGAGCGACACGATCGCGCCGCCGATCTCGCCGATCTGCGTGCGGCGTTCGTCGAAGTAGGCCCGCCGGAGCTGATCGATGAAGTGCGGGAAGAGCGACTCGTAGTCGACGTCTTGCTCGGGGTGATCGATCGCCCACGCCGCAACGGCGCCCAGAAGCTCGTTTCGGAACGCCTGAGCATCGTCCGCGTCGAGGCTCTTTTCGACACCTGACATGAGGTCGACGTCGGGTTCTTCGTCCTGACCGGTGACCGGATTGAAGACACGCTCTTTCTTCACCCAGTGCGAGACGTGCGTCACGTAGCGATCGAACAAGGTGAGCGGGCTCTGCTCGTCGATGAGCCCGCTGGCTGCACGAAGCTCCGCCTCGACGATGTCGAGCCAGCGCTCGCGCACCTGTTCGACGAAGGCGCGGTGATCGCGATATGGGCCGTCCGGCTGCGCCTTCAAAAACTCGTAGTCGTCGCGCTCGCAGAACTCGGCCATGCGGCTGAGGAGGGTCACCGGCGAGACGCAGGGTTCCTCGTAGCTGGCAGCAGCGTCTAGCAGCAGCATTCGAATCTCCCGGGGAGAGGCCCCGCTGATGCCTTCGTAGTCCGACACCGTGGCGGCCTCGAGCTCGACCTCCGGAATTGCGCCGGCGAGAATCTTCGCCTGGTCCGCATCGAAACGGGCAGGCACGGTTCCCTCCGTTAGAAGGTCGGCCTTTTCGAGCGGAGTGAGCGATGCGACGATGGTCCCGACCTCGCTGTCGGCGAATCTCGATGCATCCGGGCGCCGCAAGCGGGTCATGACGGCCCAGAGCGATGCGAGGTAGGTCGTGTGGGGCGCGACGTGCTTCGGAATCTGCGGAACGATCTGCCCGTCGTAAATCTCGCGCTCCCTGTGAACGTCGAGAAGGTAGCCCATGCGTATGCGGACGATGCGCCCGCGAAAGGAATTGTACTCGGGATGCTGCCGGAACGCGCTCAGGTGGAGCTCGTTCGAGCTCGCGACCATGACGGCATTGATGGGCAGGTTCGACATCTGAAGCGACACCTCGCCGTTTTCGATCGCAAGCAGCAGGTACTTCCAGGCTTCGAGCGGCCGCTTCAAGAGGTCGCTGAACTCGACGATTCCGCCGGATGCATCGACGAGCTCGCCGTAGGGCTCGAACAGCGTCAACGCGCTGAGGGACGCCGGCAGCGACTCGATGGACCGGTCGGCCGTGATCTGGCGCTCCGAGGCGTCGACCGACATCTGCGGCCCGATCGTCACCGCGCCGACACGGTAGCGCCGTGAAATGTAAAAGCGCTCGACCTGAATGTGCGCGAGCACCCGTTCGAGGTCGCCGCGATATGCCGTGAGAAGAGCCTGAAAAATCTGCTGGTTCTTTCGGGCGAGCTGCCCCGTCCAAACCCAATCGGGCGCGGCTTCGGGTACCCGCGCTGCCTCGTACGCGCCTGCGATCAGCTTTTGTCTCACGTCGCGAGGCAGAAGGAGCAGAGGATGCTCACGCACCGAGCTCTGAAGCTTCGCAATGATGCGCTCCTCCGGGAGGTGTGCGAACGAATCCGTCGAGCCGAGCTCGTCGGCGGCCGTCGTGAACCCGATGCCGCCGCCCTCGCGCGACCGCGGAAAGATCCACGAGAAGCGATAGAGCGCACCTTCATCGTCATCGGAGTAGGCTTCGAGCCCGCGCATCAGGCACGCGACGAACGTCGACTTCGCGCTTCCATTGGGGCCGTGGAGCAAGATGAGCCGATTCGCGCGCCCTTCACGCTCGAAGCCGTCGAGGATCCGGTAAAACGCCTCCTGCGTGGCCTCATGCCCGGCGAGCCGGTCTCGCAGCTTGAGCTCGGCCTGATGGCCGCTGTTTTCCCGGCCGAGCTCGAGGTCGAACACCTTCCACCGCTTCAGCGAGCCCGCAGGCGTCTCCACCTCGTACGAGCCGAAGCGGTCCATGCAGTCCTTCAGGTAGCGGGCTGCATCGCGCGTGTATCGCCGGGGGTTTTCTTGAACGAGCGCGAGGTACTCCCGGAACGAGAGCACTCGCTTCTGGGCCTCGAACCGCGCCTTCACGTCCTCCCGGATCGCTTCCAGCGCGGCGTTGAGTCCCCCCTCACTCATCTCATTCCACCTCGAGCACCATCGCGAGCGTGCGCCTCTCGAGGATACAGTTTTCTTCGGTGCACATGGCAAAAGAAACGTCACACGTCAGCTCGTGCTCCCCGGCCGCCGAGGGCTCCACGGAGGCCAAGAACCGCACTTTTTCCTCGCCGAACTCCTTGGCGTCGTCTTTGACGAGCTCTGCCTTCGGGATCGCCACGCCCGAGGGCGCCTTCAGATCGACACGGATCGGGTATTCTTGGTTGACGTGCCACTCCCCTCGGCTTTCGAGGGCGATCTCCACCTCGCCTGCCTTGCCGGCCGCGAACTTCGGCTGCACCGGAGCGACGGCAAGCAGAAATGACCCGGTCTCGATCCTCGGTCCCGCGGGATCTTCCGGCTGGGCCGCCTGCTCGTGTTGGGCGTGATCGTGCTGGGCGTGATCGTGCTTCGAGGCGGGCGCCGGGGCCCCCTTGTCGCAGCCGCTCACCGCCAACGCGACGGTCACCATCGATAGAAGTATCCAAATACGCATCTGTCTAATCTCCATGCTTAGTCTACTGGGGGGGTCGAGGTGACGCGAGCCGGGCCGGTCAGGGCTCGACCACCTCGACCGTCGTATGGGGGTCGGGCGCCGGATTGCGCAAGACGTACTCGATCTTGTCGCGAACCGCGCCGGTATCGGGCGAGAGGTGCCAGTGCGCGATCGGCTCGGAGGCGGCCGGATCGGCTTCCCATTTGACGAACGCGATGAAGGAGTCTTCTAGCAGGCGGTCCTCGTTGACCTGGACGGTTCGGTACCCGGGAACGTCATCCGACACGCGCAAAGCAAGCTCGCGGGTCGAGCTTCCTTTCAGCCGGTCCCTCACTTTGACGTCGAGCCGGTATGCGGACCGCCGTTTGATGAGCTCCGAGCTGAGCGACTGAACGCGAACCTGGGCGATGAGATCGGCGCGCGCGACACGGCGCTCGAACGCGCCGCTCCACTCGCCTTCGACGATGGCGGGGTTCGCAACCGTGTCGACTGCGTTGTCGAACAGGGCGGCGTCGGACGGCCTGAAATCGCTCGCGGGCGCATTGGCCGCAACAGCGGCACAACCGAACCCCCAACAGGCCATCGCTGCGATCAGCAGGCGCACTTCGGCAAGTCTAGCACGCCGCCGAAGACCGGAGCGTGGCCTCAGGGATCGGCCGACCCCAGAGCGTCACGAGGTCGTCGGAAAGCGGCGCGGTCAACGTGGTAGGCTCGCCGGTCGCCGGGTGCGTGAAGTCCAGCTGGTATGCGTGAAGCGCTTGTCGATCGTGACCGAGCCGCTCTCGCAGAGAGTCGGTCATGCCCGTGTCGATGTAGTCGAGAAAGGTCTGCACGCCCTCGGGGCCGTAGAGCTTGTCGCCTACGATTGGGAAACCGAGTGCAGCCAAGTGGACCCGAAGCTGGTGCTGACGGCCGCTCTCGGGTGCAAGCGCGACGAGCGTCGCTCCGTCACGGCGCGCGAGAACCCGATAGCGCGTCACCGACGGGTACCCCTCTCCGTTCGCCGTGACTTCCATCAAGATGTGAAGCCCCTCCTTGACGCGATCCATCGATAGCTCGATGCGACCTGCATCGTCGGGCATGACTCCTCGGACGATTGCAAGATATCGCTTTTGGACCTGTCGGTTCTCGAAGTCGTTTTTCAAGGCGCGCTCGGCGTCGAGCGTCTTGCCGCAGAGAAGAAGGCCGCTGGTTTCTCGATCGAGGCGGTGCGCGATTTGCGGGGATTGTGCGCCAAAGCGCTGCCGGAGGAGATAGGTGAGCGTGTTCTTGTGGTAGGTCGCCGACGGATGCACCGGAAGGCCGGCCGGCTTGTCGAGCGCGAGGATGGCCTCGTCTTCGTGGAGGACGTCGAAATACAAGGGGACGTGCGGCTCTTCGAAAGGCGGGCGGACCAGCAGCACCGTCTCTCCGGCGCGCAACCTCTCACTGGCCCGCCGCCTGGTGCCGTCCGCCCGATAGGCGCACGCCCTGACCACTTCCTGTGCGCGGGTTCGAGAGAGGCGCGGAATCCGATGCTGGATGAACCGGTCGAGGCGCTGGCCGGCGTGCTCGGGCGCCACTGGGAAAGACAGCAGTATCGAGGCCGGGTCGCAGCCCGGTGGGAGCGCAACCTCGCGTCGTCTACGCGGCCTTGACAACCTTACCCGAGCGAATGCACCTCGTGCAGGCCGTGACCCGGCGGACCTTGCCGTCGACGACCGCCCGAATCGACTGCAGGTTGGGCCGCTGCCACTTCCTGGTCTTGATGTTCGAGTGGCTCACTTTGTGGGCCTTGTGGCGGTTCTTGCCACAGAAATCGCAGGTCTGTGCCATGGTCGGTTCTCGACTCCTGAAGGAGCGCGGGTGTAGCACCCGGGATGAGGGGCCGCAAGAATGCGGGCTCGCGGGCCCCATCGATCGAGGATACAACGAAGACGGATGCGCGCAGCGGGGGCAATCACCGGGCTGTTGGTTCTCGGGACCTTCATGATTCCCGGCACCTACGTGGCGAAGCTCGACCCGCGTGCGGACTCTGGGGTCGCCGGCTCGGCTGGCGTCGTCTCGCCGGCAGAGGTCGGAATCGGGACGGCGACGCTCAGCGGCCGCGTTTATGCCGACGACGGCCGGCCGGTGGGCGGCGCGGTCGTCTCGCTCGGAGGGAGCGGGTTTTGGCCGGCGCGGTCGATCGAAAGCGGCGCGGACGGCCGGTTTCGGTGGGCCGGGATCCCGCCAGGGATCTACGAGCTCCGGGTCGCGAAGGGGGAGCTGGTCGCGCCTCCCCTCGAGGGCCTGATCCTCGACGCGGGAGGCCGGCGAGTCTTCGCAATGCGGCTCGCGAAAGGGTGGACGCTGGCTGGCCGGGTGCGGGACGCCAGGACCGGGGCCCCGATTCACCAGGCCGAGGTCACCGTCGCGAGCGGCGCGCTGGGGCTGCACGTGCGACGCACGCGGAGCGATCGCCGAGGAGAGTTCGAGCTCGTCGGGGTGGTCGGCGACAGGCAGACCCTCTACGTCGACGCCGACGACTACCTGGTCGCCGGACCTCTGGTTCAGCTCTCGGACGCTCCTCCGCTCACGGTCGAGCTCCAGCGAGCGGCGAGAATCGAAGGGGAGGTCGTGGATGGCGACGGACGCCCAGTTGCAAACGCCATCGTGCGGGCGTTCGGAGAGCGCGGAGCCGGCCGAGTGCCGGCCGCGGACTCGCTCGGGGTGACCGCGGGGCCGGTGCCGCCGATCACCGCGCCGGGGGCCGACTCGCTGGCGTTCGTCGGACAAGCAACGACCGGGCGCGACGGTCGCTTCGTGCTCGCGCGCCTCAGGCCGGGAGCGTACACGGTGGCCGCGAGCCACGACGCCTTCGCGCCCGCCGCGTCGGAGCGGCTTCGGGTCGCGGGAGGAGTGGCGCTCCGCGGTGTTCGAATCGAGATGCAGCCGGGGGCCGAGCTCGCCGGGCGCGTGGTGGACGAGCGCGGCGTCGGGCTCGAGGCCATTCCGGTCGAGCTTCGCGGGAAGGATGAGCGGCTGCCTCGGATGGCGGTGACCGCATCGGATGGGTCGTTTTCTTTTCAAGGCGTGCGCGGAGAGGTCACGGTGACCGCCCTGCCCTACGACCTTCCGCCATCCCGTAGAACACTCCCGATCGACGACGATGCGCTCGTGACGGTCGAGCTCACTCTCGCGACCGCGCTCTACACCCTTCGGGGACGAGTCGTCGACGAGCGTGGCTTCGGGATTGGTGGCGCGCTGCTCACCGTGGAATCGCGGAATCCGAGCACGCCGGTGCGCCGGACGGCGAAGTCCGATTCCGACGGCACCTTCTCGGTGCCCGCACTTCCCGAGCCGCCGTTCGCACTGAGCGCCGAGCATCCTGCCTTCAGCTCCACCGGTCTCTTGGAGGTCGTGGAGGTCGACGGCGTGGTCGTGACGATGACGGCGGGAGTGACTTTCCTCGGCGAGGTTCTCGACGAGTGGAATGCGAAGGGGCTTTCCGATGTACGGGTGGCGCTCGCAGGCCCGGTGGAGGTCGAAACGAAAACACGACGAGATGGCACCTTCGTGTTGCGGCAGCTGCCGACGGGAACCTACGACGTGTCGCTATCCCATGCCGACTACGAGCCTCAGAGCCGGCGAGTGGTGATCGAGCCGGCCCGGTACGTCGACCGGCCTCAGGAGCTCGAGCCGGTGTACCTGAAGCCGGGCGGGGTCGTGGAGGGCCATGTGGTCGACGTGAACCGGGATCCGGTCGCCGGCGCAGAGGTCGCGTGGGGCGATCCTCCGCGGTGGGACCGCGGGGTGCGCACCGATGCTCAGGGTGGCTTTCAGCTCCGGGGAGTGCCCGCGGGCGCCGTGTGGATCACGGCGCGGCACGAGGTGGCGGGGGAGAGCTGGACGTCCGGACCGGTTCAGGTGAGGCCGCTCGAGACTTCGCCAGGGGCGCTCGTCCGTCTGCCAGACCCAGCCAGTGAGTGACGAAGCGGCTCGTCGCACGTACGCTCGATCGAAATGGCGGACTCCTTTTTTCGAAATCTGCGAGATGCGGGTGACATCTTGCGTCGCGCCCGGAACCCCGCCGAGCTCGCCAAAGCGCTGATGCCGAACGCGTGGCTCGCGCGTAAGGTGCTCAACCGGGATGCGCCTGGCGAGGCCGGGGAAGTGGCGCCGGCGGCCGCCGCCGAGGCGCTGCGCAAGCTCGGGAGCTCGCTGAAGGTGGAGGTCATCGGCGCGGATGGCAAGGTCGACTACGAGAAGCTCGAGTCGTCGTCCACCTACGCGGAGCTTCGAAAGACCAGCCGGCTCCTTCACCGGGTAGACCCGGCGCAAATCATCGGCGACGACGCCCGAATCGCATTTTGGATCAACCTCTACAACGTGCTCGCGATTCACGGCGTGCTCGAGACGGGGGTTCGGGAGTCGGTGATGGAGCTGCCGTCCTTTTTCGGCGTCGTCGCCTACCGCGTGGGCGATCTGGTTCTCACGCTCGACGAGATCGAAAACGGCGTGCTTCGCCGTAACGCACCTCATCCTGCGACCAAGTCGAGGCTGTTCGACGACGACGATCCGAGGCTGGCGCTTGGTCCTTCTCACGTCGACGCACGAATCCACGCGGCGCTCGTGTGCGCGTCGACCAGCTGCCCGGCCGTTGCGTTCTACGAGGCGAGCAAGCTCGACGAACAGCTGGATCTCGCGGCCGACAACTACGTGGCATCCGACGTCGAGGTCGACGAGAGCGCACGCGTAGTTCGAATACCGATCACGTTTCGCTACTACGAAAGCGACTTCGGGCGTGAAGCCGGGGTGCACCTGTTCCTGTTGAAGCACGCCTCCCCCGAGCAGAAGGAACTCCTCCAGACGGCCTTCGACGCCGGCTACGACCTCGACTACCACCGCTACGACTGGTCCCTAAACTCCCTCGCATGAGGGGGGACATTCTCCCCCCTCCCAAACGAAGTCTTTTCAACCCCTTACGACCCACACCGCGAAAACCCGGATGAGGCTGCACTGCCGTGCATACGGGGCTCGGAAAAAACACGACGCGGGCCTGCGCGGAGCGGGAGCGCCTGCAAATGCGGCCCGTAAGATTGGCGATGTAGGCCGCGCACGCGCTCCCTCGGGCGGCGCGCCAATCGCCGGTGGTTGCTGTTGTGGCGATTGTCACTTGGCACGTCCGCTCCGACCCACGTCGCGTTTTTTCCGAGCCCCTAGGCAAGCGTTTTGCCCCTCGCCAGGCGGGCGGGAAGCAGGCGGAAGCGCGAGCCCGAAGGGCGAAGCCCGGCGCGCATGCGCCGCTAAGCCGGAGCGCAGCGAAGGCGCGGAGGGAGGATTACGGGCGGGGGTAGGCGATAGCGTGGGGGTGGTGGGGCGGGACCAACTGACCGCCGAAGGCGTCCGAGTGGGTCGGATATAACTAAACCAAAGCAGGCCCCCGACTGAGCAACCACGCCCCACCTCATCCGGGTTTTCGCGGTGTGGGTCGTAAGTGGTTGGAATGAGGGGGTTTGCGGAGGGGGAGAATGTCCCCTTACTGGGGGAGGGTGATTACGAAGTCGCCTTCGGGGCCTAGGGGGGGGCCGGTGAGCACTTCGTTCCATTCGGTTTCGCCGAGCACGTGGCGGCGGCCGAAGGCTAGGACGTAGGCTGCAAGAACCGGGACCGCTTCCTGGGCGTCGATGAACTGGGGGCCGCAGCCGTCGTCGCCGGCGTCGGGTTGAAAGAGCGCGAGCAGGCCGGGGTCGAGGTCGTAGCAGATCGTGATGAAGGTGAAGTGAGCGCCTTCGGGCATCTCGACCCAGAGATCGTCCGGGTTGTCGACGCCTGCCCATGCGGGCTCGGCCTGCTCCTCTTGCGTAGTGGTCTGATCCAACCGACCCGTCATCAGCATCGTGGGGACCTCGAGTGCGGCGAGCTCCTCCTGTGAAATCGAAACGAGAGCCGGCGCCTGCGGCGCAATTGCAACGACACGCGGGTCGCCGAAGCCGGCGCGGTACGCGGTTTCGACGTCGGGATCGGCGAGCACTTCGCAGCTCGCGCTCATCGAGCCCGCACAGTCTTCGTTCGCGGCGTCGAAGTCGGCGTCGGCGCCGCCCGCGGCAAAGGTGGTGTATCCGCCGAAGCTATGCCCGAAGACGAAGACACTGGAAGTATCGGCCTTGCCCGCCAGCTCGTCGCCGGCGAGGCCGGACTCGAACTCGTCGATGATGGCCGTGATGTCGTTCGGCCGGTCGAGCGCGGAGCGCGTTCCAGGATCGGGCATCCCAAGCAGATCGAAGGCGGTGTTGCCGGTGTGATTGGGCGCGACGAGGATCCAGCCGTGTGAGGCCATCAGCTCGCCATAGGGATACGCAAGCAGGCCTTCGCCGCCGTTGCCGTGAGAATACACGACGAACGGGAAGCCGGTCTCGTCGTTGACGGGAGGTCCGTCGAGCGCGATGCCCGCTGCGAGGTCGAGGTCGATGAACTCGTTGCTGAGCGCGTAGCGCGCGGGGTCCGCTCCGGAGTCGTCCTGTGCCGGATACCAGATGCGGAGGACGAGCTCGCGGTCATCGCCCGACGCTGCGGCGCTATACGTGATCGCCAGCTCGCGATAGCCGACCTCGTAGGGTCCTGGCTCGAAGAGCTCGTCGGCGTTCGCGCCGCCGCCTCCGCCGGCACCGCCGCTTCCGCCGGTGCCCGTGCTGCCGGAGTCGCTGCTGCAGCCAAGAAGAGAGGAGAAGAGAATTGCAGCCGCGCCGACGGCCACGCCTAACGAAGAAAGGGAACGCATGGCGGCGGAGGGTAGCCTAGTCGCGCGGAGTCGACTAGCGACCGTAACAAACTGCAGCAATTCAGACGCTTTCGGACTCGCGCTCCTGCTCGCGGGAAACCAGCTGCGCGAGGTCGGTGAGCTCCTGCGCCATCCACTCCACCATGTCGTCGAACGTGATGATGCCCTGGAGCCGGTTTTCGGCATCGACGACCGGAATCCGGCGCACCCCGTGGGCGCGCATCTTCTTGCGGACGTCGTACATCCTTTCGGACTCGCGAGCCTTCGTGAGCCCTTCGCTCATGACCTGACTCACCGTCGTGGTTTCGAAATCCGCGGGAGATTCGGTCAAGCCCTTCACGACCAGGTCGCGGTCGGTCACGAGCGCAATGGGAATTCGATCTCCCTCACGCTCTTCGACGACGACGAGACAACCCACGTGGTGCTTCTTCATGAGCCGAGCGGCCTCGAGCACGCTCTCGTCGGCGCGAATTATGTAAACGGTCCGATTGCAAAGCTCGCCAGCGGTCATCGTCGGCCTCCCCTAATCTGGTCGCGTCCCGATCGTAGGACATTACCGTCGGTTGCGCGCGCGCATAGTTTTCGCGCTTGGCCGGTCGCTTCGATCGTTTTTGCGTGAGAGAAGAATTACGTATGGACGGCGATCGGCGATAGCGAGAGGCTTCGTGGCCCTAGAGGTTGGCGACGCATGTCGCGTCGCGCCTCGGAAACGGGTTTTGGAGGACATCATGAATAAGCTATTTCCAATCACCATCGTCGCCCTTGCCGCATTCGCACTCTTCGTGTCGGAAGTTGATGCGGACAACGCGAAGGGCACCTGCAACTCGATCGTCGCCTCGGCGCTCGGCAGTGCACAGGCATGCGCCGACATGAGCTGCGAGCCGGATCAGTGCCTCGACGTGACGAACGCGTTCGTCGAGTTCGTCGCGACGCCGGGTTGTCTCGAAGCGTTCCAGGAAGGTGAGCTCGACGGCCTCTCCGGCGCCGCATCAGTGCAGCCCAACGGGCCGAACGCAGGTGGCGCGAAGAACATTCAGTTCGTGGTCTGCGGCGCGCTAGACACGTGCGGCCTTTGCCCCTCGGCGTTGGCGCTCGGCATCTGCCCGACACTCTGCATGTAGTCTTTCTTTCGCCAAAAATATCATGACCAAGAAGGCCCTGGTTCGCGCCGGGGCCTTTTTCTTTGGGTCCGACACCGGGGTAGCCTAATCGAGGGAGGTCGACTAGCCGTGAGCTACGGCGTTAAATCGGGGGGTCCCAGCAGCTCCAAACAAGGAGGTTCGCGATGGAAGCGAGAGTCCTCACCATGAACGGTGACGCGAGGACGATCTCCGCGGAGCACCTCACCGCGCTCGATGCCGACCTGCGCGGTGACCTGCTGCTCCCCGAGTCGCCCGACTACGACGCTGCACGTACGATTTGGAACGCCATGATCGATAGGAGGCCCGGGCTCATCGCCCGATGCTCGGGAGCCGCGGACGTCATCCGCGCGGTGACGTTTGCCGCCGAACACGACCTGCTCCTCGCCGTTCGCGGCGCAGGGCACAACATCGCCGGCAAGGGGGTGTGTGACGGTGGATTCCTGATCGACCTTTCCCAGCTTCGATCGGTCCACGTCGACCCGAGGCGCAAGGTCGCTACGGTCGATCCCGGCGCGACGCTCGGCGACTTGGATGCCGAAACGCAGGTACACGGGCTCGCCGTACCGGTCGGCATCAACTCGACGACCGGAATCGCCGGACTGACGTTGGGCGGAGGGTTCGGCTGGCTGAGCCGCAAGCATGGGCTCACGATCGACAACCTGCGCTCGGCGAACGTCGTCACCGCCAATGGAGATGCGCTCGTCGCAAGCGAAGAGGAGAACTCCGATCTGTTTTGGGGGCTTCGAGGAGGCGGCGGCAACTTCGGCGTGGTGACTTCGTTCGAGTTTGATCTGTGCGAAGTGGGCCCGGAGGTGCTTTCGGGGCTCGTCATCCACCCGCTGTCGGCAGCCCCCGACCTCGTGAGGTTCTATCGCGAATACGCCGCGGACCTGCCGGCGGATCTCAACGTGTGGCTCGTGCTTCGAAAGGCGCCGCCGATGCCGTTTCTCCCGCCGGAGGTGCACGGCAAGGAGGTGGCGATCCTCGCCGCGTTCTGGTCGGGAGACTTGGATGCGGGGGAGCGACTGCTCAAACCCCTACGCGAGTACGGAACGCCCATCGCGGACGTAATCAGCCCCCATGCGTATACGGCATGGCAGACCGCGTTCGATCCGCTGCTCACACCCGGAGTGCGCAACTACTGGAAGTCGCACAACTTCCTCGAGCTCTCCGACGGGCTCGTCGACGCCGCGCTCGACTACACCGCGCGGCTTCCGAGCGACCAAACCGAGATCTTTTTCGGACGCCTCGGTGGCGCGGTCAACCAGGTGCCTAGCGACGCAACGGCCTATCCACATCGGGACGCGGAGTACGTGATGAACGTCCACGCCCGCTGGGAAGACCCGCGCGACGACGATGCGTGCATGAGCTGGGCACGAAGCTACTTCAGCGACACGGAGAAATACGCGACGGGCGGAGTGTACGTGAACTTCGTGCCCGACGGCGAAGCGCCGATCGACGCGGCGTACGGGGCAAACTACGACCGACTCGTCGAGCTGAAGCGCAAGTACGATCCGACGAACCTCTTCCGGTTCAATCAAAACATCGTTCCTTAGGGAGCGCGCTCAGTATCGTGTTATAGAAGACCGCGAGATGCGGATCAGGTGGAATGCGTCCGCGCGTCTCGTCGGGTCGTTGGCCCTTGTGGTCAGCGGCTGCGGCGCCGAGCCCGGGCTTGCGGCTTCGTTCGACTACGAGATGCCGGCGCGCTTTTTCGTTCCTCCGCTCGAGGAAGCCGCAGAGCAGGACGACCACGAGATCTACGTCGATGGACCGCTCCAGCCCGATACCTGGCGGGTGAGACTCGACGCGTGCGCCTCGACCGGGGCCCGGACGTACACCTGGAGCGTCGACGGTGAGCAGGTCGGCGTAGAAACGCGCTGCAACGGCTTCGAATACGACTTCCCGGCGGAGGGCGAGTATTCGGTGTCGCTCGTGGTCGAAAACGGAAGCGGCGAGCAGATGGAGCAGACCCGAGTCGTCGAGGTTCGGGATCTGCTGATCTTCGGTCTCGGCGATTCGTACGGGTCCGGGGAAGGCAGCCCCGACGTGGACGAGCGCGAAGAAGGCGGCGCGCGGTGGCAGAATACGCGCTGTCACCGATCCTCGCGCTCTGGCCAGGTGCGAGCGGCGCAGATGATCGAAGAGTCGGACCCGCACACGTCGGTGACCTTCGTGCACCTGGCCTGCTCGGGAGGCCGGATCTACGAGGCGTTGCTCGAGGGCTACGAGGGAATCGAGCCGGACGGCACCCTGGCCCGGCCGCAGATCGAGCGCGCCGCCGAGCTTGCGGACGACCGTGAAATCGACGCGCTTTTCGTGTCGATCGGCGGGAACGACATCAACTTTTCGACCGTGGTCGAAGCCTGCGTGCTCGGCGAGAATTGTCATATGGAAAAGCCCACCTTGGATCCACTGCTCGAGAGCACGGCCTCGTTGGTCTGCGATTTTCTCGGGCCCTTCGAAGAAGACTGCAGGAGCTATTTGGATCCCGAGACGATTGATCCAGACCTCCTCGATGCGAAGACGATCTTCGAGGTCGGTTCCAAGAAGAGGTACGTCGAGGTCGTCGAAGGCGAAGGCCCGGTGGACATCCAGCGCGACGGTCTGGACGACCTCCCGCGCAACTACGATGCGCTCGGTGAAGCGATCGTAGGCACGCTCGAGATGGATCCGGCGCGGGTCTTCCTGACCGAGATCCCCGACGTGACCCGCGACGAGTTCGGCGATCTTTGTGCATGGCCGACGGAGTTTTCCGGCTATCAGGAGAGCCTGCGCATCGCCGCCCAGCAGGTGCCCGGGATCACGGAACCCGAGATGGAGTGGGCCAGCACCTGCGTGTTGACCGAGCTCCGCGCGGCGATGCGGGCCGCCGCCGAAAGAAACGGCTGGCAGTTCGTGGACGGCGTGGACGCCCGCTTCGCCGGCCACGGCTATTGCTCCGACGTGCCTTGGCTGATTCGTCTCCAGAACACCTTTCAGTTTCAGGGCGATCTCTACGGCGCGCTCCATCCGAACCCCGCGGGATACGCGGCATACGCCGATGCCATCTTCGAGACGTTCGTCGCGAATCAGTAGTGAATGCCGAGACCGATGATGTAGTGATTCGTCCGGACGGTCGTGCTCACTTTTCGACTTTCGAGACGCCAGGTCGGCTTGAAGTAGGTCAAGCGGTATTCGAGGATGACCGAGATCCAGCTGGACGCGACGAGCCTCATCCCGAAGTGCGCGTCGAGGCCGGCATCGAACGAGGTGTCGGACTCGACGCGTGCGGTGCCGAAGGCCGCAACGCCTTGGGCAAGCTTGGCCGTCGAGATCATGAGCGACGGACCGACGGCGAGGTAGGGTTGGGCGCGGCCGTTCGGATGCTCGGGCGTTCGGATCAAGGGCGCGCGAAACATGAGGAGCGCCGAGATTGGAATCACGCGAACCTCGTAGGGGCTTTGAATCGCCCACGATTGAATGAAGAGAGAGATTTCGCCGGACACGCCGAGCCACGGAAAGCGACCGGCGAACCACCCGACCCGGAGGCCGCCGACCGGTGACTTCGTGCTGGAGCACTCCGCCCCGCAGAGGAGGCTTTCTTCTTGAACGATACCGTCGAGGGTGACCTTGGCGTCCGAGGTCACTGCCGCGCCGATGTAGAGATCCGAAAAGACTTCGCCGCGGCGCTCTCTGCTTCGGCCGGGCGACTCCGAGGCAGACGCCGCGGCCTGTGCCGCGGCGGACCGGTCGGCGGGCGGTGTGACTCGGGGCTCGTCGTCGGTTTGTGCGGCAGCGTTAGACGAGACGCCTGCAAGCAGGGTCAAGCCGATGGCAAATAGACACGTCGAGCGTCGTGTCGGAGGTGTTACACGGACGAAGTCGATGCGTAGAGACTACCTCTTCTAGTGACGAAGCCTGAAAAACTCAGCCAAGCTCGTTCTCGATAGGATGCTTCAGAAAAGAACGTCTCACCGTCGGAAAAGACGAGCGTCGCCGTGCCCGTGTAGCGAACGGTCACGCTGCCGTCGGGGATTTTCTCGGACGGAGGCGCCGCCCACGCCGGATCGACGGGGGCCGGCTGATAGGTGTTGAGCAGAAACGCGGCCACGCCGAGGATGGCGACGACCAGGACGCCGAGAAAAAGAGCGAGAGAGCGGAGGACGCGAGACGTCATCGGCGCGATCCTACCGCATTGCCCTCGCCGAGGAAGCACGATGCGATCGAGGGTCTGATACGGGCTGTAATCTTTCTTGGCCCTCGCGTGTAGACTCGATGGGGCCCGAGCACCGGTCTCGATGGACGCAGCGGACGCCCCGATGGACGAAACTCACTTGGAAACCGCGCTCAAACAAGCCCAGCTGGGAAACGCCGTCGCATTCGGCGAGGTCTACGGTGAATTTTCGAGCCGGGTCTTCGGGCTCTGTCGAAAGATGCTCGGCTCACGTGCGGCTGCCGAAGACGCGACGAGCGAGGTGTTCGAGCGGGCCTACAGCGCGCTCGACCAGTACGACCGCGGCCGGCCCTTCGATCGATGGATCCTCACGATTGCAAGCCGCCACTGCCTCAATCGCCTGCGCCGCGAGCGACTCGAGTTGCGACTGTTTCACACGGAGCCGGTCGAGATACCCGCGCCGGCGGCCGTGGCCTCGCCGCTCGTCGCGCTCGAAACACGGGAACAGCGACGGGCGCTGCTCGCAGCCATCGACGCGCTTCCCGAGAGCTATCGACTCCCGCTGGTCCTCAAGTACTACGGCGACCTCTCGTACGACGAAATCGCCAAAGAGCTCGGGACCACGCGCAACAACGTCGCCGTGTTGCTTCATCGCGCCAAGCGCGAGCTTCGAAGCAGCCTCGGCGCTTCCGGAAAGGACGAATCATGAGCTGCCCGACCGAGCTCACACTTTCGATTTACGCCGATGGCGAGCTTCCCATCGAGGATGCGCGGCGCGTTCAGGCTCACGTCGAGGGCTGCGCCGGCTGCCAGACGCTCTTTTCGGCCCTCGAGCAGGAAAACGCGGTGCTCATCGAGGTGCTCGGCGAGGAGCAGGCTACTGCCGCCGACCTTGTCGCAACTGCCCCGACGTCGAGCGCTTCTACGGCAGGTGCCTCCGCGTCGGGATGGGTGTGGGGCGCGGTGGCGGCAGCGCTGCTGACGCCGTTCATGTTGGAGTGGCTCTGGCAGGCGACCCCGTCGCTTCCGGCAGGGCTTCGTTGGATTGGAAATTTCGGTGGGCTCGGAGGAGCCTTCTCGCTTTCGCGCAGTGCGCTCGGGCTCATCGTAGGAGGTCAGGACATGTTGGTTTCATCTTTTGGTTTCGCGGCGACGCTGTTTGTCGGCGTCGGAGCGCTTGGTTTTCTCTCGCTTCGGCGGCCGGCGCTCCTTGGCGCTGGCGCCGCGGTGGCGCTGGTGCTGTTCGCAGGGCTCGGAGCGCCAAGTGAGGCGCACGCCGCAGAGTTTCGCCTCGAGGAAGAGGGAACCGTCAAAGTCGACGCGGGCGAGTCGATCGACGACACCGTGTTTCTAGGCGGCAAGACCGCCATCGTCGCCGGCACCGTCGACGGCGATGTCTTTGCAGCGGCGGAGCGCGTCGAGGTCACGGGAAGCGTCACCGGGAATCTCTACTCCGCGGGCGAGTCCGTGAGCGTTGCCGGCGAGGTCGGCGGCAACGTGCACGCGGCCGGCAAAAACGTCGAGGTCGACGCGAAAGTCGGCGGGACCGGGTTTTTGGCCGGGCAGAACGTGACTCTCGCCGAGGGCGGCGAGCTTCGGCGCGGCGGCTTCATGGCGGGCGAATCGGTGCGCGCCAAGGGCACGGTCGGCCGCGCGCTTCACTTTGCGGCGGAGTCGACGGAGCTCAGCGGCCGCGTCGAGCGCTACGTGCGCGGGTTCGGCAACGAGGTGAGCGTGAGCGCCAGCAGCTCGATCGGCGGTGACCTTCACGCCACCGTGACCTCCGAGGACGCGGTCGAGATCGACGATGGCGCAACGATCGGCGGCGAAACCACGATCGACATCCACGAAGAAGAGGAGCACCGGGCGTTCATGCACGCCGGGTTTTACTTCGGCGTGCTCGCCAAGACGCTGGCGCTGCTCCTGATCGGGCTGGCGCTCGTCGCGCTGTTCCCGACGCTGCGGCCGACGGCGCCGGAGTCGAGCCGCGAGGTGCTGCGCGACATGGGGATCGGCTTCATCGTCCTCTTGGCAACCCCGGTCGCCGCGCTGATGATCGCCCTCACGCTCATCGGCATTCCCATCTCGCTGGTGCTCGCAGCGGTCTACGCCCTACTCCTCTTTCTCTCGACGCTGGTGGTCGCCTACTTGGCCGCGCAGCGGTTTTCGGGAGCAACCGACGACCGGAGGCTCGTGCTCTTCACGGGCATCACTCTGCTCGCGATTCTTTTCCTCGTGGAGATTCCGTTCGTCGGAGCGGGCCTCGGTTTTCTGATCCGCATCTTCGGGCTGGGCTGCCTGGCGCTCCACCTGCAAAATCTCTACCTCGACTACCGCAGCTCGACCGACTCACCCACAGGCGAGCCGGGCGCGCTTCCGGCGGAGTGATCGCGGCCGAGAGGCTCGAGCGGCTAGGCGGCTAGGCGGCTTCTTTCCTTGGACGGAGAATGTCATCGGGAGGCTCGTAGGGAAGGAGCACGTACTGGCCTGGCCGAAGAGTGCGAAGCGCACGAGGCACGTCTACGCCGTTCCACGTGAGAATGATCGGCTCGGTCTCTCTGAATGAGCCGTCGCGAAGGTCGTGGGTGATCACGAGTGGTTTGGGATAATCCATCGCGAGAGTTATCGACCGGCGCACTGGGAAGTTGCGTCGTCATCGAGCTGTCGTGAGCACGCGACCCGGACGAGAGGCCGCGCGGCCTGTCGTTTTTGCCGTGTTTTCTCTGTTTTTCGGGCCCATGAAGTGCAGAGGTCGACCTCCTTTGGCAGCGACAGTCGCCACTTCCGGAGCCCTCTGGGATGCGCGCGGATGATAGGCTGCGGCTTCGATGACCGAAGCTGCTCCCCAGGATCGGAATGCCGGCACGATCCAGGTTCGCCTCGCGCACGAAGGCGATCTAGGCGACCTCGAGTCCATGATCGACGACTTCGTCAAAGGGCATCCAGCCGAGCATCATTCGCGGCCGTCGGAAGCAATGCGGGCAGCGTACTTCGGTCGCGATCCGGTTGCGGAGCTCGTCGTCGCCGAGCGGCAGCATCGAGTCGTCGGAATGGCGCAGTGGATCAGAATCCACGACATGTTCTGGGGCATGTTCGGCGGGCGGGCCGACTGGCTGTACGTCAGGCCGGAAGCAAGAGGGCTCGGCGTCTCGGCCGCGCTCCTCGCAAAGGTTTGCGAACGAATTCGCGAAGCGGGCGGAGCGTTTCTGTATGGGCAGGGGAACGCGCAAACGGGGCCTTTCTATGAGCGCGCTGCGATCGCGGGGCCGGAGTATCGCGACTTCCACCTGGGCGGCGAGGCGTTTCAGCAGATCGCCGACCTTTCGGGACTCCCGCTGCGCCAGATCGTGCAGCGGCTTCCGCAGCCGGAGCTGAACCACGCTCCGGCGGGGACACGCGACGATTCAGCTCGCTGAGATGCTGTCCGTGCGTATCAAGTTTGGTGAGGCCGCGCGGCCTGTCGTTTTCGCCGTGTTTTTTGCGGTTTTGAGGCGTATTGCGTCACGCGACGGTGCCGCTGGAGGCAGGCGCGGCCCCTTCCAGGCTCGCTAAGTAGGCTGCTCGGAACTCAGTCGGGGTGTCGTCCCCTGCACGGTGTCGTCGCCAAGCCCGCCGTGCATCGATTCGAAGGCCCGCCCAGCAGAGCCAGGCCTGAATTGGATTCGCACGGCTTGCTCCCCGCTTGGCGATCTCTTTCCAAATGAGATCGGAGAGAGCTTTGGAGGGCTTCCCCGATTCGTCCTGGACACCCACGTGGTAACACCAGTCGTGCACGACGCCCGCTACGTCGACTTTGGACCAGCGGACGATCCACCGCGCAAAGGGCGGAATCGAGCTGTAGTCGGTCTTGAACCCCTTTGGGACCACGATTATCACACCGCAGGCCTCGCGCGTGAGCTCGGAGAGCAGCTCGCGCCGCCCGTCTGGAAGCCGCACCGTCCGCAGCCGATCCTCGTGAGACACGTCGTGAAACATTCGCCCCCTCCGCTTCGGGTGGATGATAGCGGAAAGTACGGCGCGCATCCCTGGTCGAGTCGCCGGTAGACGAATCGGCCCTTTCAGGCGATTCTTCCGGGGTCGCCTACGTAGCGGAATGGCAGAACTAGCAGACGACCAGCCCCTCTTTCCTCTTCGACTCGTGGTGTCGCGCACGGGTCTCAAACCGGAGACGATCCGCGCCTGGGAGCGGCGCTACGGCGCGGTGCATCCGGCGCGCACGCCGGGCGGAACGCGGCGGTTCAGCGAAGAGGACGTGGCGCGACTGCTTCACCTCAAGGCGCTTCGCGATCGCGGCCGTGATTTGATCCAGATCGCGAAGCTGCCGACCGAACGGCTCGCGGCGCTGGTCGAGGCGGAGCGCGAGCAGGGGCCGATCCAGCCGATGCAGGCGCCGCCGCCGCTCACGCCGGAGCAGAAGCGGTACATGTCGGCCATCGAATCGCTGGACGCTCGCGAAGCCCTCGCGCTCCTGAAGTCGATGACCGAAGGGCTCGGGAACGTCGAGCTCTTGCTGCGGGTCGCGATTCCGCTGATGTGGCAGGTCGGCCATCGATGGGCAGAAGGCACGCTCGGTGTCGCGCAGGAGCATCTCGTGAGCGCACAGCTCCGTCAGCTGCTCCTCGGTCGGCTCGACCAAATCGAAAGCCCGGAGGGGGCGCCGAAGCTTCTCTTCACCACACCGGCCGGCCAGCCGCACGAGTTTGGGATCCTCGCCGGCTCGATCGCCGCCAAGGAAGCGGGGTTCGACGTGCTCTACCTCGGTCCCGAGCTTCCCGCCGAGGAGATCATCTGGGCGGTCGCGCAGAGCAACGCTGATGTCCTCGTGCTGTCGGTCATTCGACGCATGTCCGAGGAGGAGATGGTGCAGGTCGAGCGCCTGGTGGAGACGCTGGCGCCGCGGGTGCCAATCTGGATCGGATGTCCGCCCGGGCATCCGCTGAAGTCGCGCACGGAAAGAGCCTCGCACATCAGCTCGATTCAGGAATTTCAGGCCGTGGTCGCCGAGCTGCTCGACGCCGACTGAGGTTCCGCGACGCTACATCGACATGTCGAGCACGGCGCGGAAGCGGATCGTGTTGTCCATCACCTTGGCGAAGGCCTCGTTGGCGCCTTCGAGAGGGAAGCGCTCGATTTGGGGGCGGACGTCGGTCAGCGCGGAGAAGCGCATGGTGTCTTCGCTTTCGACGGCGGTGCCGCTCGGCCAGCCGTGAATCTGCTTGCCGGAAAGCATGCCGAACGCGCCGACCGAGATCGGGTCGGGGGCGGCGGCGACGAGCATGAGCTTGCCGCGGGCGCTGAGGCCGTTGATGACGCCTTCGATCGCTTTTCCACTCGGGGCCGTCGCGAGGATGACGTCGGCGCCGCCGAGCTTTCGAAGCTCTTCGACCTCGTCTTGCGCCTTGGCATCGATGTACGTGTGCGCGCCGAGCTTCTGCGCGAGGGCCTCTTTGTCTTTGCCGCGTGAGAGCGCGACCGTGTGAAAGCCCATGCGGCTCGCGTATTGAATCCCGAGGTGACCGAGGCCGCCGACGCCTTGCACGGCGACGACGTCGCCGGGCCTCGCGCCGCTGTTTCGAAGCGCGTTGAAGGTGGTGATGCCGGCGCACAAAAGTGGCCCTGCGTCGACTGCGCTCAGCGCGTCGGGAATGCGCGCGGCCGCGTGCCACGGGCACACCATGTACTCCTGGTAGCCGCCGTCGTAGCTGATGCCGCAAATCTGCTGCTTCTTGCAGTTGACGAAGTCGCCGCGGCGGCAGGGCTCGCATTTGAAGCAGTGGCCGCCGTGCCAGCCGACGCCCACCCGCTCGCCCGGCGAGAAGACGTCGACGCCCTCCCCGACCGCGTCGATCACACCGGCGACCTCGTGGCCGGGTGCGCGGGGAAACTGAAGCCCTGGGAACTGACCGAACTTTACGAAGGCATCGCTGTGGCAGATGCCGCAGGCTTCCACTTTAATGCGAACTTCACCCGGCCCCGGCTCGGGAACGTCGCGCTCGTCGAGCTCGAAGGGTCCATTCGCCTCGCGCACCACCATTGCTTTCATGTTTGCCGCCTTTCGCGATCGGTCTTAGTGCCGGAACGGCGAGCCTCAAGAGGGATGATGCGATTTCCGTTTGGCGGGTGTAAAACGAAAGCTCGGAGGGTTGCCATGGATGCTCGCCTGCTGCGTGGTGCCGCCTGCTTTGCGTGGATGCTGGCGTGGGGCTGCGCCTCGACGCCCGCGCCGAAGCCAGAAGCCAAGGCTGGACAGCCGGATGCCGAACGAACCGCCCCGCTTCTCGAAGGTATGGGGGATTTGCACTGGCCGATCTCGACGGAGTCGGAGCTCGCGCAGCGGTATTTCGATCAGGCGCTGACGCTGGCGTATGGGTTCAATCATTTGGAAGCAGAGCGGTCTTTTCGCGAAGCGGCGCGGCTCGACGACACGTGCGCGATGTGCTTCTGGGGAGCGGCGCTCGCGCTCGGCCCGAACATCAACGATCCGATTCCCACGCCTGAGCGCGAGGTGAAGGCGTATCGGACGCTCCAAAAAGCGTTGGCCCGACTGGAGCATGCGAGCGAGAAGGAGCGCGCGCTGATCGAGGCGCTCGAAAGCCGGTATCAGGCAACGCCTCCGGACGATCGATCCGGGCTCGATCGAGCGTACGCCGACGCGATGCGCACCGTGGCGAAACGCTTTCCGGACGACATCGAGATTCAAACCCTCTTTGCCGAGGCGATGATGGATACGATGCCGTGGGCCTACTGGACCGAGGACGGAGAGCCGAAGCCGCTCACGAAAGAAGTGTTCGCGACGCTCGACTCCGTGCTCGAGCGGGAGCCAAAGCATCCGGGCGCCAATCATTTTTTGATCCATGCCGTGGAGCAGGAGCACCCAGAGCGCGGCGTGCAGGCTGCCGATAACCTTCGGCGCGTGGTGCCGGGCGCCGGCCATCTCGTGCACATGCCCTCGCACATCTACATTCGGGTCGGGCGCTATCACGACGGCTCGCTTTCGAACGAGCGCGCGATCGAAGCCGACAACGACTACGTGACCCAGTGCCGGGCGCAGGGGATCTACCCGGTGGCCTACGCCCCGCACAACCATCACTTCCTCTGGGCGACGACCACCATGGAAGGACGGAGCGCGGATTCGATTGCAGCGGCCCGGCACACCGCCGCGCACGTCGATCGTTCTCTTTTACGCGACCCGCAGCTGGCGATGCTGCAGCACTTTTCGGCGATTCCGTATTACGCGCTCGTCCGGTTTGGAAAGTGGGAGGAGATTTTGCAGGAGCCTCCGCCCGAGGCGGACCTGCTCTATCCGACCGCTGTCTGGCACTACGCGCGTGGGATCGCGCTCGTGCGTCAGGAGAAGGTCCGCGAGGCCGAAGAGGAGCTGGCCCGCGTGCGCGCCATTGCCGCGAACCCCGCGCTTCAGCAGATTCGCATCTGGGGGCTGAACCCGACCTCGTCGCTCGCGAAGATCGCGGCGGCCGTGCTCCGAGCGGAGATCGCGGCTTCGAAGCAAGACATCAACACCGCCGTTGCGCAGCTTCGAAAGGCCATCGCGATCGAAGACCGCTTGATCTACGGCGAGCCGCCGGACTGGTTCTACCCGGTGCGGCACAACCTCGGTGCGATCCTGCTCGAAGACGGGCGTGCGCGCGCGGCAGAGAAGGTCTACCGCGAGGACTTGGCGCGCTTCCCCGAAAACGGCTGGTCGCTCTACGGCTTGGCGCAAAGTCTCCGCGCGCAGGGCAAGGACGCCGAGGCTTCGGAAGTCGAGCGCAGGTTCGAAGAAGCGTGGCGGTACGCCGACGTCGAGATCGCAGCCTCGCGTTTTTAGGCTCCGCGACTGGGGGCGTGCGCGTTTTTTCTTCGTCCGCAGGCGCGTCTCCCCAAAACGGGACTCTGCGGTCATAAAATACAGCGGTCTCGTAGCGTTGCGGAATCGGGGACATACGGGGCTCGGTTGGGGTGAAACAATTACGTATTTTCGGGGACTTGCACGAGGCGTAGCGTCGTGACCTCGCCTGAATGGTGGAGAGGAGGTTCCCATGGAACGCCTGATAGGGAGCGTGCTGTGCGCCGCGCTGATCGCGTGGCCGACGGGATGCAGCGATGATGCGAGCAGCGGGGGTGGAAGCGGGGGCGACGCAGGAAGCGGCGGCGAAGCCGGGAGCGGAGCCGCGGGTGGAAGCGCGGGCGCCGGGGGAACGGGTGGCACGGGTGGTAGCGGTGACACGGTGCTGCTGAGTGCGATTGTCACCAGGGCGCCGAGTATTGATGACATGCTCTTCGGGGGCCCACCCTTCGAGGAAGTGGAGCTCTGCGAAGCCGATACGACGAACTGCTCGACCACGAACGCGTTGGGCTTTGCGTCGATCATGGTGCCTGCCAACCAAGAGGTGACGTACACGCTATCGATCGCTGGCTACGTTCCGTATTTCGTCGGTGATGTCAGCGACCCGCCCGCGATTACTGGTACGTGGCCGATGATCAGCGACGCACTCATGGAGGCAGAGTTCCAGCGAATCGGGCTGACCTGGCCGTCGGATTCGTTTGGGCTGCTGGCGCTCGGGGTAAGCCCCCGCCAACCGGGTGTGACTTGGAAGGTCCTCAACGAAACGACGGAAGGCTACTACATGGATGCGGAATGTGTGGCGCACCGCGAGCTCGCGGCGACAACTAACTGTGGTCGCGGCGGCCACTACGAGGTCGGGCCCGGAACCCACGTAGTCGAGTTCGGCGGTACCGCGACGAACTGCAGCCCGGGCATTGCGTGGCCCGGCACCGCCGCCAACCAAATCCGTGTTCCGGTGCGAGCACTGCACATCGGCTGGGGCAACATGCAGTGTGACGATCCGTAGCAAGCCATAGTAAAAGGAGGCCCCCGCGGGCACCATCTCCCGCGGGGACCCGGTAGTGCGGCAAGACGAAGTGCCGCGTGTTTCGGCCGCGCCCATGTGCAGGCCGCGTGCCAAATCACGCATCGCTGAAATCACGAAGCAAACGCCGAATCCGCACCCCGCGGGACTAGGACATCGCTGTCGGGCTATGACAGGGGTGTCTGAGCGTTCGCTTGCGCGCCGCGGGTTTCCCGGGGCGTTAGGGCTCGATTTCTCGAGCCCAGAAGTACCCGGTGATCGTGTAGACGCCGCCGTCACCGACGAGGGTGAGATCGACTTCGCCCGCGATGTCGTAGATCGAGATGCCGTTGTCGACGTCGAGGAAGATCTCGACGGTGCCCATCGCGTTGGTCAGGGGATCAAACGGGGGATCGCTGTTTTGAAAGTAGATCTCGACCTGTAGCTCTTCCAGATCGCCGGTTTGTTCGAGGCGCAAGCGGTTTGGGCGGAGCTCGTGCAGCCCTTCGATCAAGCCATCGGGTGACGCGTCTCCTGGGAAGCTCATGCGAAGGTCCATCGTGCCGATCGTGGTGCCGATGCGGAGCTGCTTGTAGTAGTCGAAGTTCAAGTGCTGCCCGTTGAGCCAGCCGAAGAGCACGTTGAACCCGATCTCTTCGTCCGAGCCGTCGGGGCGGGAAAGTGTGAGGGCCGAGCCCTCGTCGCCCCTGACGAAGCCGATCGGACCGGGACCGAGACCCCCGCCCGCGCCGCCGCTCCCACCGACGCCTGCCGTACCGCCGCTGCCTCCATCGCCGCCGCCGCCGCCGCTACCCGCTGCGCCGCCAGGGTCAT
Source organism: Myxococcales bacterium (assembly GCA_024643985.1). Taxonomy (GTDB): domain Bacteria; phylum Myxococcota_A; class Polyangia; order Polyangiales; family Houyiibacteriaceae; genus SG8-38. The sequence goes on along the minus strand of JAHELW010000002.1, from coordinate 21,957 downwards.
CGCTGCAGCCGGTGATGCTCAGAGCGAATGCGATGAACAGGGCTGTGAGAATGGGGTACCGCCGAGTCGTTTGGTTCGCCATGCCGAGACCCTACCGCCTCGGCTTCGGGCTTTGGCTCGACTGCGTGATTTTGAGTAGGCGGGTTCCGCAAATTGAGTAGACCGGCGATGGCCCAGGCGCAGCACTGCTGTTGTAGCCTCCTTTCGAGGTGTCGATGCGAAGCAAAGCAGTCGTCGTGAGCTGGTCGATGTTGGGCCTGATCGGGTTGTTCGGTTGCGGAGGCGACGCCGAGAATGGCGCCGCTGGAAATGGTGGCGACGGCGGGAGCGGCGGCACCGGTGGCGCCGGCACGAGCCTGCAGTTGCTCCAGACGACACCCGCCGACATGGCGAGCGAGGTCTCGACCGACGTCGTCGTGACGGCCGAGTTCGATGCTGCATTGAACGAAGCGACCGTGACGACGAGCAGCTTCCGACTGACCCGCGGCGACGGGGCGGACGTGGAAGGCACGGTCGAGGTGGACGGAACCATCGCGACCTATCGCACGGCCGAGGAGCTCGGGCTGCTGGGCTCGTACACCGTCACGCTCACCACGGGCATCGAGAGCGTTTCGGGCGATGCGCTCGAGGCGAGTCAAACGTGGAGCTTCAGCACGCGTGATGGGGCTTGGCTGGACACCCCCGACTTGATCGAGTTCGACGACTCCGAAGACGCCAGCGATCCACAGGTGGGCGTCTCCGCGGATGGCGGCGCGGTGGCGGTCTGGGGGCAAAGGGAAGGAGACCGAATCGCCGTCCGGGCCAACCGGTTCGAAGCTGGCCCCGGGTGGCTAGGAGTCGAGCCGGTCGACGGCGAGGCCACAGGAAGTGCGACGGACCACCAAGTCGACGTCGGTGCTGACGGCAGTGCGGTCGCGATCTGGTCGGGATTCGAGGGTGACGGCCTCGATGCCCGAGGCCACATCTGGGCCAACCGATTCGCGGCAAACACCGGCTGGAGCGGGGCCTCCCTCCTGGAAGTGAACGACATGGACACCGCGCGCTTTCCGCACGTAGCGGTCGATCCGGCCGGCAACGCCGTCGCGGTCTGGATCCAATTCGAGAATCGTCTCAACGTCTGGGGGAACCGGTTCATGCCAGGCAGCGGTTGGATGGCGGCAGAGCTCGTCGAGACCAACGATGGAGGCGCCTCAAACCCTCGAGTGGCTATCGATCCCAGCGGAACAGCAGTTGCCGTCTGGGCGCAATCGGACGGCACACGCTCCAACATCTGGGCCAACCGCTTCACCCCGGGCGAGGGATGGCGCACCGCGGAGCTCGTTGAAATCAACAACGCGGGAAGCGCCAGCAATCCCCATGTGTCCATGGATTCCAACGGCAACGCAGTCGCCGTCTGGACACAATCGGACGGTATTCGTTCCAACGTCTGGGCCAACCGCTTCACTCCGAACGAAGGCTGGAGCACCGCGGCGCTGATCGAAATGGTGTCGGGCAATGCGGGCGCGGCTCGAGTGACCGTCAATCCCGGAGGCAATGCGCTCGCCATCTGGACCCTTTCGGACGGCGCGCGCTTCAACATCTGGGCCAACCGCTTCACCCCAACCGAAGGGTGGGGCACCGCGGAGCTGATCGAAATGGGCGCAGGAGACGCGAACAACCCCCAGGTGGCCGTGGACCCAAACGGCAATGGGCTCGCCGTCTGGCAGCAGTCCGATGGCCAGCGCACCAGCATCTGGGCCAACCGGTTCAATGCGACCTCAGGCTGGGGCACCGCCGAGCTCATCGAGATCAACAACGCAGGAGACGCGGAGAACCCGCAGGTGGCACTCAGCCCGAGGGGCACCGCGGTGGCCGTCTGGGAACAATCGGACGGAACCCGAGTCAGCATTTGGTCGAGTCGCTTCGAGTAGGCTGCCGAATTTGCTGAGGTTCCGCGGTCCGTGCTGACAAGCCAGGGCTCGCGGGTATCATCAGTCGGTGGTCGAGTGGACGCTGGTTGGACGCGAAGCGGAGCTCGAACGAGCGGAGCGACTACTCGATGCCCAGGATTCTGGGCTGGCAGGTCTGCTTCTGTCGGGCCCCGCCGGGGTAGGCAAAAGCCGTCTGGCCGCCGAAGTCGTGCAACGGGCGGCGGACCCGCGGTTCGGGTTTCACGTCGAGACGACCGCGGGCAGCTTGGCAATGCGCTCGGTGCCGTTTGGCCCCTTCGCGCATCTCGTTCCCTCCTCAGAGGTCGAAGACCGGCTTCAGCTCTTGCAGACGGTTCGGCTCGAGCTCAAGCGTCGCGCTGGATCTCGACGCTTGGCCGTGCTCGTCGACGACGGGCATCGCCTGGAGGATGGCTCGCTTGCGTTGCTCGAGCTCCTCGCGAAGACGGGCGATGCATTTCTAATCCTCACGATGCGAACGACTGACCCGATGCCCGACGCGTGGCGAGCGCTGATCGGGAATCAACGCTTCGAGCCGATCGTCGTTGACGGGCTCGACGATCGAGCGGTCGGCGCGATCGTGGACGGGGTGCTCGGTCCCACGACCCCGGAGACGAAGCGTACGATCATTCGGCTCGCGGGTGGCAGCCCGCTCCTTCTGAAAGAGCTCCTCTTTCACGGCAAGCACGCTGGAACTTTGTGTCAGCGAGATGGCGTCTGGGTTACCGAGGGGGAGTTCGGATCGCTTCCTGGACTGATCGACCTCACCGACGCGCGAATCGCGTCGTTGAGCGGTGAGGGACTTCAGTTGTTTCGCGAGCTCGCAGTCGGAAGCCCGCTGCCGAGCGATGCGGTCGGCCGACTCGACACGGACGAGCGCCTCAGCGAGCTTCACCGGGCGGAGCTCATCGTCCGTCGAGAAGATTTCGTCGAGCTGGCCCATCCGCTCTATGGCGAAGTGACGCGCTCGAACATGAGCGAAGAACGCATCCGGAACGTGAAGGTGCGGCTTGCGGATGCGCTGCTTCAGTCGTCGCGGCTCACGCCGGCGATCGAGCTCCAGGCAGCCACGCTTCGACTGGAGGCGGACTGTTGCCCGGCCGAGCTCGCGATCGCGGGCGCGAAGCACGCCCTCGCGGCCTGCGACGGAGTGCTCGCCGAGCGTTTCGCCGACGAAGCTGCCCGACACGACGACTCCTGGATGACGCAAGTGCTCCGGGCTCGGGCGCTCTTTGCTCAGCAGCGTCCGGACGACGCTGAGCGTGCTTTCGCGAAAGCGAGCATCCCCCCCAACCATCCCGATGCCGCGGCCCGCCTGACGTGGGCGCGTGCGATGAATCTCGCGTTCGGCCTCGGGCAACTTCAGCGAGCCAAAGAGGTCCTTTCGACCATGGCCGAGTCGCTTGCGGAGCCGCATGCCACCGCGCTTCACGCCGACCGCGCCCTGATCAATGCGCTCGTCGGCGACTTCGATTCGGTTTTAGAGGTCGGGCGCCCGCTCCTCGCGAAGAAAGGAATTCCACCCGCAATCCGGCTCAAGGTTCACGTTTCCTACACGCTGGCGCAGGCGATGCGTGGTCGACTCGGTGATTTCGAAGACCACATCTCCGAAGCCCTCGAGCTGGCAGACGCCCATCGTGCAGACGTGCCGATGTCGCCACTTCAAATCGGCTTGAATCACGCGTTTGGCTTGACGGCGCTCGGACAAATCGATCGAGCCGTCGACGCGGCGGCGGCCGGTCACGAGCGTGCGCGCTTAGAGGACAATCTGGTGGCGGTCTGGGGCGGCGAGCATGGCGAGGTGTTGCTTCAAGCCGGTTTCGTACCCGAAGCGCTCGCGGTCTTTCGCGAGAACCAGCGCCACATGGGTAAGTTCGATCCCTTTCGAACGGATCCGATGTTCCTGGGAGTCGAATCGGCCGCGCGTGCCATGGTGGGCGAGCGCGACGAGGCCGAGCGCCTTCTCGAATTGGCCGAGCAACAGGCCCTCGGACCGGATGCGCGTTACCTGACGAGGTTCGGCCGAGCCCGTGGCTGGCTTGCGTTCTGTGCGGGCGACGTCGAGCAGGCCGTGGAGATCCTGGCGGAGACCGGCACGCGGGCGCTCCAGGCGACGCATGTCCTCTGGGGCTTCGAAGTGCTTCACGACTGCGTGCGGCTCGGCGCGCCGGAGCGGGTGGCGGCGCGGCTCGGCGAGACGGAAGCAACGACCGAGGGTGCGGCGTATCTGAGCGCCATGGCCGCACACGCGAGCGCGCTCGAAGCGGGGGACGCCGAAGCGGTGGAAGCGGCCGGCAGGATGCTCAGACAGTGCGGCGCACGCCTGCTGGGCGCCGAAGCGATGGCGCAGGCCGCCGATCGGTTCCAAGAGCGCGGGGACGACCAGGCCGCCCATCGCGCGGCGACGGTATCGACCATCTGGCAGCGCGAATGCGGGAACCCGCAAACGCCTCCGTTGGCGGCGCGGCCAACTGCGCTCTCGGAGCGCGAGCACGAGATCGCCGCGCTGGTGGCGGGGCGGAAGCTCACGAGCCCACAGGTCGCTCGCGAGCTGTTCGTCTCCACGCGCACCGTCGACAACCATCTTCGCAGCGTCTACCGAAAGCTCGGACTGCGGGGCCGTCAGGCGCTCTCCGAGCTGTGGCGCGGTGGCGTTTTGAGTAGTCGCGCGATGGAAATTGAGTAGCGGTGGCCCTCGTGACGAAATCGCCTGATTCCTACGGTCTCTCGATGAGCCCTCGACTCCAATCCCGATATGCTTGGCGCCGATCTTGGATGCGCACACCGATCCTCGGAACCGCGATGACCATGCTGATTGCGTGCTCGAGCAACTCCCCCACGGGCGGAGGCGGTAGCGGCGGCGCGAATCCCGACGGGGGCACGAACCCCGACGGCACTCCGTTGATCGAAAGCTTTGCCGCTGAGCCGCGCGGTCTCCTTGGTGGTGGGGGCCCGGCGACGCTTTCCTGGGATGTGACTGGCGCCGAGACGCTGGCCATCGATCAGGAGGTCGGCGAAGTCACGGGCAGCAGCACGTCGGTGACGGTCACGGAGACCACGAGATTCACGCTCACGGCAACCAACGAGGCGGGTTCGGCGTCGCGCAGCACGAGCAGGGAGCAGGGGGCATTCGCACCATGTTCGAGAGCGCGGAAGCCGTGCCGATACTCCCTGCGGTGGCCTCCGCGCTGGGCGGCACGTTCGACGACGCATGGCCGAAGTTCGCGGCATACAACTGGAACATCGAGCCCCTCAGGCTTCATTTCATCTGGGATCGCATGACGGTCGCAGTCGCCGACGAGATCGAGTTGGAGTCCGTCTCCGTGTCCGGAACGCAGTCAGAGTACGAAATGAAGCTCGAGTTCCCGGAGGGTGAGGACCCGGTGGTGCAGGTTCCGGGCGTGAACTATCTCTCCTCTCACTATTTCCACTTCGATCTCACCGACTCCAGCGCGCACAACATCCTGTTCGCGAACGGGTTTTCGTTCGAGCTTCGCGAGGGAGCGCCCGAGGCGGCGCCCGCCGACGTCACGCTCTATGCAAACAGGCTCAGCGCCGAGGAAGCCGACGGTGCGCATGTCCAGCTGCTCGTCAAGGCGGACGGCCAGCGGCTGCCCGATCCAATCGACGTAACCGACGTCGCTTTCATTCCGTTCTGTCAGGACTACGAGCAGGAGCGAATCGAGGAGCTGGTCGTCATCTTCAGCAATAGCCCATCCCATGGGTGACCACCATCAACCGTCAGTCGGGCGACAACCAATGTACAGCGATGGGCTCCGGAACGATGAGCGCAGACGATCTGTCGGCCGGCTTCATCGGGTTTCCGGGCTTTTTCGAGCTTCGACCGTCTCTCGTCGGCCCAACGCTGGATGGAGGGTCGATCTACCGGAGCTTCTTCGCGAGTTGGCTGTTCCAGCCTTCCGGTCTACCGGTCACCGAGGTGTGCACACAAACCGGTACTTCGCAGCAGCCCTTCATAGCCGGCTTCTTCGGCGGCCGCCGAAACACCGAGCTCGGGCTTCTCGCAATCGAGGCCGACGGAGTTTCCATCGACGAGACTTGGGTGAACGAAGACGCTACCTACCAACTGAACCTGCAGGGCGTCTCGGAGTAGGACGACAGCACCTTATCATCCACGAGGTTTCTGAGTATGATGGCTCGCTCATGAAAAGCAGCGTAAACATGGCGCGCCTGCGCATGCGCCTCTCGGTCCTCTGCGTGGTGGCGTTTGTGCTCGCCGGCGGTGCCGCCGACGTCGCGCACGCGCAGAGCGCGCAAGCCGTCCTCAACAAGATGCTCAAGCTCGAAAGCCAGCGGGCCAAGGGCGTCGACGACTATGCGATGGACGTGACGATGATGGGGCACGAGCAGACGCTCTATTACGAGCGTGCGTCGATGCGGGGGCCCGATGGGAAACCGATGCAAACCTTTCGGCTCGTGTCGTTTGGGGAGATGCAGAATCGGCAGCAGGCGGGGCAAGGGATGTCGCCCGAGGCGTGGGAAGCGTACTCGAAGGCCCTTCGGGAATCCGGTGCCGCGGTTGGCGGCGAGATGGACAAAGGGATGAACGAAGCGGGGCTCCCGCCCGGGATGCGCGATGCGATGGGGTCCGGCGCGGAGGCCGAGCCTTGGGCTTCGCCGAACCCGAGCACGATGATGGGGAGCATGGCCGATTTTGCCGACGCGGCGGGGAAGGCGTCTTCGGAGGCGAAAGCCGATGCGCGGAGCGACGAGACGGCGAAGAGCATGGCGCGCTTCAAAAAGCGGGCGAAGATCGTCGGGAAGGAATCGATCGGGAAGCGGCGCGCGATTCATGCGCGCGCGGACAAGCTGAACATCGTCGAGAAGTCCAACGGCGAGGAGCTCGAGATTCAGGCGATCAGTCTTTGGATCGACGCGCAAAAGTACGTGCCGCTCAAGATGCGCATGGAGGGTGTGGCCAGGGAAGGAAAGAACTCGCGCGAGATCGTCATCGAGCGGCTCGATGAGAGCTATCGAACGGTGCCCGGCAGCAAGCTCTACATGCCCTACCGAAACATCGTGCGCATGCAGGGCGTGCTGACCCCGGAGCAGAAAAAGCAAATGGAAGACGCGCGCAAGCAGCTCGATGATTTCGACAAGCAGCTCGCCGAGATGCCTCCCGACCAGCGCGCCCAGGTCGAGCGCATGGCCGGCTCGCAGATGGCGATGCTGCGAAAGATGGTCGACAGCGGCGAGATGGAAGTCGTGACGGAGGTTCGGGCGATTCGGGTGAACGTCGGGCTCGAGGGAGCGGCTGCTGGGGGCGCGGGCTTTGGTGCGGGCGGCGGCGGTGCGGGGAAGTCGGGCGCAGCGGCGACAGGCGCCGGTGCAGCGGGGTCGACGGCGTTGGCGCCAGGCGGCGATCCGCTCGTGCAGTCGATTCAGCGTGACCTGATCGCGCTGGGGTACGATCCAGGAAGCGCAGATGGCAAAGTGAGCACGCCAACCATCGTGGCGATCTCGAAGTTCCAGGCCGAGAACGGGCTCGAAGTGACGGGGGAAGCGACGCCGCAGCTCGCGGGCATTCTTGCGGCGAAGCGTGACGCGGCGGGCGGCGCGGGCTCAGGCGGGAACGCGCAGTCGCTCGAAGAAGCTCAGAAGGTTTGCCTGCAGCAGAAGATTGACGCAGCCAAGAAGAAGAAGCGCGCGTTCGGCCGGGTAATGAAAGCGGCCGCGAACAGTGCCTCGCGCTATGGCGGAAGCAAGGTCAGCAGCGAGGTCGAAAAGGCGTCGCAGGAGGCCTACAGAGTCGACGCCACCGCCAAGGACCTCGAAGAAGCGGCCGATGCGATGGGGCTGACGAAAGAAGACGTCGAGGCCTGCCGGAATCCGGGCTGAGGCGCGGCGTGTGGCAGTTGGTCGCGGGGGCTTCGATGAAGTAGGGTCCGGCGCGTGAGGCTTTGGGGCGTAGCTGCGGCGGTGGCTTTGGTGGTGGGGTTAAACCTCGCGGCGCCCGTGGAGGCGCGGGCCGAGTCTGAGACGTGGGATGGGTTTGCGATTGGCGGCGGCGAGCTCAACTTTGCGCCGGGGATCAACAATCAGCTCACGGGGCACGGGTGGGTTGGGTTCGATGCCGTGGGGCGGGGGATCGTCGGCGGGGGGGACCTTCGGGTTTTTTGGAACACGACCAAGGTGCACGTCGGGGTGGAGCGGATTTCGTTTGCGAAGAACAAGCTCGCGTTCTTTGCGTTCGTCGAAGGCGAAGCGTTCATCTCGCAGCTGCTGAACGACTACTTCGTGCGCGGGCGGCGCATCAGCGAATTCGGCATCGAGGCGAGCTACGTGCTGCTTCATACGAAGCTTCAGTGGTATCCGGGCAAACACCAGACGATCGAGATCCTCGCGCCGGTTCGGCGGTGGTGGTTCGGCAATCGCTCGGCGACGTCGCCGAGCTTTGGGCTGCCCGCCAGCACATGGGTGTTCGAGCCACGCATTGGGTACAACTACTGGAAGATCGACGGTCCCTCCGAGGAGTGGGAGGGGCATCGCGTCTTTCCGCGCATCGCGGGCATCGCGGTGGGACTCCAGCTCGGCCTCGACCTGCGGTCGGACGTGCGGCCCTGGGGCCTCGTCGGCGACGGACGAAACGATCCCGGCAAGGTGATCTACGTCATCTCGCAGCGGCTTCGAGGGGGGTGGGCGCTTGGGCGGTTCGTGCGCCTTCAGCTCGATCAGTGGGGCAACTACGGCTGGAACCAGGATGACATCACGCGGCGGCGCATCGGTGGCGTCAGTCCGTACGTGATTCCGGTGCCCGGGCTTCCGTGGACGGGCCTGATCAGCGAGCGGCTCTTCGCGGCACAGCTCGGGGTGCATCTCCGAGCGAAGGAAAGCTCGCCGCACGAGTTTGGGGTGCTGCTCGGAGGCGGCGCCTTCAACGACGTCGGTCGGGACGGCGCGCTCGGTACTTACGGGGGTGCAGGGGGCCTCGCGGTGTTTGGCGATCTCCGATTCGGGCCGACCGGCCGCTTTCAGCTCGACATTCGCGGCAGCTGGGGCTTTCCGGTGAGCTGGCTGATCGACTCGCAGTACGTGTCACTGCTCGTCGGGTTTGGGGTTCGGGCTTTCTAAGGAGCGGTCGGCGTCTCTCCCGGCCGTGCGTGCATAGGTCATCTTGAAGCGCAGCGGCGCAGGCAAGCGATCTGCCGTGATCTCCGTGTGAATCGTCAGGCGTTTGGCGTCCTTGCCGAGCACGAAGCGGTTGCGCGAGACGCTTCGGTCGCCCTCGAAGCGTTGGTAGAGCGCGCCCTTTTCGTCGATGCCGTGGCTGACTCGAAAGACGTCGCCGTCGGTCGGGTGTCGCCAGGTGATGGGCTCGCCGTCTGCGGGCGCGGACACCTCGGGTTGTCCTGGACGGACGATGCGGATCTGCGCTTTGTCACTGAGCACGCTGACCTCTTTGGACGGGAGGTTTGGAGCGCGCAAACGGCGGCGCGCGATGCCGCGGATGAAGAAAATCATCTGCGCGACCACATCTTCGATGGCGCGGTCGAGCGCCTGAATTTCCTCCTCGCCGCCGACGTAGCGATAAGTGCCGACGAAGCGCTCCAAGGCCGTGTCGGAGGCCTCGGCCGTCGAAGGGCTCGGACGAACCGCGTACACCGTGGCGAACACCAGCGTCAGCGCGATCGTCGATTTTCCAAGGGGGAGCACCTGCCTAGCTCCGAAACACCACCGCACTCTCCCACGGGCGAAGGACGTGCCTGCCCCTCGCGACGACCGGTGCTTCGCGTAGGTTCGAGTACATCGGGAGGTCGGTACCCCGGGGCAGAGACCGAAGATCGATCGACACGCTTCGTTTCGAGAAGTTGAGAAACACATCCGCGGTTTCCGCGCCATCGTCGTGTTCGTAGACACGACGATAGGCCAGGACGCGACGCGAATCGGTAGGTGGATCGGTGAGCTCCAAAGTGCCCGAGGAGAGCGCCAGGCTCCGACGTCGCTGCTGGAGCATCCGGCGGTAGGCGGCCAGCACGGAGCGAGGGTCTTCGCGCTGGGCGGCCACGTTCATGATCGCGCTCTGGGGGTGCAGCGGAAGCCAAGGCTCGGGCGCGTCCGGCGAGGCGAATCCGGCGTGTGGTCCGCCGTGCCAAGGCATCGGGCTACGGCATTGGTCCCGATTGGTGAGAATGCCGCGCTTTCGCAAAACGGGAAGGAGAAGCTTCGGGATGAATCCAAACCGTTCGGCGATGGGATCTTGGGCCGACTCACGAGGCATCGGATGGTGCGAAAGTCCGAGCTCGTCCCCGTAGTAGACGAAGGGCACGCCACGCACGCTCATTTGGAAAGCAGCGAGGAGCCGAGCGCGTGCGATGCTGTTGCCGAGCCGCTCCATTTGGCGCGGCCGGTCGTGATTGCCGAACACGTACGTGGGATGCAGCGGCTCCGGGAACGCCGACTCGAACTCGCTGATGAGATCACGAAACGCCTGCGCGCGAAACGGCGTGCGAAGGCTCTTGAACAAGAAGACGAGATTGAGACCTTCACCCGAAGGACCGCAGTACTCCCGCAGGAGGTCGGCCGAGCCGAATACCTCGCCGACGACGAAGCGCGGGGGGTCCTCGAATTCGTCGACCACACGACGTAGCTCGCGCGCAAAGGCGAGCGTGTCAGGATGATTTTGCGTGTAGATCGCCTTTTGGAAAAAGCCCCCGGGATTGTCTTCGGTGGGGATTGCGCGCAGTGACCGCGGATTATCGACAAACGACGCGTCTTTGTAGATCGCATTGAAAATGTCGAGGCGCAGACCATCGGCACCTTCTCGGAGCCAATGCCGCACCACGTCGAGCATGGCTCGCTTCACCTCCGGGTTTCGGTAGTTCAGATCTGGCTGAAACGGGAGAAAGCTGGCCCAGTACCACTGATCGGTCTGCGCGTCGTAGTGCCAGCCAGAGCCGCCGAGCATGGAGCGCCAGTTGTTCGGAGGTGCGGCGCCATAGGGCTTCCGTCCGTCTCGCCAGATGTAGAAGTCGCGATAGGGGTTTTCGCGCGCGCTTCGGGATTCCACGAACCACGGGTGCTGGTCCGAGGTGTGGTTCAACACCATGTCGAGCACGACTTTCATCCCGCGCGCATGGATCTCGTCGATCAGACGGCGGCAGTCCTCCATCGACCCGTACTCGGGCGCGATCCCGAAATGGTCGCTGATGTCATAGCCGAAGTCGGCCTGGGGGCTCGCAAAGAAGGGAGACAACCAGATCGTCTCCAGGCCCAACCACTGAACGTAGTCGAGCCGGTCGATGATCCCTTCCAAGTCCCCGATGCCGTCGCCCGAAGCATCCGCAAAGGAGCGCGGGTAGATCTGGTAGACGGTGGTGCGCTTCCACCAAGGAATCTCGCTCCGAACTCGCGCCGGCTCGACCATCAGCCGAGAATGGCAGCGACCGCGTGGTCGAAAGTCCAATCCTCCATCGCGTGCCACCGCCGCTTCCATTCCTTCGCCTCCTCGGGATAGGCACCGAAGTAGGAATCCCACCACGCCTCGGACCCGCCTGTGAGCACGGACTTTGCGAGCCAAGGCTTTTGCACCGAGTAGTGGATCACCTTGGCCTCACGTACGAGCGCCTCTTTCAGGCTCCGGTGGCCGCGAAGAAACTGGAAAATGAAGCTCTGGAGATTGTAGCCGGCTGGCAAACGGTGAGCGACATCCATCGAATACCAGTCCGAGTAGAAGATGTTCAAGAAGCCCTGGTCGCCCCCGTCGTAGCTCGGGGTTTCCCACAGTGCCTGCAACATGCTTTCGAACGTTTCTGCGGAGGGCTCGAGAACGACGAGACCGCTATTGAACCGATCGGGCAAGAAGAAATCGGGCGCAGCCGCAATCGACGGCCTGTCGAAGAGGTCATCGATGTTTTGGAGCGTGATGAGGTCGGCGTCGAGCAGCACGACCTTTTCGAGGTCGGTCAGCTGCCACGCGCGGAGCTTCGTGTACACGCTCTGGAACCGCTCGAAGAGCTGGGCTTTTTTGGGGTGGGGGTTATCGAGTGGCTCGACGTCGCGGAGCTGCCAGCCGAGCTTCTTCAGACGTTCGCGGGCTTTGGCGGGCACATCGGCGGTCACCAGCACGATGCGCGGGAACGTGGCGCCGTGGGCGTCGAGGGACTTCCCAAGCGCTGCGACGCCAGGCAAGTAGCCGTCACCGTTACACAAAGTCGTTACGTAGGCAGCGCTCATCTCGGTCGTGCGACGTGGGCTCCAGGCCTCATGCGTCGCGCCCACGCCATCGATTGAGAGGGTGAACCGAGAGCATCGGCTCGGCAAGCTGCCGCGGAGGGGGCGTCGAGGGCGGTGCTCTCACGGACCGGTTGGCTGAACGGTTTTGCGGAGCCGGTCGAGCGGGTATTCCTTTTCTTCGAGTCGGCCGAGGATCGCGTCGTACGTGCCGTCGTCCAGCGTCGGAGTGCGGCTCAGGATCCAGAGGTAGTCGCGGCTCGGGTGGCCGACGACGGCGTACTCGTAGTCGGGGCCGAGGTCGATGATCCAGTAGTCACCCCAGAAGGGCCAGAAGAACGAGACCTCGAGCTTCGCGTTGGTGGTGCGATCGACGACGCGCGCCCTTCCCTCGGCGACGTCTTCGGGGCCGTCGAGGCTGTCTTTGCGGCACTCGTTGAGCACGTCGATTTCGCCGTCATCACGCAAGGTGTACGTGGCCGTGGTTCCGGTGCAGCCCTCTTGGTAGCGCTGTGGGTAGCTCGCGATTTCATACCAGGTGCCGAGGTAGCGCTCGATGTCGACTTTCGCGACGGCTTCGAGCGGTGGGAGATCGAGGCGTGCGGTGGTGGACTCGGTGCAGCCGAGGAGCGCGATGCTGGCGAGGAGCGTCCAAAGTGGCAAGGGGCGGTGCATCCGGCCTAGCTACCATGGAAGCCCGCAGGCGGCAGCATGACTGCTACCCTCCCGCTCGATGACCAACTCGGACGTGCAGGCCGACGCGAGGACGGAGCGCAGGCGTGAGCGGGTGGTTCTCATCACGCTGGTCGTGCTGAAGCTCGGCATGCACCTCGCGCTGGCCGGTCGGTACGGGCGGCATCGCGACGAGTACTACTTCATCGACTGCGGCAAGAACCTGGCGTTTGGCTACGTCGACCATGCCCCGATGGTGCCGTGGCTTGCGGGGCTTTCGACCGCGCTGTTTGGAGACAGTCTCGTGATGCTTCGGCTGCCGTCGATCCTCGCTGGGGCGGCCGCCGTCTGGCTCACGGTTCTGTTGGCGCGGCGGTTTGGGGCGAATGCGTATGGGCAAGCGCTGGCGGGGATCGCGTTGCTGTTGGCGCCGGCGTACCTCCGCATGCACGGAATGCTCGACATCGTCGCGTTCGAGCCGTTGTTTTGGACCGTCGCCGCGTGGGTCGTCGCGGACATCCTCGATGGCGCGAGCGCCAAGCGCTGGCTCCTCGTCGGCGTGGTGGCGGGGCTTGGGCTTCTCAACAAGCACACGATGCTGCTTTGGGGGGTCGGGATGTTCGCGGGGATGGTGGCGACTCCGCTTCGGGCCCAGCTCAAAACGCCTTGGCCCTGGCTTGGCGCCGCCGTCGCGCTGCTGATCGCATCGCCGAACCTCGCATGGCAGGCCGCCCACGACTGGCCGACGGTCGAGTTCATTAGAAAGATGGGGGAGACGATCCTCGCCGACATCCCGCGTCACCTGTTTTGGGCGGGACAGATCCTCTACTTCGGCGTCTTGGCGGTACCGATCTGGCTCGCCGGCATCGCCTACTTCTTCACCGATGCGGGCAAACGGTACCGGGCGTTGGGGATCTTGTTCGTGACGGTGATGGTGGTGCTCACCGTCACGCGCGCCAAGCCCTACTACTCCGCGCCTGCGTTTCCGCTGGTGTTTGCGGGGGGCGGCGTCGTGCTCGGGCGCTGGTTCGAAACGCGTCGCGCGGCCCGCACGACGTACACCGCAGCGCTGGTGGGAAGCGGTCTCGCGCTCTCGCTGATCACCCTTCCCTTGCTGCCGCTTTCGACCGTCGATGCGGCGTTGGACAAGGGCCTCGGCTGGCTCGTTCGACCGGTAGACCTCACGCACGACATGCACGACGAGTTCGGCTGGCCGGAGATGGTGGAAGGCGTGGCCGAGGCTTTCGAAAGCCTCGAGCCGGCGGAACGAGAGACGGCCACCATCGTCACCGGCGACTACGGTGAAGCCTCGGCGATCAACCTTCATGGCAATAAGTACGGGCTGCCGCGCGCCACCTCGGGCTACATGACGCACTACCTTTGGGGACCCGACGACACGCGGCCCGGACCGGTGCTGCTCGTGAACCCGTCACCGGAAGCGCTCGACGTGATTTGCGAGGCGCCCGTGCAAGTCGCGCGGATCGTTCACGAGGTCGCGATGGAATCGAGCGTCGCGGTTTATCTTTGCCGGGAGCACCCGCCGCTTCGGAGCGTGTGGCCGCAGCTGAAGCTGTACGTGCACGGGGATGAGCGGTAGGCGGCTCTGAACCGGCGCGCAGCGGTGTAAAACTGCGTGTGGCTAGTTTGTGTGACCAGGGTTCACAGTTGCGCGCCGGCCGGCCGGCCGGAATTTCAAAAACGCTGCGAATTCGAGGGGTGGGGATTGGCACGTGGGGTGCATTCGGAGGGTGTGCCGAGGGTGCACCTGCGGGTGCGGCCGGAGCGACCACGGAGCTTTCGACATGTCTGCCAACAACTTCTCACAGCTTTTGGAAGAGCTCGCGCGCTCGGAGCGCGACGGGCATCGGTATCGGGACAACGGCTCGGTCGTCGAGCTGTCGTACGGGGAGCTGATCGACAAAGCCGATCGCTTTGCACGCGGGATGCAGCGACTCGGCGTGCGGCGCGGCGATCGCGTGGGGCTCGTGCTGCATCGCGCGGCGGAGTTCGTGCCGGCGTTCCTCGGGTGTGTGCGGGCCGGGTACGTCGCGGTGCCTTTGTATCCGCCGCTGACGCTCGGGCAGCTCGGGTCGTGGGCGGAGACGACCGAGCGGATGCTGGCGACGGCGCGGGCGACCCTGCTCCTGGCCGACTCGCCGGTCGCCTACACGCTTCGCAGTCTTTCGGATCGGATTCCGTCGATGCGCGCGGTGGTTTCGGTCGACGAGCTGCCGGACGGCGGAGAGCTCAGCCTGGGCACCGCGAGCGATAGTGACCTGGTGTTCCTGCAGTTCACGTCGGGAAGCACGTCGGCTCCGCGCGGGGTGCGCGTCACGCACGGGAGCCTCTGGGCGAACGCGCAGGCGATCATGGTCGACGGACTCAATGCGAGCGACGAGGACCGCGGGGTGAGCTGGCTTCCGCTCTATCACGACATGGGGCTCATCGGCTTCGTGATGTCGCCGCTCGTGACCCGCACGTCGGTGACTTTTCTCTCGACGCTCGACTTCTTGAAGCGGCCCGAGACGTGGGTGCAGACCCTCTCCGAGGACCGCGGCACGATCTCGTTTGCGCCGAACTTCGGCTATGCGCTCACGGCGCGGCGGACCAAGTCGATCGAGGGGCTGGACCTGTCGGCGGTGCGCGTGCTCGGGTGCGGCGCGGAGCCGATTCAGCCGGAAGCGATTCAGAGCTTCTTCGACCGCTTCGCCGGTGCGGGATTGAATCCGAGCGCGTTCCTCGCCTGCTACGGGATGGCCGAGACCACGCTGGCCGTGACGTTTGCCGGAATGCAGGACCAGCTCAAGGTGGACCACCTCGTCCTCGAAACCGATTCGAGCGACGAGGGCTCGGGCGTCCATCGCCTCGAGCGGCGGGTGCCGGTGGTGTCGTGCGGGCGGCCGCTCCGGCGGCATCGGGTTTCGATTCTCGATGCGGACGGCAAGCCGCTTCCGGAGCGCGCGGTCGGCGAGATCTTCGTCGAGGGGCCGAGCGTGACCGACGGCTACTGGGACGATGAGGAGGCGACGAGCCGCGTGTTCGTCGACGGCGGCGTCAAGACCGGAGACCTCGGCTATATGTCCGACGGCGAGCTCTACGTGACCGGGCGTTTGAAGGACACGATCATCGTGCGCGGCCGGAACATCGACCCGACGCCAATCGAGGTGGCCGCGGGGCGCGTCAGCGGCATTCGCACCGGCAACGTCGCTGCGTTTTCCGTGTCGAACAAGCTCACCGAGCAGGTCGTCGTCGCGGCCGAGTACCGCGAGGGCGACCCCGAGCGGATCGAGTCGGACATCGTCCGCGCGGTGCAGCGCGAGGTGGGCCTCACCGTGACCGAGGTTGCGCTGATCGAGCCGGGCTCGCTGCCAAAGACCACGAGCGGCAAGCTCCAGCGGCAGGCGACCCGGAAGCAGTACCTCGACCGCACGCTCGGACGGATTCGCCGACGGACGGATACGTCGGCCGTGGCTTGAGCATGTGAGCCAGCTCACAAATCAGCGCAGACGGCTGGCCAGAAACCCTGTGCTGACATAATATTTCAGTGCAATGGTACGTCTCGCCATGCTCGTGGTTCTGTCGGCGCTGGCCGCGGGGTGTATCTATGACTCGCGTTCGCTCCAAGGGGGCGGCCGCTCCGATGGGGGTGCCGGCGGCATAGGCGGCGCGGGCGGCGCGGGCGCAACCGGCGGTGCTGCTGGAAGCGGCGCGGGCGCAGGCAGCGGGGGCGCCGCAGGCAGCGGGGGCGCCGCAGGCAGCGGGGGCGCGGGCGGCACGTTCGAGCCGGGGACGCGCACGACCTGCGAGACCTGCACGAAAGACACCGATTGCGCGGACACCGATCATCGCTGCGTCGAAATGACGTATTTCGCGCAACGGTTTCCCGACGACGAGACGGGCTTCTGCCTTCAGGTCGCGACGCCGATCGAAGGCTCTGCGGCAACCTACGATTGCACTGCACCCTACGTCACCGTCGTCGTTTCCCGCAGTCTTTCGAGCGGCGAGCTCGATAGCTACTGCAGTATCCGCCAAGATCTGACGACGTGTCCCGCAGTGCGCGCGCACCAAGATGCGTGGTCCTGTGCGGCTCGCGGGGATGACGCGTGTCCCGTTGGTGGATTCTGTGACTGGGTCAGAGCCGAACGCTGGGAACAGCTCTGCACCTATGCGTGCGACAGCGAGTCGGAGTGCCAAGGACCCGGCGGCGAAAGCTGCTCCCAAAGCTACTGCGGTCGGTAGCCCGCTCAGCCCGCTACATCCAAGGGTCGAGCACTTCGTCGGAGCCCCCCGTGCTCTTCTGTCGCTTGGGTTGCGTGGTGGCCTTGCGTGCCTTTTTTAGAGCCGGCCGTCGAACCGGACTGCGAAGCTTGCGATTCGTGGACTTCGGGCGCGAGTGCGCGGCGACCGTGGGCTCGGCAGGCCTCACGAGTGAGGCAGGCGGATTTGGCGCGCCAATCTGGCTCTGAACGGCGGCATCGGCGGCGGGTCGGGCAAGCGCAGCGGGTGGGCCGCGATCGACGAAACGGGGGACAGACATCTCCGACGCGTCGGAAGCCAGCGGTTCCGCGCGATCGCTCGACAGTGCATTCGTTGCAATGGCCCCAAGCAACGCGATGAGCGCCGCCGCCGCCCAACCGAGCGGTCGCCTCGAATGGCGTCGGATCCGCGCGCGCCAGCCGCTTCGAGCCAGGGGCGCAGTCCGAGCCTCGATCTGCGCGCGCTCGAGCTCGACGCGAAGCTCGGCCATCGACTGGTATCGGCGTTCCGGCTTTTTTTCGAGGCACCGTTCGATGATGCGCTTCAGACTCGGCGGGACCTGGGGCACGTAGAGGTCAATCGGTGTCGGCCGCGAGTAGACGTGCTTGTGGAGAATCGCCATCGCCGTGTCGGCATCGTGCGGAACGCGGGCTGCCAGCATTTCGTAGATCAGCACACCCAGGGCATAGATGTCGGTTCGATGGTCGATGCCGAGTCCCTCGCACTGCTCCGGAGACATGTAGTGAGGCGTTCCCAGGATGTCGGTGTCCTGAGTCAGAGGCGTCGTCGCGTGCGCGACCTTTGCGATTCCGAAGTCGAGCACCTTGACGAAGTCCGGGTCGCCGTCGCGGTCGAGCAGAAAGACGTTTTCCGGCTTCAGGTCACGGTGCACGATCCCGATCTCGTGGGCAGCGCCGAGCGCCCGGCAAAGTTGGATTGCGATATGGCAGGCTCGCTCGGCCGGCATCGGCCCCGCGGCGTCCGTCGCGCTGATGAGGTCGACTCCTTTTAGGTACTCCATCACGAAATAGGTGGAGCCATCGGGGAGCGTCCCGAAGTCGCTCACGTCGACGATGTGTGCGTTGCCGATCGCCGATGCGCTCTGCGCTTCAAGTTGGAATCGAGCCATCGCGCTCGGATCCCGACTGTTTCCCTGGCGCAGCACTTTGATCGCAAACGCCTTGCCCAAGCGGGTATGGGTCGCTCGATAGACGAGACCCATGCCCCCTTCGCCAAGCAGGCTCTCCAGTTGGTAGCGGCCGTCGATCACCGTCCCCAAGAGCGCATCGGAGGTCTGCCTCGCACCGGCGACAGCCTCGCTCATCGAGCGATCGTC
Organism: Myxococcales bacterium; assembly: GCA_024643985.1. GTDB lineage: Bacteria > Myxococcota_A > Polyangia > Polyangiales > Houyiibacteriaceae > SG8-38. The sequence goes on along the minus strand of JAHELW010000002.1, from coordinate 3,573 downwards.
GTGGTGAGTCGCCCGCACTGAGTTCTGTTGATTAGGCACTTTTACAGCTTTATTGGAACATACGGCGCGGGCGAGGGCAACCTTCTCCCGCTAGATTTTGCTGCGATCGCACTATTTTTGTAAGATTTCAATGATGACGGCTGGTTGGGGGGATTGTGTGACTTGCTGGTTCGGCGCTGCGTGCATCGCGCTCGCCGTATTCGGGACGGCGCTGCCTGCGAGGGCACAAGGCTCGGCCGGGGCAGCCGCCACGGATGGAGCGGACACGGATGAATCGGCGCGAGAGCATTTCGTGCTCGGGCGGGCCGCGTATCGGGGGGCCGACTACGAGCAGGCTCTGATGCACTTCAAGCGTGCTTACGAGCTCAGTGGTCGCGCGCAGCTGAAGTACAACATCGGCATCAGCGCTGACCGACTCGGAAACAACGACGAAGCGCTCGAGGCATTCGAAGGCTACCTCGCCGAGAACGAGAACCCGCCGCGTGCGCAGGAGGTTCGTGAGCGCATTGCGTTTCTGCGTCTCGCGGTGGAAGAGGCCAAAGAGAAGGAGCGCTCGATGGCGGAAGCAGCAGCGCGCGAAGCAGCAGCGATCGACGCGCTCGACGATACAGCTTCGGATCGCAAGGTTCCGAAGTCCGCAATCGCAGGCGGGTCGGTCTTGGCCGCCGTCGGCGTGGGCGGCGTGACTGCGATGGCCCTAGGGCTTTCTCAGAACGGTTCTTGTTTGGAGCGCGACAACTCCGGCGTCTGCACGAACGAGCGCACGGCGAGCTCGTGGACTTACGTCTACGGCGCGATCGGCGTGGCTGCGCTCGCTGGGAGCGTCACTTGGTTCGTCGTCGGCAGCCGACGCGCGAAGCAAGAGCGAGCGACGGCTTGGATGCTCACGCCCACGGGGGTCGTCGTATCGGGCTCGTTTTAGCGCCCGCACGTCCGCCGCGGCCACCCGATTTGGGGTCGCGACCCCGTGTCGTCTACCTTAGGAGGAGCGGGCGAGACGACGTGTCGCCGCCCGGATGGGGGCAATCTGTGAAGCACAACCGCGACAGAGCCATCGGTCTTATTCCGGCGACCGCTGTCGTGGGCGTGCTCGTCTTCGGAGTGGTCTCGAGCCCACTTCTCGCGAGCCGCGAGACCGTCAAGCCGCCGGCCGAAGACTGTAGCGTTCCGGAGTATGAGCTGGACGGCCGCACCTGGGAGCAGCTTCCCGCCGCGGTTCTGGAGCAGAGCAGCGACAACTGCGTGGGGTTCTGTTTCAACGCCGTCGTCGAGTCGGTGAACGACGAGAGCTCACGCATCGCGCGCGTCATCATGGTGGGCGAGGACGGAGCGCTGACTCGCGGCGTCGTCGAGCGCAGCCGTGTGTTGAACAACTCGAGGTCGGCCGCCGACGAAGGCACGCCCGTGAGATTTGCGTGCTTCGACCGCACCGAGGACTCGGAAGGCACCACGCGATTCGACGACTGCGTGCAGATGTTGGCCTACACCGACGAAGCCACGGCGTGTGCCACGGGCTCCCAAGCCGTCAGCGATGCGAGTCGAATGCGCGAGAGCGAGCTCGACATGTTTCGCTTTGGGCTCTGACGCGCTCGGCCGTTACTCCCGCGTTCCGAACGGATTGACCCATTCGACATCGAGGACGTCGATGTGGCGGGTGTTGCGAGTGGCGAGGATCAAGCCATGAACGTGGGCCGTGGCGGCCAGCAGACCGTCGACCGTGGGGATGGATCGGCCGGCGCCCATCACTCCCCACGTGCGCGCGACGGGGAGAGTCACGAGGAGGATGCGCTCTTCGAATTGCCCGGAGAGGCTCGAAAGCCAGCGGCGGAGGCGCGCGGCAGATTTCGGATCGCGTGCCCGAATGCGCTCGATGCCGCGCTCAATTTCGCCGACGACCAAGACGCTGAGATAGGTGTCGTCCTCGTCGATGTCCTCGAACCACTGCCGCACGGCTGGGTCGCAGCGCTGGCCCTTGCGAAGCTCCGAGACGACGTTGGTGTCAAGGAGATAGGCCATCGTCGCGGTCTAGGTCGCGCTCTATCGCAAAGTCTTCGTCCTCGCCGACATCGGGCATCGCCAGTAGCGCCTCTTTGAAGGAACGACTCGAGCGGCGAAGCAGCACCTCCCGCAGGATCGCGCGGTGCTCCGCCTCCGCAGAGACCCCCTTCTTCGCCGCGCGCACTTTCAACGCGCGAACGACGGACTCCTCGAGCTCTCGAACGATGAGTTGCGCCATTTGAGATTTGATAGCAATGATATCATGTGGAACCTCATTGTCAATCGCCATGAAGAGGTATCGGTCGCTCGTGCCGTGAGTTGTGTGCTTTCGTCGACGATGGCCAGCTGGCGTCTCCAGTACCGACCCCTGCGGCGAGCTCGCTCATGTTCTGCTTCATCTCGGTGAGCTTCTCCGGCATCGACGCTGCGAGATCGTTCTCCTCGCCAATGTCCACGGCTAGATCGAACAGGAGATCGCCATGATCGAAGCGCGCATAGGCCGACTCCCCGCCCATCACGGCGGTCTTGAGCTTCCAATCCCCTTCTCGGTACGCGCCGACGACGTTCTCCCCCTGTCGCCAATGTAGGTAGCGGAAGACCTGCGCTGGATCTCGCTCCCCGTAGCCGCCAAGGAGAGGCATGATGTCTGTGCCGTCGATGACGAGGTCGTCGGGCAGGGGTGCGCCCGCTAGGCGCGCCAAGGTCGGAAGCCAATCCGTCATGACGGCCGCTGCACTTTCGACGCGACCGGCGGAAACGCGACCAGGCCAGCGCGCGATCATCGGCACGCGGATTCCTCCCTCGAACGTCGTGCTCTTTCCCTCGCGCAGCGGCCCGGCCGTACCGCTGTCGAGCCCTCCCTGCGGCACCGGGTCGTCGGTTGCCCACAGAAGCCAGGGCCCGTTGTCACTGGAGAAGATCACCAGCGTGCTGTCGTCGATTCCAAGCTCACCGATCTCATTCATGATCTCGCCGACGCTCCAGTCGAGCTCCTCGACCACGTCGCCATACAAGCCGGCCTTGGAAGTTCCTAGGAAATCCGCTGAAGCGTACAGCGGGGTGTGGGGGAAATTGCTCGCGTAATAGAGGAAGAACGGCTCGTCCGCTGCGACCGACTCTCGCATGAACGCGATCGCCTCGTCCGTGTAACGCTTGGTCAACGTCTCCTGAATCGCCGGCTGCTCGATCACCTCACCGTTGTCCATGAGCGGCACACCGGGTCGGCAATCCGGCTCGAAGCTGTTGCAGGGATGCGGAGGCGCCTCCTCCCCTGGGTAGTGCGGCGCGTTCATGTCGTTGCTGTATGGGAGGCCGTAGAAATAGTCGAAGCCCTGGGCCGTCGGCAGAAACTCGGGAAGGTGTCCAAGGTGCCACTTGCCGACGATGGCGGTCGCGTACCCCTGCTCTCGGAGAAGCTCGGCGATCGTGATCTCGTCCGGGTCGAGGCCGTCGAAGTCCACCGGAAAGTACACCACCGGTCCAACGTTACGCGGAGGATAGCGACCCGTGAGCAACGCGGCGCGCGAAGGCGTGCATACGGGGCTTGCGGAGTAGAACTGCGTGAACCTCACACCC
>JAHELW010000157.1 GCA_024643985.1 Myxococcales bacterium | reverse complement strand
AGCAACCACCGGCGATTGGCGCGCAGCCCGAGGGAGCGCGTGCGCGGCCTACATCTCCAATCTTACGGGCCGCATTTGCAGGCGCTCCCGCTCCGCGCAGGCCCGCGTCGTGTTTTTTCCGAGCCCCGTATGCGCGGAAGCGATGCCTCGAATTCGGGTTTTCGCGGTGTGGGTCGTAAGTGGCTGGAATCAGGGGGTTCGCGAGGGGGGAGAATGTCCCCGGGTTAGGCCTCGCCGATGCTGCGCACGTTTGGGGCTACTTCGAAGACGCCGCGGCGTTTGGCTTTGGCGAGAACGCGCAGGGCGTCGCGATAGCCGCGGCGCAGCATGGCTCGGGCGTGCAGGCGCGACGTGAATGGGAGGCGGCCGAGGTCCGGTGACACCACGAGCACCTGCACCTGCGGGTACATCTTGTGAATCAAGTCGATGCCCCGCTTCTCTTTCTCGTTGAGGATCGTGTTGAGCGCCTGCCGTGCAACCGCCAAGCCACCCTGATGCACGAGTGACGGGCCTCCCGCCCGCCCGACGTGCGGCCGATACACGTTGGAGATGATGACGACGTCGGCGCCCGCTTCGACGGCCAGGTCGATGCTGAGCGTTCGAACGACCTCGCCGTCCATGTAGTAGCGGTCGCCGATGCGATGAGGCCGGAACAGAACCGGTACGCACGAAGAGGCGGCAACGGCTCTGCTGATCGGCACGTCCTCGCGGTAGCCGCGGCCGAAGACGACGCGCCCGCGACCGTCGATGTCCGCGGCGGTCACCAGAAGCCTCTTTTCGAGCGTCCGGAAGTCGTCGCTCGGAAGCTGATCGGCGACGAAACGTTCGAACCGGTCGATCGAGAAAAGACCGCTCGTGAGGTAGCCCCAGCTTCGCCGCTGCTCGCGGTTCGGGAGACCCAAGAAATATCGCGCCTTGAGCGGTGGATCCTCCATTCCACGCTGCCAGAACGGGCGAAACCAGTCGATCATCTGGGCGGGCGTGAAACCCTGAGCGTAAAACGCGCCTGCAATGGCGCCGGCGGAGGCCCCCACGCAGATATCGGCTTCGATGCCGAGCTCCTCCATCGCGCGCAGCACACCCACGTGCGCCACTCCCTTCGCGGCGCCGCCTGAACCCACGAATGCAACGCGTGGCCGCGGCATGACCCTCGGAAACTGTCACACGTTCGCACCCGAGTCGACACGCAATTCTTGCGCCCGCGGCTACTCCGCAGGCGGCGTTGCAGGCAATGCGGCCTTCTTCCCCAAGTATGCCTCGCGGGTCACCTCACGAAGCAAGGGGCGCGCATCGCGCGACAACGCTGACCTAGGCCACTTCTTGATCAGGATCCTCAGAGCCTCTCGCGCAGTATCGAGATCGTCGACATCGCGCGCGCACAGTGCGACCAGCCACCATCCATCGGGCTGCAGCGCCGCATCTGTGGTTTGTTCGGCGACCTGCTGAGCATAGACGAGCGCCTCGGCGGGGCGCTTTTCCTTTCGAAGGGAAAGTGCCAGAGCGTGCTTCACCGCGGGAATCTGCGTGCCGTTTGGATCGAGCTCGATCGCTTCCTGGTAGCGCGCGATCGCCTCCCCATGCTTCTTGTTGGCTGCGAGGCTGAGGCCCTTTTGATACGCCTCCAGGGACAAGTCCTGGCGAAACTCGCGTTCGTAGTCCCGAAACACCGAGGCCTCGGCGGGCGAGAGCGCTTCCTTCGACATCGCCGGGTACTGGCGGACCACCTCGGCTCGCTTTCTCTCTCGAATCAGCTCGTAGTACTTGGCAGCCTTGGTCGCCGCAGTGCCGCGGTCCGACGAGCGCCGGATTTCGTCGCCGAGATCTTGGCGCAGCTGCTCCGCGGTCGCCTCCGCGTCTGCCTTCTCCGACCTCAAGCCTCCCGTCTGCGCATCGAAGTAGAGCTTGAGCCCGACGAAAGAGAGCACCCCAATCACGGCAATCGCCACGCCGCTATTCCAATTGAGCCTGCGCTCGTAGCCCGCTTGCCGCTTGGCGATCGACTTGATGTCCGCGCCGAGCGCGTTGACCAGGTTGTTGGTCTTGATGATCAAGCCGCGGCTCTCGACGATCTCCTTTTTGATCTGACGTACCTCGTCGTCGACGTCTCGCATGAAACCCGGGGTACAACCGACCCGGACGCAAGGCAAGGTCTGGCGCTTGACGGGGCTCGAACCGCCGCCTACAAGCCGTGCGGTGAAGTACTTCGTGGGGCTCTGGTTTCTCGGGTTTACCGCTGTGGGCGTGTGCGCCGGCTGCAATCCTGCCGCCGACTACGCACTCGTTGGAAGCGCGTACGTCCCGGCCGCTCATGGCGACATCACGCTCGAAAAGATCGACAAAGAGCAGATGCTGCTCAACATCACGATGGACCACCTTCCGCCTCCCGGAGACATCGAGGCCGGAATGACCCACTACGTGGTGTGGCTCGCCGCGGTCGGCGAGCTTCCCATGCCCAAAGGTACGCTCGACTACGACGCCGAGACCAGAGTGGGTAGCGCGGCGATAGCCACCTCGATGCGTGAGCTCGACGTGCAGATCACGGCCGAGCCGAGCGAGAGCCCGACGCAACCAAGCGACCTGCTCGTCGCTTCACAGAAGATCCGGGAGAAATGATCTCATGGCAGACACGGGAGACATCAAGAAAGGCTTCAAAATGCTCATCGACGGAGTGCCTTACGCAGTCGTCGATCACCAGTTCGTGAAGCCCGGAAAGGGCCAAGCTTTCATCCGCACTCGCATCAAGAACATGATGACCGGCGCAGTCATCGACCGAACGTTCAAGAGCGGCGAGAAGCTCGAGAAAGCCGACACGGAAGAGCGCACCATGCAGTACCTCTACCCCGAGGGCGACGCGCGGGTATTCATGGACACGCAGAGCTACGAACAGATCTCGCTGAGCAACGAACAGCTCGGAGACAACGTGTACTACCTTCTCGACGGAACCGAGGTCGACATCATGCTCTTCGAGGGTCGGCCGATCGGTGTGACTCCCCCGACGTTCGTCGAGCTCACGGTCACTGAAACCGAGCCCGGCTTCAAGGGAGACACGAGCAGCAACACGACCAAACCCGCAACGCTGGAAACGGGACTCCAAGTCAACGTGCCGCTGTTCGTCAACACCGGTGACAAGCTCAAGATCGACACACGCACGAGCGCTTACGTGGAGCGCGTCAAAGGCTGAGCGTGTGCTCGAGCTGCTGCGGCGCCGCGCCACCGTCACGGACGCCATCCGGCGCTTCTTTGCAGAGCTCGACTTCATCGAGGTAGAGACGCCCTCGATCGTGCCGTCGCCCGGCCTCGACGTGCATCTCTCGGCGTTCGAGGTCCGAGACCCCCATGGCCAGCGCGTCGGCTGGCTCTCGACCAGCCCCGAATATCAGATGAAACGCCTGCTGAGCGAGGGCGCGACCCGCATTTTTCAGCTGTGCCGGAGCTATCGAGCCGAGGAGCAAGGCGCCCACCACGAGCGCGAATTCACCATGTTGGAGTGGTATCGGAGTCACGCCAGCTCCGACGACGTCATGCGGGACACCGAGCGGCTGATCTCGCACGTCGCCGCTGCGCTCGAGGCCCCGTGCGCCGTGGCTTTTTCGTCGCCCTGGGCGCGACTCACAGTCGAGGAGGCGTTTCGGAAGCATGCGGACGGCATGGTGGACCCCTCAGACGAAGAGCGCTTCTTTCGTGTCTGGGTCGAGCAAGTACAGCCTCAGCTCGGCCTAGACCGGCCGGTATTCGTCACGCACTGGCCTTCGTCGATGGCTTCCCTCGCCAAGCTTCACGACGATGGCACGGCGGACCGGTTCGAGGGCTTCTTTCGGGGCATCGAGCTCTGCAACGGGTTTGGGGAGCTCACGGATCCAGACGAGCAGCGCAAGCGTTTCGAGCGTGACCAGGCAGACCGCCGAGCCGCGGGGCGTCCTGTCTACCCGATCGACGAAAGGTTTTTGGAGGCACTTCAGGCGGGCATGCCCGAGAGCGGCGGCAATGCGCTCGGCGTAGACCGGCTGATCATGTTGCTGGCGGAAGAAGACACGATTCGAGCCGTGATGCCGTTCCCGGCCGACGAGCTCTAGTCACTTGCCGTGCTCGAGAGCCTTCGCTCGTTCCCAAAGCTCGTCGAGCTGCGCCTCGGTGTAGTCTCGAAGGTCTTTGCCTTCGGACTTTGCCGCCTCCTCGCAGTGCCGGAAGCGCCCGGAGAATCGGTTGAGTGAGGCGCGCAGCGCAGCCTCGGGGTCGAGGCCCTGCTTGCGGCCGTAGGTGGCGAGCGCGAAGAGAAGGTCTCCGAGCTCGTGCTCCATCGCCGCCGCATCCCCTCGCGCCGCGGCCTCGTCGAGCTCCTGAAGCTCCTCGTCGATCTTCGCGCGCGGACCACCCGCGTCGGGCCAGTCGTAGCCAACGGCGCTCGCCTTCTCTCCGACGCGGACCGCGCGAAGAAGGCTCGGGAGCGCGACGGGAACGCCGCTGAGGGCGCCCTTCTCCTTTTTCTCTTTGGCCTTGATCGCTTCCCAGCTGTTGATCGCGCCGCTCGCGTCGTGCACCTCCTCGTCGCCGAAGACCCAGGGGTGACGGCGCACCAGCTTCTGCGAAATCGCGTCGACCACACCATCGATGTCGAACCAACCGCGCTGCTCGGTGAGCGCCGCTTGAAACACGACCTGCAGCAGGAGATCTCCGAGCTCCTCTCGAAGCATCTCGGGCTCACCCCGATCGATCGCATCGACGACTTCGTGCGCTTCTTCGATGACGTACTGCCGAAGCGATTCGAGCGTTTGCTCGCGGTCCCACGGACATCCGTTCGGCCCCAGAAGCGTCTGCATCAGCTCGACGAGCTCGGCGAGCGAATCACCTGGTGTGCTCATCGGGCGCCTCTAGCACAACCGGTTGACGAGCCCCAGGCCCAGGCCTCATGGTCGTGACCGGATGGCGTACGCAAAGAGCGCGGTCAGCTCCCAGCAGATCATCGACGCGGCGATCCGTGTTTTGGCGCGTCAGGGCTACGCCCGAACGAGCCTCCTCGACATCGCCAAAGAAGCGGGCATGAGCAAAGGCGCGCTTCACTACCACTACCCCACGAAAGAGGCGTTGATCCACGCCGTGCTCGAAACCGCGTGCAACGTGGTGCAGGCGCGCACGATGCAGGCGTGGTCTCCGTCGGACAACCCTTTCGAAGCGCTCCGCAAGTCTCTCGAGGAGCTGTGGGCGGCACGCGCCGAGCGAACCGACGAAGCGCTCGTCGTCGCGGACCTCCTCGCGCTGGGTCTCTATGACGAGTCGCTTCGTCCGAGGCTCGCGGAGTTCTACGAGCTGGGCGCCCAGCAGATTCGCGACTACCTCGAGCGCAATCTCATGTCGCTGGGGCTCGAGTCCCGCATCTCGCTCGAAATGCTGCCTCGTATCGTGATGGGCTTACTCGACGGCCTCGTGATGCAGGCCTTCGTCGACCCCGACGCGTTCTCTCCAGACGACGTCGTCGACGCCGTGCAGACCATCGCAATCTCGATCTTCACGGGAGGCTCTGGAAGGTGAGCTCGCTTGGTTCCGTGCGGGCACAAGAGGGGCCCCTTCGAGCGCTCCGGCAGGCGCGGGAACGCGACCGCGTCGCGTCCGCATACCTGTTCGATGGTCCGAGCGGTGTCGGAAAGGAGCTCACCGCGTGGTCGTTCGCAATCGAGGTCGTCGCGCGAGGAGACGCTCACATCGTCGATCGGATCCGCGCCGACGCCCACCCCGATGTGAGGGTGTTCAGGCCGAGGGATGAAGGCAAGCGCAACATTCAAGTCGACGTGCTTCGCAGCGAAATCCTTCCTCTGGCCCAGTTTGCCCCATTCGAGGCGCAGGCGACCTTCTTCATCTTCCCGGAGGCCGACGTCTCGTTTCCGGAGTTCCAGCCCGAAGCTGCCAATGCCTTGTTGAAGACACTCGAAGAGCCGCGGCCCAACGTACACTTCATCCTGACCTCCGAGCGGCCCGATTCGTTGCTGCCCACGATTCGCTCGCGCTGTCAGCGCATCCGTTTCGCGCGCCTTCCGACCGCCGTCCTGCGCGAAATCCTTCAGGCCGAGGGGGTCGACGAGGGTTCGATCGGTCCTGCGATCGCGCTCAGCGCAGGCCGCGCCGACATAGCCCTCGCGCTTGCACGTGACGGATCGGTCGAGGAGCTGACCGGGCTGGTGCTTGCGCTCGACGATGCGATTCGAGCGGGTCGGCCGGGTACGCTCGTCGAGCTCTCGGAACGGCTTGCGCGGCGCGACGACCTCGAGCTCGCCCTGCTCACGCTTCAAAGCTTCTACCGCGACCTGTCGGTGAGCGCCCTCGACGTCGAGGAGGAGCATCTCGGTTTCACTTCCCATGCGGAGGAGCTCCGGCGGCGCGCGAAGTCCGTCTCCCCCGACGGAGCCGCCGGTCGCGTCTCGCTCGTTCACGACTGCGTGCAGGCGATGCGAAAGAACGCGAATCGCCAAGTTGCGCTCGACGCTCTGCTCTTCGGGCTTCGAGACCTGTGCTAGGTGGCGCTTCAGCCGAATTTGGCTAGTCTCGGCGCGACATGGCTCGCCCCTACTACGTCACGACGCCGATCTACTACGTGAACGATCGGCCGCACATCGGCCACGCCTATTCGACCGTGGCTGCCGACGTCGTGGCGCGCTATCAGGCACTGCGCGGCAAGCCTGCATACTTCCTGACCGGGTTGGACGAGCACGGTCTGAAGATCGAGCGGCGCGCCAGAGAAGAGGAGCTCGCGCCGCAGGACTTCGTCGACCGCATGGCAGCCCCATTCCGCGAAGCATGGGAGCAGCTCGACTGCAGACACGACGGATTCATTCGAACCACCTCGTCGCAGCACCGGGAGCGCGTCCAGGAGCTCTGGAGGCGGATGGAGGCGCGAGGCGACATCTACCTCGACGACTACGAGGACTGGTACTGCGTCGGCTGCGAATCCTTCAAAACCGAAAAGGAGCTTCTCGAGGGCAACCTCTGCCCGATTCACCAGAAGCCCGTCGAGCGGATCAAGGAGCGGAGCTATTTCTTTCGGCTGAGCCAATACACTCAGCCGCTGCTGGACCACTACGAATCTCATCCCGGCTTCGTCCAGCCCAACGCACGCTTCAACGAGGTGAAGTCGTTCGTCAAAGAAGGTCTGCGGGATCTCTCGATTTCGAGAACCAGCTTTCGTTGGGGAATTCCAGTCCCCGGCGATGCGGAGCACGTCATCTACGTGTGGCTCGACGCCCTCACGAACTACATCAGCGCCCTCGGCGGCCCCGCCGAAGAAGGCGAAGCCCCTCTCTTCGACGAGTTCTGGCGCGAGGCAGAAACGATCACGCACATCGTCGGCAAGGACATCCTCCGCTTCCACGCGATCTACTGGCCCGCGTTTCTGCTCAGCGCGGGCGTCCGTCTGCCGACTCAGGTGTGGGCGCACGGCTGGCTGACCGTCAACGGCGAGAAGATGTCTAAGTCCCTCGGCAATTTCCTGCCCCCGGGTCCACTGGTGGAGGCGTTCGGCGCGGACGTGCTTCGCTACTACTTCATGCGTGAGGTCGGCTTCGGTCAAGACGGTGACTTCAGCCACCGAAATCTCTTGAACCGCTACAACGGCGAGCTCGCGAACGGCCTCGGCAATCTCATGAACCGAATCGT
>JAHELW010000018.1 GCA_024643985.1 Myxococcales bacterium | reverse complement strand
AGCTCGTCTTCCTCGTTGAGCTTCTTTTCCATCCGCCCGATCAGCCCCTTCCAGCCCTCTTCTTTGATCACCCGTCGGAACTGGCGCTTGTAGTTCTTCACGAGGCTGACGTCGTCGGTGAAGATGTCGTAGACCTTCCACTCTTCGCCTGCGGGGCTCATCGAGTAGTCGATGGTGATGGGCGGCTGGCGCTTCTTCTTCACGGAGCGGGCGGAGGACTTCACCTTCACGCCGTCGTCGAGGGGCTCGCTTCCGACCCACTTGACCTTGTACTCCAGCGTCGACTCCATGTTGCGCTGATACTGACGCTCGACCAGTGCACGGAGAAGGCTCACGAACTTGTCGAGCTCCTTCTTCGAGCGCTTGTCCCACTCCTTGTCGAGGGAGAGCTCGGCGAGGCGCTCGTAGTCGAGGAACTCGCCCAACAGCACGGTGAGCTGCTCGGCCCGCTTGGGCGTGTCGGGCTTTCGAAGCACGGCGCGCACCTTGTTGTGCTTGGTCCTGATGAACGCCTCTGCTTTGGCGATCTCGGCCGCGGTGAGCGCGCTCTTTGCCCCGGCCGCAGTCGCGGTCTCCGCCTGCGCGAGAGCGGGTGCGCCGAACGCGAGAAAGGCGGCAAGAAAGCCTGAAATCATTGCAATACGAGTCATATCTTCCCCATAGACGTGGCTTCCCCGCCGTTTATTCCTCACAGTCGGCAGGACGCCAGCCCTTTTCCGATACCATTGGAACGTTGGTGGCTTTTTCTAGGGCGGCAACGGCGAGGTTGTAATCCGCGGTCGCCATGAGTCGATTCGACCGGGCCGAGAAGTACGCGGTGAGCGAGTCGACGTACTCGCGCGAATCCATGGTGCCGATTTCGTAGCCCTGCACCGACGTGATGAACCACTTGCGGGCCTCGCGCTCCGACCGCTCCCAGCTTCCAACCCGGCGCTTGGCGTCCTGAAGCTGCTCGTAGAGCGCGTTGACCTCGAGCTCGATTCCGAGCTTTGCCTCCGCGGTCTTTTGCTTGAGGGATTCGATTTCCGCCTTGGCGGTCTTCACCCGCGCGCTCGTGCCCGCGAAATCGAGCTTCCATTTCGCGACGAGTCCTGCATAGGCGCCGGCGAAGTTGCCGCGGTCGATCACGAACGGGTTGTTGATGTCGGTGACGCCTGGCGTTCGCGCGAAGCTCGCACTCAGCGCGAGAATGATGTCCGGAAGGTAGCCCGCACGCTTCACGACGAGGTTGGCGTCACGGGCGCTCTTGGCCGCCTCGAGCTGAAACACTTCGGGCCGGTTCACGAGCGCGCGTTCGACCTGGTCGCCGAGCTCGACGACTTCGCTCTGCACGACCTCGAGCGGGCATTCGGGCACGATCGCGGGTTTGATTCCGGTCAGGACCTCGAGCGCGGCTCGCGCGGACGCTTCGAGACGCAGCGCCTCGGACTCGCGCGACTCGACCTCCGCGAGGGCCTGCGCGAGCCGGAAGTAGTCCTTCTGCTTCGCGCGGGGGTCGTCGGCCTCTAGGCGCTCTCGGAGCTTGTCGACGGTGCTCCGCAGCGGGTCCTTGCCCTCCGAGATCAGCGCCTGCAGGTCGAGCGAAAGCTGAACCCCGAAGTACGCGCGCCGGACGTCGAACACGACCCGGTTGAGCGTCAGCTCGCGCTCGCTCTCGGCTGCGCTGATGCCCGCCCTGGCCGCCTTTTTGCCGGCGCGGATCTTTCCGAAGGTGTAGATGGGAACGCCTGCCTGAATGGCGATCTCGCCGCCGGGGCCCCACCGATTGCTGAACGGGATCTGCGGATCGGGGCTGAAGGTCGCCGTGCCGCGCGCCCCCGGTGCAACCCAGAATCTCGCTTGCCCCTCCCACTGGAAGAACGGAGACAGCCTCGCTTCGTCGAGCCTCCCGCGCGCCGCATCGATGTCCGCCTTGGCGGCCTTGAGAGCGGGGTAGCGACGCACGGCGGCCTTCGTGAACTCGTCGACCTGATAGACGCGAGATCCCCCGGCGGTTTCTTCTCCCGGCGACTCGTCGACGAGCTCGCTCGGGTCTTCTCTCTCCGCGTCCTGGGCGATCCCGTGCCCGGCGACACCGAGCGACGCCAGGACTCCGACGCCGAGCGCCCAGAACCTCACCATGAGAGTTTTGTAGCCGGAAACGCCGATTTGGGCCACGAACGCGCTGTGTCCGGCACGACGGGCTTACTTCTTCTTACCGCCGCCTTGCTTCGTCTGCCGGTTGTAGCGCTGAATCAGGACGTCGGTGAGGTCGAGGTTCGAGGGAACCCACACGACACCCCCTTCGTTCGCCTCCATGATCAGGGTGTACCCTTCGCTTTGGCCGATCCGCCGGAGGATTTGCTGCATCTTTTCGAGGATCTTCTGCGTGAGCTCGGACTCTTTCTGCGAGAGCTCCTGCTGGTACTGCATGTACTCGTTTTGCAGCTCCATCAGGTCCTGCTGAAACTTCTCGGCCTTCTTTCGGAACGCATCCTCGGCAAGCACGCCCTGCTGGCGCTCGAGGCTTTCTTTCTGTGCCTTCAGCGACTGCTGCTTGCTGTCGAGCGACTTCTGCCGCTCGTCGAACAGCTTCTTGAGACGCTTCTGGGCCTGGCGTCCGTCCTCGGTCTCGTTGATCGCTCGCTGGAGATCGACGACGCCGATCTTGAGCTGGGCCTGCGCGGTGGTGGCGACACCCGTGAGAAGCACAGAAGCCAATGCGATAATGAAGAAACTGCTCGAGCGCATGGGTCTTTCCTTTCAGGCCCGGCCTAGCTAGCCGTTTGCTGCAAGGCGGTCAAGCCGCAGGGGTTATACGCTTGAGAGAGCGGTTTCATTCGGCTAGAACGACTGGCCGATCGTGAATTCGAAGCGAAGCGGCTGGTCCTGGGGGCGCCGCCGGATCGGAATGCCCCATTCGAAGCGGAGCGGCCCGAGCGGCGAGAACCAGCGAATGCCGAAGCCGACCGAGTAGCGAAGGAACGGGTGGATGCCGCACGGTTGAGACGAACGGTCGGCGTCTGGGGCAATCGGCGCCTGACAGTTGCCGAACTGATCCCGAAACGCGAAGAGGTTCCACGCGTTGCCGCCATCCGTGAAAATCACGCCCTTGATGCCGACCGCCTCGATGAGCGGAAACTCGAACTCGATGTTGTAGAACGCTTGGAAGTCACCCCCGATCGGTCGGCCCTGCGGGATGATCGGTAGGTTCGGGTCTCCGGCAGCCGCGACGCCCGCCTGGGGACCGACGGACTGCAGCCGATAGCCGCGAATGGTGAAAATGCCGCCCAGGTAGAACCGTTCGAAGACCGGCACCTGCCGCCGGGAGTGGATGAGCCCGAGCTCGGCGTTGACCTTGAAGATCACGGGGCCGAACGCTTTTTTGTAGAACCGTGCGAAGCCCGTGTGGCGTACGAAGGTGTTGTCGGAACCGAGGAATCGATCGGCGACCTGCGCCGAGTAGTTCGCGAAGATGCCGTTGGTGGTCTGCAGGCGGTTGTCGCGGCTGTCCCAGTTGATCGTGAAGCGGACCGAGCTCGTGATGCCGTCCCGGAACGCGTTCGCGATGAAGATGTTCGAGAACGTGTTCTGAAGCTCGCCTCCGACGCCGAGGAGGTTTCCGCGCGGCTGCGAGATGACGACGTTTTCGATCTCGTAGCGGACGAAAAGCCGAAGCCGCGGATTGAAGATTGGATGCCCCGTCGTCACGTTGCCGCCGGTCGAGTCCTGGCGGAAGTCGCGGAAGTCGCGGATACGCTTGAATACGCCGAACCCGAGGCTCCACTCCGACCCGAGGAACCAAGGCTCGACGAAGTTCAAATCGATCTGCTGCCGGATACCGGAGAGCTGGAGGTTGAGACCGAGCGTCTGCCCGCGCCCGAAGAGGTTCTGCTGCTGCACCTGCGCCGTGATGATGAAGCTCTCGAGCGAGGAAAAGCCGGCGCCGACCTGGAACGTGCCGGTCGGCTTTTCCGCGACTTCGACGTTGATCACCATCTGGTCCCGCGCGGTCCCTTGCTCCTCCGAGACGTCGACGCGCTCGAAGTAGCCGAGCTGATTGACGAGTGAGCGGCCGTCCTCGAGCTTCGTCTGGTTGTAGAGGTCTCCTTCGCTGATCCTGAACTCGCGGCGAATCACGGCGTCGCGGGTCTTGGTGTTTCCGCGGACGTGCAGCCGCTCGATGTAGACCAAGGGGCCGCGAAGAATGTTGATCGTGACGTCGACGAGCTGGTTCTCCTCGTCGAGGTCGGTGCCCGGCACCATCTCGACGAGCGCGTACCCCGCGTCTCGATAGGTCCGGCTGATCTGCTCGATGCCTTCCGCGATCTTGCTGCGACTGAACCAGTCGCCCGATTCGAGCTTCACCATGTCGCGAAGGTCGTCCTTCGGGGCGATGGTTTCGACCTCGTTGCCCGCGCCGTCGGTCTCCATGACGTCGAAGTTTCGAATGCGGAAGCGGGGGCCTTCCTCCACGGGAATGGTGATGTCGACGTAGGCGCGGTCTGCGGTGAGCTCCACGGCCGGACGGCCGGGTCGCATCATGAGGTAGCCCTTGTCGTAGTACCACGCCTGGACGCGGGTGACGTCCTCGTCGAAGGCCGAGCGGCTGAACTTGTTGCGGTCGCTCAGGAACGAAAACATCCCCGTCTCGTTGGTCTGCATGATCTTCAAGAGCTCGGCGGCGGGGAGTTCCTTGTTGCCGACGAAGCTGATCCTGCGCACCTCGACCTCGGCGCCCTCGTCGATCTTGAAGATCACGTCGACCTGGTTGGTCTCGCCGGGAACGCGCCGAAGCTCGTACTTCACGTCGGCCAGGAAGAAGCCCTCTTCGGAGTAGAGCTGGCGAATCGCGTCCGCCTGATCCTCGACGTCCGGGACCGAGAGGATCGTTCCCTCCTCCAGGCTGATCGCCTCGTCGATGTCGTCCTCGTCGACCTCGTCGTTGCCCTTGTAGATGACCTTTCGAATCGCCGGACGCTCGACGACGCGAATCGTGAGCTTGATTCCCGCACCAAGCGGGTCGGCCTCGATCTGAAGGTCGTCGAAGTAACCCATTCTCCAGAGCGCCTTCGCGTCGCGCGTGACCGCCGGGTCGAGGCAGGTGTCGCCCCGCCGCAGCTTCATCGTCGCCCGGACGTCGTCGGGGTCGACGCGCCTCGCGCCCACGACGACGATGCGGCGAATCTCTTTTCCGTGACAGCTCGTCCGCGGGACGCGGATGGCCGCCTCTTCATCCTCGACGGGCTCGTAGGGGTCGCCTGCAGGCTCGTCGGGCTCGAGCGGCTCGGGCGGCGCGGCCGGGGTCGGGCCCGTCCGCACTGGCCGCTCCGCCGGCGAAGGGGTCACCGGCATGTTCTCTTCACTTTGCGCGCCCGCCACGGAAGCGAGCCCTGCAAGCGTCAGGGCGATGGCAGGGGCGGAAAGGCGCATTGGGAAGAGCTAACGATCCGGGCGGCTATAGCCGTGCCCTAAAAGGGGGTCAAGTTGGTTTTCCTTGGTTTTCAAGGGGTTGGGAGCGTCGTTCGTCCGAAACGATGCGCCCGTCCTTCATCGAGACCTGCCTCGGCATGCGCCCCGCGAAGTCCCTGCTGTGCGTCACGATCAGAAACGTCGTCCCGTGGCGTCGATTCAGATCGAAGAACAGCGACTGCACCGATTCGCTGGTCTGGCTGTCGAGATTGCCCGTCGGCTCGTCGGCGAGCACGAGCTTGGGCTTCATCAGAAGCGCCCGCGCCAGCGCAACCCGCTGCTGCTCGCCGCCGGAAAGCTCGCCGGGGCGATGCGTGAGCCGCGGAGACAGCCCGACCTCGTCGAGGAGCTGGCGGGCTCGATCCTCGAGCCGGCGGCGCCCCTGAATGAGACCCGGCATCAGCACGTTTTCCAGGGCGGTGAATTCAGGAAGCAGATGGTGAAATTGGAAAACAAAACCGATGCTTCGATTGCGAAACTCCGCAAGCTCGGAGCTTCCGAGACGCGTGACGTCCGCTCCGTCGTAGAGGATGCGTCCCTCCGTGGGCAGATCGAGCGTTCCGACGAGGTGAAGGAGCGTGCTCTTGCCGGCGCCCGAGGGGCCGACGATCGTGACCATCTCGCCGCTGGCGATCTCGAGGTCGATCCCTTTCAGAACCTCGAGCGAACGGCCTTCGTGCTCGAAGGCCTTGCTCACGTTCTGCACGCTGACGAGTGAATCGGACATCTTGGTCGCCGCCGTCAGTCGTACCGAAGCGCGTCGACGGGCCGCACCCGGCTCGCTTGATACGCGGGAAAGAGGGTTGCGGCCAGGCATACCACCACGGTGGAGGCGCCCACCAGGGCGAACTCGGTCGGGTCCAGCTGAACCGGGAGCTTGTCGATGTAGTAGACCTCGGGATTCATCCGGATTCCGAAGTGTTCCGCAGCAAACGTGAGCACGAAGCCAAGTCCGAGGCCCATCAGCCCGCCCGCCGCGCCAATCAGCAGACCCTCGATCACGAAGATCCGAATGACGCCACGGGCGGAGGTGCCCATCGTCTTCAGGATGCCGACCTCCCGGCGCTTCTCCTGGACGAGAAGCGTGAGCGTGCCGAACACCGAAAAGCCGGCGATGAGCACCGCGATGCCGAGCGTGATGAACATCGCGAGCTTCTCGAGAGCGAGCGCCCCGAACAGCTGCTGGTTCAACATCTTCCAGTCGCGGACCCGGAGCTCCTCCCGGCCGAGCTTCGGGCCGAGCGCAGCCGCCAGCTCGGGAGCGAGCTCGACGTCTTCCGCCTTGATCTCGATGCCGCTGATGCGGCCGGGGGAGCGGAAGAACCGCTGCGCGACCCCGAGGTCGATGTACGCGTGCTTCATGTCGTACTCGTACATGCCGCTGAAGAAGATGCCCGCGATGCGAAACGAGCGGGTGTTTGGAATGGGCCCGGTCGGCCCGAGGTCGCCACGCGGCGAGACGACGGTCACGCGATCGCCGACGACCAGCCGGAGCGCACGCGCGAGCTCCTGACCGACGATCAGCCCGGGCATGGCGTCCTCGGCGCTTTCGGAGGGCAGACCTTTCGCCGCCGTTCTTTCGGCGCCCTCGATCATCGCGTCGAGCGGGCCTTTTCTGCCAGAGTTGCCTGCCGCCGAGTCGAGAATCCGCTCCGGGTGCTCCAGGTACTCGAGCTTTCCGTGGGTCATGTTGCGCGCCAGGTCCGTCACGTCCGAAACCGTCCCGGGGTCGATGCCGCGGAGGAGGGCGCCCGCGCGGTTCGAAAGGCTCGAGATCATCACCTCCACCTGAAGGAACGGGGTCGCGCCGACGACGCCGTCGGCGTCCCGCGCCCGCTCGAGAATGGGCTCCCAGTCGTCGAGCTCCTCGAAGGCGCGGTCGACGACGATGTGCGCGTGGTTTCCGAGAATCTTCTTCTTCAGGTCGGCGCGAAAGCCCCCCATCACGCTCAGCACCGAGATGAGCATGCAAGACGACACCGCCACGGCCAGGATCGACAGCGTGCCGCTCGCGGCGAGGAAGCCCGTCTTTTTCGCGCGGAGGTGGCGCGCGGCAACCATCGAACGGAAGCCGATGCGCTCGAAGGCTGCCAAGAGCGGACCCACGAGCCGGAGCGCCAACCGAATGACGAACAGCGTGGTGACGGTGACGCGGGCCACGGCCCTCGCGAGGCTCGAGCTGTCTCCTTCCGCGGGTGAAAGCGGAAAGAGAAACGTCACGCCGACGAAGGCCAGAACGAGCATCGCGTCGAAGACCCACCAAAAACGCTGTCGGCGCTCCGCAGGAATCAGAAACCAGCAGGCGATGCTCAGAATGACCAGCAGCGCGGCCGTTCCGTTCTGAAGCGTCGTCGCCGTGTGATAGAGGGTTTCTGCCCAGTCGAGGTCGGCATCGGGGTAGACCAAGTGGGTGAGCCCGAAGAGGAGGCTCGCGACGCTTCCTCCGAGAACGTGTCCGACCGAGACCCGAGCCGCCCAGAGAAGGATGCCCGCGGAGATGCTGCTGACCAGCGCATGCAAGGCGGCCGTGGAGCCGAGCGCGAGAGTCCGCGCGCGCCCGCGCGCCCCGCGGGGACGGCCGATCGCCCCCTTCGCCACCGCCACGCTCAAGAGGAAGAGCGTGAGCTGGAGCGTCGCCCAGCCGATCGCGAGGCGCACCCAGAGTGTGTCGTCCTCGAGCTGCGCTTGAAACCAGCGCGTGCTGCTGCCCATGAACACGAGCAGGGCGACGACCTGCAGGACACCGAGGGCCGCGAGCACGGCCGTCCACACACCGAGCGGCCGCTCTCGGCTCATTCGGCCTCCGGGCGAAGCAGAGGAAAGAGCAGCACGTCCCGAATCGAGGGCTGGTTGCACAGGAGCATCACGAGGCGATCGACGCCGAGGCCGAAACCGGCGGCTGGTGGCATGCCGTGGGAGAGGGCGCGAATGTAGTCGGCGTCGAAGTCCATCGCTTCTTCGTCACCGCGCTCCCGATTGCGAAGCTGCGATTCGAAGCGCTCGGCCTGGTCGTCCGGGTCGTTGAGCTCGCTGAACGCGTTGCTCAGCTCGCGGCCGTCGATGAAGAGCTCGAAGCGGTCGACGTAAGCCGGGTCGTCGTCGCAGCGCCGGGCAAGCGGGGAGACCTCCCACGGGAACTCGGTGATGAACACGGGGACCGACATCGCCCCGTTCGGGGTGCGATACATCGCCGTCAAAACCGGCTCGACGAGCAGCTCGAATACCGCAAACACGCGCTCGCCGTGCGTCTCGCAGAGGCCGAGCTGCTTTTGGGCGGCGGTGTCGAGCTTTGGAAGGATCGCCGCGCAGGCTTCGCGAAGCGCGTCCTCGTCGTCGACGGCTTGCGGTGAAAGCACCTCGGCCCACATGGTGGCCGGCACCTCTCCCTGGCCCGCTCGACGAAGGCGGTCGCGGATCGAGTCGCGCATCGGGACTCGCTGCCAGTCGGCCGTCAGGTCGAACGTGCGCTCTTCGGTGAGGGACGGAAACCCAGCGCGGAGGTCGTCGTCGACCGCCCGGGTCATCTCGACCACCAGGTCCATCAGGTCCTCGTGCGTGGCGTACGCCATGTAGAACTCGAGAATCGTGAACTCTGGATTGTGCTTGGTGCTGATGCCCTCGTTGCGAAACGCGCGGCCGATCTCGTAGACGCGGTCGAAGCCGCCCACCAAGAGGCGCTTCAGGTAGAGCTCGGGCGCGATGCGCAGGATCAGACCCAGGTCGAGCGTGTTGTGATGGGTCTCGAAGGGCTTGGCGGTCGCGCCGCCGCGAACCGCATGCAGCAGCGGCGTTTCGACCTCGAGAAACCCGCGCGCATCGAGAAAACCGCGGAACGACTGAACCATCCGCGTGCGCGCTCGAAACACCTCCGCAACCGCGGGATTCGCGAATAGATCGACGTAGCGCTCGCGATAGCGCTTCTCGACGTCCTTCAACCCGTGCCACTTGGCAGGCGGGGGCAGGAGAGTCTTGCCGACGTGCTCGTACCGCCTCGCGCTCACCGCCAGCGCGCCGGTCTTCGTCCGAATCGCAGGCCCCTCGACGAACACGTGGTCGGCCAGGTCGAGCAGCTTGAGGACCGCCGCCTCCTGCTCGGTCAGGCGCTCGGGCCGCACCAGCGCCTGCGCGTCTCCGTGGGGCGTGCGAATCACCAGAAACGGACCGCGCTTCGCAATCACGCGGCCGAAGAGAGGCAGGTGCGGAGCATCGTCGCCGAGCTCGTCCTCGAGCGGAAGCCCGCCGCGTGCTTCTTCGTCGGCTGCAAGCTCGACCAGCTCGCGGCGCTTTTGCTCGAGCTCGGGCGTGGTTCGAAACGCGTTGGGGTAGGGCGATACGCCGAGCTCCCGCAGGCGCTCCGCCTTGTTCAGCCGTGTCTGTCGCAGCTCGTCTTCGGTGGCCACTTCTCTAGTCCCCTCGGGCTTTGTTTGCCTTCGTCTTCTGCTGTTTCTTCTCGGCGTTCATCAGGAGATAGGTCTCGATGAAGTCATCGAGCTCGCCGTCGAGCACGGCATCCGCGTTCGTGATCTTGTGATCCGTGCGTTCGTCTTTGACCATCGTGTATGGCTGGAGCGTGTAGGTCCGCACCTGCGACCCGAATGCGATGTCGGCGCGGTCGCTCAGGAACGCCTCCTCGAACGCCTCTTCCTTTTCGCGCCGTGCCTTTTCAAACAGCAGCCCTCGCAGCATCTTCAGGGCCGTTTCCCGGTTCTGGTGCTGCGATCGCTCCGCCTCGCACCGCACGGTGAACCCGGTCGGAATGTGCTTCATGCGCACGGCGGACTCCGTTCGATTCACGTGCTGGCCGCCCGCGCCGCCCGAGCGCATCGTGCTGACCTCGAGGTCCTCGTCTTTGATTTCGATCTCGCCTTCGCTGAGCTCGTCACCGAGATCCGGCACGACGCTCACGCCTGCAAAGGACGTATGGCGGCGCCTGTTGGCATCGAACGGGCTGATTCGAATGAGCCGGTGGACGCCGTTTTCAGCCCGGAGGTAGCCGTACGCGTTCGGACCGCGCGCAACGAACGTGGCGTCCTTGATTCCAGCCTCGTCCCCGGGCTGCTTGCTGAGGAGCTCGGTCTTGAAGCCGCGCCGCTCACACCACCGGAGATACATGCGAAGAAGGATCTCCGCCCAGTCCTGTGCCTCGGTGCCCCCGGCGCCGGGGTTGATCGTCACGATCGCGTCCGTGTCGTCCTCGGGCGCGAGCATTCGCTTGAGCTCGAGGGTGCGCACCTCGGCTTCGAGGGCGGGGAGCTGCTCGGCCACGTCGGCGATGACGCCTTCGTCGTTCTCGCTCGCCGCGAGCTCCAAAAACTCCAAGAGGTCTCGGACTTCGCGGTCGACCCGCTCGAATTCCTTGAGGGTTTCCTCGGAGGACGCGCGCTCCCGTATCAGCTTCTGAGCCCTCTGCTGGTCGTCCCAAAAACCCTCGGCGAGACTGAGGTTCGTCAATCGGTCGACGTTGTGGCGCAGCCCGTCGAGGTCAAAGATACCTCCCCAGCGCTTCCATGCGCTGTGCGAGGTCTCGAAGTTGATCGCGGCTTTCCCCAGGTGTCATCAGGTCCCCGCGGCGGAAGGTACTCGCTGTCACCAGCCTGTCAAAACGAGGGGGACAGGATCCCCCCTCGCAAACCTCCTCTTTCCAACCACTTACGACCCACACCGCGAAAACGCGGATTCGCCCGACGGGCAGGATCGGAGAATCGGTCGCGACACCCGTGCTCGCGAGTGGGTGCCCGCTCGCTGCGCTCGCCCCCACTCGCTGTGCTGGGCATCCCGACCGATTCTCCTCGCGTGTCCCCCAGAAGCCGGGGTGCGAGCCCGCAGGCGCTGCTAAAATGGCTTGTGTTTGCGTGACCTTTCCGCTTCACTAGCCGGCCATGCGCCGTTTTCGATGGTTTCGAACGGGTGCGCTTCTGGCGGGGCTTCTAGCCATCGCCGGGTGTGACACCGAAAAGCTCGCGGCCGATTCCACGGCCGAGCTGTTTGGGCGGGCGGCGCCGGGGGTCGAGCAGCACTGGGACTACGACTTGGTCGGCAAGTCGTTTCCCGCAAGCATCATTCAGCTCGAGGGCCTGCTTCGCGTCGTCCCCGACAACGAGACGATCGGGATGAGCCTCGTGGCTGCCTACATCGGGTACGGCACCGGCTGGATCGAGGATCGGGTCGAAGTGGCCGACTTCGAGGACGACTGGCAGGAGGCGGATCACCTTCGGCGCCGGGCGCTGGTCATGTACAACCGCGCGTGGGACCTCTCGAAGCATTTTCTGCGTAACCGCGACCCAGGTTTCGATCCGGCGCTCAAGGGTGGCATCGACACCCTCGACGCGTGGCTGCGCGAGGTGTTCACCGAGAAAAAGGACGCCTCGATTCTGCTCTGGGCGGGCGCCTCGCTCGGTGCGCGCATCAACATGGGCATGGAAGACATGGACACGGTGGCGGACCTGCCGCTCGCCAAAGTTCTCCTCGGGTACTCGGTCGAGCTCGACCCGGACTTCATGTTCATGATCGGCCAGATGACGATGGCCACCCTGGCGGCATCGGAGTTCCCTCCGGACATGGATCGCGCGAAGGTTCTCTTCGACGAGGTGCTCGACAAGACAGAGCGCCGAAACCTGATGGTCCAGCTCAGCATGGCGCGCTACTACGCCGTGAACGTCGGCGATCACAAGCTCTTCCGAGACCTTCTCGAAGAGGTTCTCGATGCCGGGGATGTCCTTCCAGAGGCGCGGTTGAGCAACGCCCTCGCGCGTCGTCGGGCGGAGCGGTACCTCGATCACATCGAATACTATTTCAGCGATCTGAGCGACTAGCGCATGACCCGCGTACGGCAGGTGTTCGTCGTGCTTCTGGCCGCGTGCTCGTTTTCGTTGCCGGGGGCGGTCTCGGCGCCCGAGGTGCAAGCCGAGCAGGCGACCGTCATACGATTCGCATCGCTGGCGCCACCGGGCTCTGCCTTCATGAAGGTCATGAAGGCGTGGAATCGAAGCCTCAAGAAGGCAACCCAGAATCGCGTCGAGCTTCGCTTCTACTCCGGCGGAAGCCAGGGCGACGAGCGCGACTTCATCCGGAAGGTGCGAGCGGGTCAGGTCGACGCCGCGGGGGTGACGACCACGGGTCTCGGGATGGTCGTGCGGCCGGTCTTGGTCCTCGCGGCTCCGGGGCTCATCACCGAATACGATCAGCTCGAACGTGCGCGCACCGAGCTCGGCCCTCGCTTCAACGCGATGTTCGAGGCGGCCGGCTTCAAAAACATGGCGTGGGGTGAAGCGGGTAAGAACCGGATCTTTTCGGCGCAGCCCTTCGCCAAGCCCTCCGACCTCAAGACGCAGCGTCCATGGGCCTGGAAGGATGACCCGATCTTCGCGGAGCTCATGCGCGTCGTGGGTGCGAATCCGGTGCGAATGGGCGTTCCGGAAGTCTACGGGGGCCTACAGACCCGCATGATCGACGTGGTCCCGACGTCGTCCATCGCGGCCGTCGCGATGCAGTGGTACACGCGCCTCAGCTACGTCGCGAAAGACAACTTTGCGATCATCGTCGGCGGCTCGCTGATCAAGCGCGAGAAGTTCGACGAGCTTTCCGAGGCCGATCAAAAGGCCCTCATGAATACGAGTGAACGCGCCGCAAGGGCCCTCGACACGTTGGCTCGCCGAGACGATGACAAGGCATATCAGTCGATGGTCGCCCGCGGCATGGTCGAGGTCGACATCGCCCCCCACAGGGCGGAATGGAATGCCGTCGAGAGACAGGCGCGCGAGAACCTCACCGGCCGCGTCTACAGCAAGAGCCTCCTCGCCGCCGTCGAAAGGGTCGCCGCGGGCAAGTAGCGATGTGGCTCGTGCTGAACACGCTGATTTCGGCCGTGGTCATCGGCGTCGCCGCCTGGATCTCGAGGCGCTACCCGACCACGGCGGGATTCATCATCGCCCTACCGCTGGCGACGCTGCTCGTGTTGCCGCTCGCCTATCTCCAGCATCGCGATGCGCAGAGCGTGTTCGACATGGCGCGCAGTATCTTGGTGGCGCTGCCGATCACGCTGCTCTTTTTCATCCCCTTTTTGATGCGCGACCGGCTCTCGTTCTGGGGCGCCTACGCGATCGGCTGCGCGCTCCTACCGCTCGGTTACTTCGCACATCGCGCCATCCTCCGAGCCCTCACCTAAAGGGAGGCGCCGCCGTGGACGTCGATCGTTTGGCCGGTGAAGTAGTCGCAGTCGAAGATGAACTTCACGGCCCGCCAGATGTCTTCGGGTTGGCCCATGCGGCCGAGGGGAATCGACGCCTTGATCATGTCGAGCGCCTTTTGGTTCATGCCGGCGGTCATCGCGGTCTCGGTCGCTCCAGGCGCGACGGCGGCGACGCGGATGCCGTAGGGCGCGAACTCCTTCATCCAGGTCACCGTGTTGGCAGCGAGCGCCGCTTTGGCGGCGACGTAGTTGGTCTGGCCGCGGTTTCCATGGCGTGCGACCGAGGAGATGTTGACGATCACGCCCGGCTCGCCGTGCTCGATCATGTGCGCCACGACCTCTTGGACCATCAGGCAGGCCCCGGTGAGATTGATCGCGATGACGGCGTCCCAGTCCTCGCGCGACATGCGCCGGATCTCGCCGGTTTTGCGGCTCTTTCCGACCCAGAGGCCGTCCCGGATGATGCCGGCGTTGTTGATCAACCCGTTGAGACCGCCCATCTGCCCGGCGGCCCAAGGCACGAAGCTCGCGATGTCGTCTTGATCGGCCACGTTGAGCCTTCGGCGGTGAATGCCGTCCGGGAGGGCTGCGAGGCCTTCTTCGTTGACGTCGCCGACGGCCACCTGAGCCCCCGCCGCGAGAAGTTGTTTGGCGAAGTGCTCTCCGAGGCCGGAGGCGCCGCCGGTGACGATGACTTTCAGCTTGTCGAGATCCATGGGAGCAGCTCCTATCAGAAGGTGGCCCCGAAGGACAGGCCCGCCCCCCGGCGCGAAATCGCGGGCGCGAAGCGCCAGCTAAGCTGGTGTCCGGGCATCGGCATCTTGCGCGTCTTGTAGTCGCTCCACGCTTTTTCGCTCGGGGTGTCGCGGAACGACGCGGCAAAGGCGGCGAAGCCGGTCGCCACGAAAATGCCACCGACGACGTATCCCGACACGCGATCGGTGCGGGTCGATGCGTCCGGGATCGGCGCAAACGACAGAACGAGGATGCCGGCGATCGCGTGGGTGAGCCCGTTCCAACGCACGAGCAGCCGCTCGCCTTGGCGCAGCTCGCGCGACGCTTCGAGCTCCCCTTCGAAGTGTGCGAGCTCGAGCTCGGTGATGCCGGCCGAGCGCGCTCTTTTCCATCGCTCGAGTCGGCGCTTCTCGTGCGGGACCCGGGTGGCCGCGTAGATGCCGGTCGTCAGGTCCACCATCCCGAGCGTCATGAACATCACGCCGAGACCGCGCGAGTAGGCGCTCTGCGGGTCGTCCTCGATCAGACGCCACGCGGAGAGACCGACCAGGATCGTCCCGCCGGTGATGCCTGCGGCGGCCGCGAACTTCTGCTCGCGAATGGTTTGAGTCGTCGAGCGCTCCACGAGCTCGTCCATGAGGGCCGCGTTGTGAAGGAGCGCGCTCCGCCCCGGCGCATCCGGCTCTTCGGCAACCATCGCGGCCTCGCCGGGAGCCTCGGGCGGCGTTGGAGCGTCGGCCTCCTGCGCGGA
This sequence comes from Myxococcales bacterium, assembly GCA_024643985.1. Lineage (GTDB taxonomy): Bacteria > Myxococcota_A > Polyangia > Polyangiales > Houyiibacteriaceae > SG8-38. Next base: position 14,278 of record JAHELW010000018.1, on the reverse strand, counting down.
CGCCGCGGCAGGTCGAAACGTCGTCGCACCGACCAGAACCCAGACGAACGCGAGTAAGAAGGCGCAGCGCATGACGTGGGCAGTGGCGTAGCAGCGTCGGAGCGGTACGGCCAATCAGGACTTCTTGCGACTCTTCAGGTACTTCAAATGCGTTCGGCTCAGCGAGTCGTAGAAGCGCTGCGGGTGGGTGCGCTTGAGGCGCCACGCCATGCGTCCGTCTCGCATCGGCTGAACGTAGAGCCGGCCGTCGCGAACCGCGTCGATCGCGCCCTTCGCAACGTCCGGCGCCTGCACTTTGGAGCGCTCCATCCAGCGCTGAATCTGCACGTCATCCTTTTTCGTCGTCGCGCCGCGGCTGGCGCCCACGATGTTGGTCTTGAAGAACGTCGGGCAGAGCACGGAGACGTGGATCCCTGCGTTCTTGTACTCGGCGTAGAGCGTTTCACTCAGGGAGACGACGCCCGCTTTCGTCACGTTGTACGCGGACATCGCGGGGGGCGCGACAAGCCCCGCGGCCGACGCGACGTTCAGCACGTAGCCGCGGCCCTGGGCTTTCATCTTGGGAATCGCGGCCTGGCAGCCGTAGATCACCCCCCACAGATTGATGTCGACCGCCCAGCGCCAGTCGTCGATCGAGATCTCTTCGAAAAGGCCACCGACGGCGACGCCGGCGTTGTTGGCGATGAGGTCGATGCCGCCGAGCCGGCGCTCGGTCTCCTCGACGAGGCCGAGGACCGCGTCGCGATCGGTGACGTCACAGGGAACGACCTCGGCGCGAACGCCCTGCGAGCGGAGAAGCCCTGCCGTCTCTTCCGCGGACTCCGGATTGATGTCGGAGACGACCACCGAGGCGCCGCGGCGGGCTAGGTCGACGGCCAGCGCGCGTCCGAGCCCGCTGCCAGCTCCGGTCACGACCGCCCGAAGCGGCTGGGGGAAAGACATGAAGGGGAGAGAAGCCCTGTTTGACTCGACCGTCAAGCCGCGCCGAGGACCTCCTCAAACGGAAAAGGCGCCCCGGAGGACGCCTTCCTGTTTGATGCAATCGGCGAGACTACTTCTTCTTGCCCTTACCCTTGCTGGGAGCAGCACCACCGCCACTGCTTTCGTCATCAACGCATTCGCCGTCGCCATCGCAGGACTCGTCCACGCCGCCCGTCGGGCCGCCCTTACCTTGTCCCTTGTTGCTCGAGTCCACGCCGTCTTCGTTATTGCCGTGGCCGGCGTTGTCCTTATCCTTCGGAATCTCTGGCGCCGTGCCGTTCACGGCGTTCCCGAGATCGTCCGACAGGAGATACGTAGCAAATGGGCTTGCGTCGGCCTGGATCAGCCCGAAAAGGCCTACTGCCGCCGCAAGCACGACCCCTAGTGTCCAACGCTTTGCTGTCATTGTGAATGCCCCTTTCATAATTTCAGTATATAAATAAAATTACAGTCCTCAAGTAGGGTATGTTACCGAAAAGCGACTTTAGCGTGGATTGCTCGCGCCGATGATGTCGATGAAGTCATCGCCGTCGATGTTTCCGGTCGCCACGACGTACCAAGACCGTGGGCCATCGTCCTGCATTAGCCGGTAATTGTACCTTCGGCCCTGGAGCTCCGTGGGGGAGACGAGGGCTGCTCCCTCGATGTTGAAGCCGAGTGCCCTGAACGTGCCCGCGTATTGGCCGTGGGTCAGCAGATACCCCCGCTGCGCTGCCGCGAGCGAACGGAACGTGAGGATGGCCTCGGGACGTCGCGCACGAGCGACGTATTTACTGTACTGGTTGAACCCCAGGCTACCGAGCACGCCGATGATGAGTGTAACGATCATCACATCGACGAGGGTATAGCCGTGCGGACGGCGTGGCTTCTTCGGTGTGCGCGGCTCGTTGCTCATTCTACATCTCCGTGAAGGCTGCCAAAGACGGTGACGCGCTCATTCCAGCGCTGCGCCACGAGGGCGTTTCCGCGATGCACGAAACCCTCGCGCGTGCCCCATCGCGCACTCGCGGCACGAAAGATCGTTTCTGTCTCCTCTTGCCGGCGCTCCGTAGACAGCAGCTCCCAAGATTCGTCGACGTGGGCGAACAGCGCGGGGGGCTGCCCCCGCGTCAGCGAGGCATGTTGCACGAAGCTCGAAAGCTCGCTCGCTTGTTCGACGGTGAGAGGTCGAAGTGCGTTTTTCGCGTCCAGGTAATCGGAAACCAGGAAGGCGATTCCTGCAAATGCCAGGGCCAAGGCCACCCCGCGAAAGAGCTTTCCAACTTTGATCGGCTCTTTGGCGACTTTTGCCGTCTTGACCGGAGCAGATGGGAGCTCGGTCGCGGGTTTAGCCGGCTTGGAAGGCTCCGGGGCGTCCGGGACGACACTGAGAATCCCGGTGTTGCGGTCCTCCACGTCGGGGTGGACGATGCCGACGTCTTTGTGCTCGCGATACCGACCCACATCGGCAAGGAGCTCGTCGAGCGTCTGGTACCGTTCATCGGGGACCTGGCACGTGGCTTTGCGGATGATGCGAACGATGCCGGCTGGGTAACTTCCAAGCTCTTCCATCAGGGGTACGTCGCGCGCTTCGCGGGGCGGCGCTTCGCCTGCAACGATGAAGTAGAGCAGGCGGCCGAGCGAGTAGATGTCGGAGCGGAGGTCGATCCGTCGTTCGCTCGCGGTTTCCGGAGGTACGAAGGGTCCGCTTCGAGGCGCGATTCGAGGGCCGAGCACGAATGGCTTGAGCTCGTCGTCGACGGCGATGTACTTCGGCGAGAGCGTGCCGACCGGAACCTGCAACGCGTGAAACCGTTGGACGATCTCGGCCACCGCGTGGAAGTGGCGAAGGCGTTCCTCGAGCCGCCACGAGCCCCACGGAAGGTCCTGGAAGATCCCTTTCGGCTCCGGGGTCGCGAGGATGACGTGCGGCTCTTCCTTGACGATCTCGATCCCCGACGTTTCCGCGTAGCGGGCGATGTTCTCGAAATTGAGCTTCTGCCCATCGGTGGTGACGGCCTGAAGCACGATGACGGCGACCTGGCGGTCCTCCCCGTCGAGGCCACCGTGCACCACGATGCCGGGCGCACGAAAGATGGGCTTTCCCACCAGCACCCCCGCCACGAAGGCATTGGTTGCAGTCTCACTCATGTCATACAGCTTAAGTGATAAAATCCAGTACAGCCACACGATCGAGAGGGATCGGTCGCGGTTTTGAGGAGGCTGTAACTCCTGGGCTCGCTCGTCGTATCGTGGGCGGCATGCGGATCGTGATCGTTGGGAACGGGGTCGCCGGCATGGAGGCGGCGCTCTCGGTTCGCGGGAGGGAGCCCGGGGCCGAAATCACGCTGATTTCGGAGGAGAGCGATCACTTCTTTTCGCGGACGGCGCTGATGTGGGTGTTCAGTGGGCAGCTCAGCCATCGCGACATCGAGCCGCTCGAACGGGATGCCTATGCCCGGCTCGGCTTTCGGCGGGTGCGCGCCCGAGCCACCGCCGTCGACGTCGAAGGGCGCCAGGTGAAGCTGGCGGGCGGTTTGTCGCCGGTCCCCTACGACCGGCTGCTGATCGCGTGCGGCTCGCGCCCTCGTCCCGGTCCCTGGCCCGGGAGCGACGCGCGGGGCGTGGGTCACTTCGTCACCATGCAGGACTTCCAGTGGTACGAGCGCGAGGTTCACGGGGCCGAGTCCAAGGCCGGTGGGCCGCCGCGCTCGGACGCACACCTTCGGGCAACGACCCCGGACTCGCCGTATGCGTTTCGCGAGACGGCCTCGGGGCGTCGAGGCGCTCTCGCGCGCCATCCCGCCGTCATCGGAGGCGGGCTCATCGGGATCGAAGCGGTCGAGGTGGCGGCCGCCGCCGGGCTCCGGCCGCGTTTCTTCATCCGCGAAGAGTGGTTCTGGCCCATCGCCCTCGATCGGCGTGAAGCGGAGTGGATTGCCGACCGCATGGGCCACCACGGTGTCGACGTCCACCTCGAGCACGACGTTGAGCAGATCGAGCTCGACTCCGGCGGGAGCGCGATTGCCGTCCGGACGAACCAGGGCCGCTACGACGCCGACTGCGTCGTGGTCGCGATCGGTGTGATGCCCAACACGGAATGGCTGCGTGACTCGGACATCGAGCTCGACGACCGTGGCGGCATCGTCGTCGACGACGGGCTTTGCACGACTGCGCCCGACGTCTTTGCGGCGGGCGACTGTACGTCGGTCCGCTGGTTCGACGGGTCTCGCCGGCCCGAGCAGCTCTGGTACACCGCGCGCGATCAGGGGAGGGTGGCGGCGCGTTCGCTGCTCGGCGACTCGTGCGTTTACGACCGTGGGACTTGGTACAACTCCGCCAAGCTCATGGACATCGAGTACACGACGGCGGGCTTGGTGAACTTCGAGCTCGACGGCGAAGACAACTGGTATTTCGAAGAGCGAGAGGGACCCGTCCGGAGCACCACGCGCATCGTGCATCGCGGAGACCGCGTGATCGGCTTCAACATGCTCGGGCGCAGATGGGACCACAGCGTCTTGACCCGCTGGATCGAAGAGCGGCGAAGCCTGAGCTGGGTCCTAGGACACCTGAACGAGGCGGCGTTCGACACGGAGCTCGTGCCGCCGCTCCGAGCACCGAGGAGCTGACGTGGATCTGCAGGGACAAAACGGGCTTTTGAGCACCTACCGCGAAGGCTGGCGAAACCGCGGCGTCATCGGGATCGCGATTTCCGCGACTCTCGTTGCGTTTTACGTCGTGCTCTACTGGGAGCACAAGGTGAAGGAGCACTTCGGCATCGAGCCGCTGACCGCGATCTCCGAGGCCGCGGGGCTGCGCAATCGGTGGTACCTGTACGGGTTTCTCTACTCGGTCGCGATGGCGGGGGGCGCGGTCTATTACCTCCGCCGCCACGGCAACAGCCGCTACAACCGGTACCGGATCACCGTGAACGTGGCCGTTCAAATCGCGCTCGGGTTCTCGCTGCCGTTCATCATGCCGCTGTTCGGCCGCAACGAGTTCTACTTCTCGTATTTCTGGCCGCTCAAGTACGACTACCTCTACCCTCAGACCCTCGCGGATCTGCCCCTCTATCTCTCGCTCTACACCGTGGTCGGCTCGCTCGTCGCGGCGCCGCTCTTCGCCATCGTGTACGGCAAGCGGTGGTACTGCTCTTGGGTCTGCGGCTGCGGCGGTCTCGCGAACACGTTTGGAGACCCGTGGCGGCACCTCACGAGCAAGTCGACCAAGGCGTGGCGATTCGAGCAGGTGTCGGTTCACTCGGTTCTGGTCCTCGCCGTGGCGAGCACGTTCTTGCTCGGGTTGGATTGGCTGATCGGAAAGGACCATCCGACCTTCCACTACGTCGTTTCCGGCAGCGACTGGTCGATCAAGGCGTTCTACGGCTTTGCCGTCGGGGCGATTCTCGCCGGCGTCATCGGTACCGGGCTCTACCCGCTTTTCGGACCTCGGGTCTGGTGCCGGAACTTCTGCCCGATGGCCGCGGTTCTCGGGCTCGTTCACAAGCTCGGGCGGTTCCGGATTCGCGTCAAACCCGACATGTGCATTTCCTGCGGAAACTGCAGCGCGTACTGCGAGATGGGCATCGACGTTCGCTCCTATGCACAGGCCAACGAGAGCTTCACGCGCGCATCGTGCGTCGGCTGCGGCATGTGCGCGCACATGTGTCCGCGCGGGGTGCTGAAGCTCGAAAACCGGTGGGAGCGCTCGGACGACAAAAGCCGTCAACACCTCTCCGTCGTCGACTTCTGACCGTCATCCGAAGGCGCGTGTCCAGGCGGCGTGCACGTCCTCGGAGAACAGGACGAAGCGGATTTCGCCGAGCGACCAGCTGGGATCGACCGTGACCTCGCGGGCGATCGCCGCGGCTTCATCGAGGGGGTAGCCGTACACGCCGCACGAGATCGCCGGGAAGGCAATCGAGTCGAGATCGTGCTCGACCGCGAGCTCCAGAGACGCGCGGAACGCCGAAGCGAGCAGCGCAGCGTCGCGCGGGCGGCTGCCATACACCGGGCCGACCGTGTGGATGACGTAGCGGGCCGGAAGCGCAAAGCCCGGGGTGATTCGCGCCTCGCCGGTCGGGCAGCGGACGCCTGGCCGCACCTCGGGGACCCGGCGGCAGGCCTCGAGCAGGTCGGGGCCGGCGGCTCGATGAATCGCGCCGTCCACGCCGCCTCCGCCGAGCATCTTCTGGTTGGCTGCATTGACGATGGCGTCGACGGCTTGCTGGGTGAGGTCGCCGCGCAGGATGCGCACCTGCGCCGCCATCAGGGCGTCTCGTTTTTCGCGGGCGCGGGTTTGCCCATCAGCTTTTCAAACGCGGCGGGGCCGAGGGCGCGGACCATCAGCCGGTCCAAGCGCTCCGCGACCGAATCCCGCTGCTCGGGGGAGTCGAATACGAAGGCGATTCCCATCCCGGCCGGGTGGTCCGCGTCCGCGCGGTCCGGCTCGACGACCCAACGGACGGCCCCGCGAAGCACGATGGGCTCCTCGAGTGAGGGCGCCCGAATGGTGAACGACAGCCTCGTGCCGACCCCGAGGGGGCGCTCCGTGTGAATGAAGGTTCCGCCCCGGCTGATGTTTAGGGTGTAGTCGGCGAGCAGGGCGTTGAGGCGCTCGTATTCGATGGGCAGCTCGATTGCGGCCCGACCCGATTCCCGACGCTCTGCACCGCCCTCCGACATGCCCCGGCACGAGGTTAGGGGGCCCAGCTGCTTCCGGCAACAGCTTGACTGGCTCCGATGCACTGCCTAACCTAACAGTTCCTTCCAACCCGGACGTTCCGCAGCCGCGTCGAGCGTCTTTCGCGCGCGAGGATTGCGCATGACTGAAACCGATTCCAAACCCCGTGAGACCTCGACAGAAGAGGTGGAGCCTTTGGAATCGCAGGGGACCGGCTCGGGATCCGAGACCGAGGCCGTAACTGAGGCCGAACCCGCAACCGAGGCCGAACCCGCAACCGAGGCCGGACCCGCGACCGAGGCCGAACCCGTCGCCGAGGCGAAATCCGTGGCCGACGCCGAGTCCGATACTGTGAGCGGCGAGGCCGCTGCGGCCGAGGCTCAGGCGGACACCGTGTCGGGCGAATCGGCGCCCACAGCGGGAAAGAAGAAGCGACGGCGCCGGCGAAAGAAAAAAGGGGCAGGGGCGAGCGAGGCGCCCGGCGATTCGAAGGCGCCTCATCATCACGCACCGTTTCTACATTTGTTCGCTGGAGCCGCGAGAAAGCACGCCTTTTCGGTCGGAGAGGTGATCGCGGGTACCGTCCAGCGCGTCGAGCATGGAGTCATCGTCGTCGACCTGTTCGGCAAGGCGAGCGCGATCGCCGATGTCGACGAGCCGCGAGACCTGCCGATCGTGATCCACGAATCCAAGAGCATTCCGGCGCCTGCTCCGGAGCCCGTCGCGGACGAAGCCGCCGCCGCGGACGCCGCCGGAGGTGAGGGCGCCGACGAGCAAGAGCAGACCGGCGCAGACGCTCCGGCGGACGATGCGCCCGCCGCAGAGTCGACTGGTGCGGCCGCCACGGTTCCCGCGGCGCCGTCGGATAGGCCGGAGATCGACAGCCTGGTTCCCGACACGTCTTGGGAGCTCGACGCGACGGACATGGCGCAGCTGGACGAGGAGCTCGGCGAGGCCGATACGGTCGTCGGCGCGAAGGCGTACGAGCCGACGATTCCTCCGCCGGCAGCGGCACCCGCTCAGGTTTGGAAGCCGGCGCCCGCGCCGACGACGGAGCCGGAATCGAAGGCGGAGGTCGCGCCCGAAGCTCAGGAATCTCAGGAAGAGACAGCCCCGGATGCTCCGGCGGAAGCGGCGCCCGTAACCGAGCCACCCGAGGACCTGTCCGATGCGGACCTCACGCTCCTCGAGCCCATGCCGCCTCAGGAGCCGCCCCAGATGGGCGCGATCTTTCGTGGGCGCATCGGTGCGGTCTCCGAGAGCGGGCACATCGCAATCGTCAATCGTGTGATCGACAAAGCCGCCGTTCGAAAGGCGATTCGCGCCGCGCGCGAGCAGCATCAGCGCGTCACCGGCGTCGTGTATGGGTTCAACCGCGGAGGGTTCGACGTGCTCGTCGGCGGCGTGCGGGCGTTCTGTCCCGCCAGCGCAATGTCGTTGACCCCGATCGAAGATCCAAACGAGCTGGTCGGACAGCGGTGCGAGTTCTCGCTGCCGCAGGACAAGGGCGGCAAGAAGAGCATCATCGTCAGCCGGCGCAACATTCTCGAAAAGGAGGCGCGCAAGCGTGCCCGCGAGAGGATGGCGGCGCTCGAGATCGGCCAGAAGCTCCATGGCAAGGTCCTCGAGGTCCGCGACTACGGCGTGCTCGTCGATCTTGGTGGCGGCCTCGACGGTCTCGTGCACATGAGCGAGGTTTCGTGGAGCCGGGGCGCTCGGCCCGCCGATGTGGCCAAGCCAGGCGACGAAGTGGACGTCGCGGTGATCAAGGTTCAGCCGGCGACTCGAAAGGACCGGTACGGGCGCGTGTCTCTGTCGATGCGGGCATGCCAGCCGGACCCGTGGGAAGCCGCGCAAGAGATCCTTCGGCCCGGCACCCCGGTGAAGGGCAAGGTGGTGCGCACGACCGACTTCGGCGCGTTCGTGGAGCTTCAAGAAAACATCGAGGGACTCCTCCACATCTCCGAGCTCGGTGGGAGCAAAGAGCTGACGCACGCCAAGCAAGCCGTCACGGAGGGCGACGAGATTCACGTCGTCATCGAGCGCGTCGACAAGGAGCAGCGGCGGATTTCGCTCTCGAAGCTTTCCGAACAAGATGCAAAGGCAATCGAGGCCGGGGAGATCGAAGTCGGAAAGGCGCCTCGCTCGCTCAAACCGGGCACGCACGTCGCCGTCCTCGTGAAGCGCGTCGAGCACGCCGGTGCGCAGGTGCAGGTCGATGGCATGCTCGGCAAACGCGGCCGAGGCTTCATCCCCAACCGGGAGCTTCAGGACATCCGCGGCGAGAAGCGCAAAGGTCTCTCCCAGGGCGACGTCATCGAGGTCAAAATCGTCGGAACGGAGCGCGACGGGACGTTACGCTGCTCGGTGCGGGCGCGCCTGCTCGACGAAGAGCGAAAGGCCGTCCGCGAGTACCGCAAGGAGTCGGCCAAGCAGGGGCTCGGGACCTTCGGCGATCTGCTAAAGGCAAAGCTCGACGGAGACACGGAGTAGCCCCAGCCGGGAACGGGACCGCGTCCGAGTCGCCGCTTTCGAGCCTCGGGCATGGGTTGCGACGGGTGGGGGGCGCGGGTATAAGGTGCGCTCTTCGGGCGCATAACTCAGGGGTAGAGTGGTTTCTTCACACGGAACAAGTCGTTGGTTCAAATCCAACTGCGCCCACCATACGAGGCGGCCCGGCGGGGCCGCCTTGGTGCGCTAGCCGGAGGCTCCGGTGGCTGACCTCTCGAATCTGATCCGAGGCATTCAAGACGGTGACATGCGCTCGCTCGCGCGCGCGTGTCGGCTGATCGACGAGCGGGACCCGAGAGCGCAGGGGCTCCTGAAAGAGCTGTTCTCGCACGAGGGCCATGCGTACGTGATCGGGGTCACCGGCACGCCCGGCGCCGGCAAGAGCACGCTCGTCGACGGGTTGATTCGCGAGTACCGCGAGCAGGAGAAGCGCGTCGCCGTGCTCGCCATCGATCCGACGAGCCCGTACTCGGGTGGCGCGATCCTCGGCGATCGCATTCGCATGCAGCGCCACTTCACCGACGAGGGGGTGTTCATCCGATCGATTGCGACGCGGGGTCACCTCGGAGGGCTTTCCCGGTCGACGGGCGACATCCTGCACGTCCTGCACGCAGCCGCGTTCGACCTGGTCATTCTCGAAACGGTGGGCGTCGGCCAGGACGAGCTCGAGGTGACGCAGCTCGCCGATACGACGCTCGTCGTGATGGCCCCCGGTCTCGGCGACGACATCCAAGCGATCAAGGCCGGCATCCTCGAGGTCGCGGACGTGTTTGCGGTGAACAAGGCCGACCGCGCCGGCGCCGACGCGACCGTCCAGGATCTCCAGCAGATGATGTCGCTCCGACGTGTGCCGGCGGGTGTCGGCAAGATGCAGGGCCACACGGCGGTTTCGACCCTGCGGAAGGCTCCCGAGGCCGGGGAAGGCGACTGGGTGCCGCCGATCGTGAAAACCGTCGCGCACCGCCAGGAGGGGCTCGAGGGTTTGGTCGAAGCCTTCGAACGCCACCGCGAGTTTCTGAACACGACCGACGCCGGGCGCGCAATTCGGGAGCAGCGGCGTCTCGCGGAGCTTCGGGCGATTCTGGTGCAGGCGCTCGTCGACGAGGTGGACGAGCGGTTCTCGGAGGAGGTCAACGAGAGGCTCCGAGACATCGTCGAAGGGCGCGCCGATCCTTATTCGAGCGCCGAGGCTCTCGTTCGGCAGGTGATCCCGCCCAGGAATGACTCCTGAGCGGCCGTGGACGCCTCGACGAGTTGGGCTAAAGTCGGCGCCATGACCTCGTTTGTGGAAACCGTTCACGACGGCCGCGTCAGCACGATGACGATCAACCGGCCGGACAAGCTCAACGCCCTCAGCCCGGAGGTGCTCAGCGACCTCAAGGCGGCGATCGAAGAGACCGCACGCCGAGACGAAGTGCGGGCGGCCGTTATCACGGGCACCGGGAAGGCCTTCGTGGCCGGCGCGGACATTGCGGCGATGCGCGACATGGACGAAGCGGAAGCAAGGGGTTTCGGTGCGCTCGGCCACGACGTGTTCAACACGCTCGAGCAGCTTCGATTCCCGGTGATCGCGGCGGTAAACGGCTTCGCTCTCGGCGGCGGCTGCGAGCTCGCGCTCGCGTGCGACTTCATCTACGCATCGACGAAGGCCAAGTTCGGACAGCCCGAGGTGAATCTGGGCATCATTCCCGGCTTTGGCGGCACGCAGAGGCTTCCTCGCAGGGTGGGCCCAGGCCTCGCGCGAGAGCTGATCTACAGCGGGAAGGTCATCGATGCGAACGAAGCCCTCCGCATCGGACTCGTCAACGCGCTCTTCGAGCCGGACCAGCTGCTCGCCCGAGCGCAAAAGACCGCCGCCGACATCGCGACCAAGGGTCCTCTGGCCGTGGCTGCCGCAAAGCGCTTGATTCGCGACGGGGTCGACATTCCGCTCACGCAGGCCAACAAGCGCGAGCGCGACGCGTTCGGCGAGCTTTTCGACAGCGCCGATCAGGCCGAAGGCATGACCGCATTCCTCGAAAAGCGCGCACCCGATTTCAAAGGCGCATAAACGAGCGTCTAGCGTTTTCGGGAAAACGCCCGATCGATGCTCGCGCGCTGCGCCTCGGCTTTCGCCGCACAGAGCGACACGGCCTCGACAACGCTTGCCAGGTTGCGGGGGCCGCCTTCGAGCGCAGACACGCGCGGCCCGAAGAACCGCTCCACGTCCTCGGCGTCTTCCTCGGAGCAGAGCGACGCTGCATACCAGGGAGCGCCGCCTGCCTGAGCCGGGCCGACCCGAGCGAGGAGCTCGTCGAAGTGGTCTTTCAGCCACCGCCAGGCTCTTCGCCTCGTGCGCGGGTTCCGAAACTGGGTTCCGATCAATCGAGAGATTTCGTTTCGGCGAACCCCGGGGTCGAGCGCGAGTGCGAGCGCTCGTTCGGCGAGCACCGGGTCTTCGGCATGGCCGAGCGCGACGAGGATGCGGTTTCGCTCGGTCGCATCGTCGTTGGCGCGGAGCCGCTCGACGAGGTGCTCGAAGAGCTCTGCGTCGCCATCTTGGACGGCGGCCGCGAGAGCCAGTGAGGCCAACTGGGGGTCGACGGCCTTGGGGCCCGGACCGCGTCTCCAACCGGCATACGCGTTTCCGAGCCGCACGGCTCTCGCCCTCGCTCCCCCGTCGCGAACGTCCATCACCATGAAGCGGAGCACGGCCTCGCGAAGCAGCTTGGTGTCGCTCGAGTCACTCTTCTTGGTGCGCCAACCGAGCCGCCGATAGGGCCCCCGGTAGAGCCGCGCCCCGTAGTCGACGACGTTGCGGCGTGCGTCGGGCGACGCGCCGTCATACATGATGAAACGCAGGGTCGACATCGGTCCGGCCGCCAACTGCCGAAAAGGGCTCGCGACGAAGCGCGGGAACCACGGGAGCAGGCCCTCGACGTCGAGCGAGCCCTGAGCAAATGCAGCATCCAAGCTGTCCGCGACCGCGAGCTTTCCTTTATCGGAAAGCGACCGAAATCCGGACTTGCGGAGCTGCGTCCAGTCCGCTTCGGACATCGAAAACCGAAAATAGCCGGCGCCCGCGTCGTTCGGCATCCACCAGGACGGGCACCCAGGGAGGTCGAAGGTCGCGCTCCGGCGCGCCAGCAGATCGCAGGTCCGCCCGTCCTCGTGACTGATGCAGAGCGGCACCTGCCACTTGCTGTCGCTCTTGCCGGTCGAGCCGAGCGGCAAGTAGCGTTGCTGGGCGAGCTCGATTCGCCGCGTCCCGTCCGCGCACGCATCGTCGTTGCGAACGCTAGCGAGCAGCGGCACGCCGGGTTGGGTCAAGAAGGTCAGGAAGGGCTCGCTGACTTCGAGGGGGGTCACTTCGTCGAGCGCCGCGAGCAAGTCGCTCGAAGTCGCGGTCGTCCACTCGTGGCGTCGCAGGTACAGACGAATCCCCTTGCGAAACGCGTCCTCTCCCATCCAGTGCTCGAACATCGAGAGCACCGCTCCACCCTTTTCGTACGTGATCAGGTCGAACGCGTTTTTGATGTCGTGATTGCTCAGGATGGGCTGTCGAATGCTTCTCGCGCTCGAAAGACTATCGAGTCTCATGGCGCGATGCGCGGAGGCGAGGGCCGCCAGGTCGGCGCGATACTCGGGATGCAGAAGGTGGACGATCTTGTTGCCCATCCAGGTTGCAAACGCTTCGTTCAGCCAGATGTCGTTCCACCACGGCATGGTGACGAGGTTCCCGAACCATTGGTGCGCGAGCTCGTGTGCCATCACGTAGGCGAACGCGCGCCGCTGGCCTTCGGTCGCCTGCTCGGGTCGAAGCAGGAGAAGCCACTCGCGGAAGGTGATCAGACCGACGTTCTCCATCGCGCCTGCAGCGAAGTCGGGGACGGCCACGAGGTCGAGCTTTCGATACGGGTAGGGCATCCCGAAATAGCGCTCGAGCGCGAGCACATACTTCGCGGTTTGGTCGAGCGCGTACGAGAGCGCGGGCCCGCGGCCCTTCGCAGCGATCCCCCGGAGCGGAATTGGATAGGGCCTCGTCTCGCTCGGTGGGATCGTCTCTCCCTGGACGACGTCGAGCGGGCCGACGGCAAACGCGACGAGGTAGGTCGGAAGGCGAGGTGTCGTGATGAAGCTGACTCGCTGCATGCCTCCTGCAATCGGGATCGCTTGCTCGACCGGCGTGTTTGCGGCTGCGACCTCGTCCGCAGGCACCGTCAGGGTCAGCTCGAACGGCGTCTTGAATCGAGGCTCGTCGAAGCAGGGGAAGGCAAGCCGCGCGCTGATCGACTCGAACTGGGTGAACGCATACGCCTCGCCGCCCGTGCGAACCCGGTAGAGGCCTTTGAGCGGGGCGTCGAAGCGCGCCGTGTACTCGACGTGCAGCGTGCTGCGACCCGCCGGGAGCGGTTCGCGGAGCCGCACCTCCGCCACACCATCCGGTGTCCTTTGCTTCCAAGCGCCCTCGACCCGCGTCGTGGCGTGGGTCGCGTAGATCGAGGTCACCTCGAGCCGTTCGCCGTGCATCCAGATCCGCTCGGACGGCTCGTCGAGCTCGATCGTGATCATCGCCGAGCCCGAAAACCCGTCGCGCTCCGGGACGATCTCGAGACTCAGCCGATAGCTCAGAGGACGAACCCCCTCGGGCAGCCGCCCCTCGGGCACCTCCGCTCGCGGGACCGCGCTCTCGACTCCGGATCGAGGAGTGCCGCATGCCGTCAGGGAGACGGCGAGGACCGCGGCGACGGCCGCCAGTCGTGGCCTGCCGTTCACGTATGAGGCCTTCGCCCGGGGTCGTGTCCGAGCGCGAACAGCCGATCGTAGAGCGCCGTGCCCAAAGGCCGTCGCGACGTCCGCGGGAACGCTTGGCCGTAGCAGGGCGGCAAGCTTCGGAGCGTCTGCGCCAACTCTTGCATCGTAGGGCCCTCGGAATCGAGCACCAGCTTCGAGGGTGGCTCGCGATTGGCGAGCCAGCTCGCCGCGCCGGCGAACGACACGGCGAGAAAGGTGCTCGCGACGAGCTTTCGCTCATCGTTGCGGGCCGCGAGGAGGGTGTGGCGCTCGTCGAAGTGCTGGTGGACGATCTCGATGCCGATACCGTCGGCAACTGGGTCGAGCCCGCGCTCATCCCGCTCCAGCACGC